>JBGSTO010000259.1:0-2983 GCA_041736465.1 Anaerolineales bacterium | reverse complement strand
CGAGGCCTGCCGCGACCGGGTGACGCTGGTCGTTTCCGGCGGGATCGCCGCCGCCGAGCACGTTGCCAAAGCGATTGCCTGCGGCGCCGACCTGGTGGCGATTGATTTCATCCTGCAGGCAGCCTGGGGCTGCTCGCTGTGGGCCGACAAAGGCCGCTGCCCGGTGGAGAGCGAAGAGCTCGATCCGCAGTGGGGGGCGCAGCGTGTGGTCAACTTGATCAACGCCTGGCGCGACCAATTGCTGGAAGCCCTGGGAGCGATGGGCCTGCGCGAGGTGCGCCGCTTGCGAGGTGAGGTGGGGCGCACCATCTGGTTCAGAAACGAGAACGAGTCCTTCCGCAAGGTGCTGGGAGGCAGCGCCCCGCTTTCCAGCTACCCGCGCCTGCCCCAACCCAGCGGCGGCGAGGGCGATTTCCGCTGGCCGGTGGCGCTGCTGCTCTCTTCGCAGCAGCAAGCCAAGACCGGCTGCCCGCCAAACGGTGAGCTGGAGCACCGCACCGGCGCATCGGAGGGCGGCTTCGACCGCCTGGCGTTTGCTTTCGAGCTGGAGCGCAATCCCAGGGAGATCGTCCAGGCCGATCCATCAGCCTTCGACTTTTCTCTGCCGCTCAACCGCCGCGATCCGGGAAGACCGGAGCGCATCCTGCCGCTGCCCTGGTACGGCGCGGGGATGTCTTACGGCAGCGTCGGCACGCCAGTGATGCTGGCGCGTGCCAGAGCTGCCAAAGCGCTGGGGATATTGACCTCCACCGGCGAAGGCGGCTACCCGGAGGAGCTGGAGCCGTATGCCGAGCATATCATCACCCAGGTTGCCACCGGCCTGTTCGGCGTCAGCGAAGCGACGCTGCAGCGCGCCCCGGTGATCGAGATCAAGTACGCCCAGGGCGCCAAGCCGGGTCTGGGGGGGCACCTGTTGGGCAATAAGAACACCAGCTCGGTCGCCCGCCTGCGCCAGGCAGTGGAAGGCACCTCATTGTTCTCGCCCTTCCCATTCCACAGCGTTTACTCTGTCGAAGACCACAAAAAGCACGTCGACTGGCTCAAGCAGGTCAACCCGCAGGCCCTGGTGAGCGTGAAGGTTTCCACGCCCACCGATGTGGACATGGTGGCAGTCGGCTCTTACTACGCCGGAGCGCACATCGTGCACCTGGACGGCGCCTACGGCGGCACCGGCGCCGCTCCGGAGATTGCCAAGAAGAACATCGCCATGCCGATCGAGTATGCCATCCCCAAAGTGCACCGCTTCCTGGTGGATGAGGGCATCCGCGATCAGGTGACCTTGATGGCCTCCGGCGGGCTGCGCAGCGCCTGGGACGTCGCCAAGGCGATTGCCCTGGGCGCCGATGGGGCCATCCTGGGCACCGCCGAGCTGGTCGCTATCGGCTGTATTCGCATCGCCCAATGCGAGAAAGGCCTGGGCTGCCCGTTTGGCATTACCACCACCGACCCGCTGCATGCCAGCAAGATCGACTCGGACGTGGCTTTTCAGCAGATCGTGAACCTGTACACCTCTTGGAAATGGCAGTTAGCGGGTATGCTATCGATCCTGGGGATGCGCTCGGTCAGCGAGCTGCGCGGGCGCAGCGATTTACTGGTGTATTTGGATTAACGCAATGAGCTGCTCTTGGGCCGCTCAGAACGGTGTCACCCTGAGGGAGCTGGCGAAGCTCTGCTTCGCACAGCGACCGAAGGGTCTGCACGACCGGAAAGCGAGATTCTTCGCTAAGCAGTTCTCCGAACTGCCGCTCAGAATGACAAATTGATGAAGAGCAAACTGCGCAAGAATCGGGTGGTTTTTCACATCCAGTGCGCGTATACTGGCATACAGATCGCAACCTGGAGGTAAAAAAATGGACGAGAAAACGGTAGATTTCGAACAGTTGAACGATGATTACCAGCGCATCGAGCAGGCGATTCAATTCCTGGATGAGCATCGCACGGAGCAGCCGGAGCTGGATGAGGTGGCGCGCGCAGTGAACCTGAGCGAATATCACTTCCAGCGCCTGTTCACGCGTTGGGTGGGCATCAGTCCCAAGCGCTTTCTGCAGTTCCTGACCAAAGAACATGCCCGGGAGCTGCTCGACCGTTCCGGCAGCTTGCTGGAAACGGCTTACGCAGCCGGACTTTCCGGCCCCGGGCGGCTGCACGATTTGTTCGTCGCCGTGGAAGCAGTGACGCCAGGCGAGTACAAGCAAGGCGGCGCCGGGCTGGCGCTGGATTACGGCTTTCATCCTACCCCCCTGGGCGACTGCCTGCTGGCGGCTTCGCCGCGCGGCGTGACCGACCTGGTCTTTTTGGGAGCCGATGGTCAGGCGGGGGCGCTGCAGCAGCTGCGCGGGCGCTGGCATAAAGCCGACTTGCGTCTGAACCCCGAGCGCAGCGGAGCTTTAGCTGCCGTATTGTTCGGTTTCTGGCTGGGAGAACCGCCGGCGCCGTTGAGCCTGCACCTGCGGGGCACGAATTTTCAGATCAAGGTATGGGAGGCGCTGCTGCGCATTCCCCCTGGAAAGGCGACCTCGTACCAGCAGATCGCCGAGCAGATCGGGCGGCCCAGCTCGGCCCGGGCGGTGGGCAACGCTGTGGGCAGCAACCCGCTGCCCGTGATCATCCCCTGCCACCGCGTGCTGCACAAGCTGGGCGATTTCAGCGGCTATCGCTACGGTGTGGCGCGCAAGAAGGCTCTGCTGGGCTGGGAGAGCGCCCGCTACGGAGATCTATAATGTCACAACGTGCACGTATCTGGCTGGCAATGACGGCGGTGTACATCGCCTGGGGCTCCACCTACCTGGCGATCCGCTTTGCGGTGGAAACCATGCCGCCGTTTCTGATGGCGGGAGCCCGCTTCCTTTTTGCCGGTGCAATCCTGTACTTCTGGCAGCGGCTTAAGGGAGCCCCGGCGCCTTCCCGCAGGCAGTGGGGCGCCGCCGCGGTGGTGGGACTGCTGCTGCTGCTGGGCGGCAACGGCGCAGTCACCTGGGCAGAG
>JBGSTO010000239.1:0-5704 GCA_041736465.1 Anaerolineales bacterium | reverse complement strand
CCGCTCCCAGCAGGGTGCATGCGCAGCAGCAGCCCGGCTTCGACCAGCAGATCCAGGGTATGCTCCAGCTCGCCGGCGCTGTCTGCGGGCAAGCCCAGGCTGGCGGCGGCAGCCCAATCACCGCCGCTGTGAGCTGCCAGGGCTGCCAGTGCCTGCTCTGCCAGCTTTTGGCGCTCTGCCAGGCGGGTGCGCAGGGTTTCATCCAGGTGGCTCACCAGGATGCCTTCAGCGCCGCGGCCTTCATTTAAATACAAATCAGGGGTAGCCATGCGCAGGCCGCGCTGCTGGGCCTGGTCGTACAGCCAGCGGCAGACGATTTGCAGGTGCGGCGGGTAGATCGAATCGGGCGTCTCGCGGGTCAGGGCGTCCAGCTCGGGCAGCAGCAGCTCATCCACCATGCCATCGGCGAAGAACAGCGGCTGGGCGACGTGATCGTTGGGCTGCAGCACCGCCTGGCGAGCCTGCGCCCGGGTGAGCGGCTTGAGTTCCATGAAGGCGCGGAATAAGTCCGGCAGGGCCTCCTGCAGGTCGGAGAGGCGCAGGAGCTGGTCTTCGCGCACCGCCAGCACCAGGCGCAGGTACTCCGGCGGGACGGCTTTCAGGCTCTCCACCAGGGAGTTGATCTGCGCCAGGCGCAGCTCGGCGGGGTAATCCGGGTGGAAGAGGGCTTCGAACTGGTCGAGCACCAGCACCAGCGTGCCTTTAGCCGCCTGCTGCACCGACTGCAGCAGCTCTGGCAGCGGCGCCCCCTGCCTGAGCGGCAGGTTTAGCTGCTCTTTGCTGGCGGAGAGCGCCTTCCACAGGGTATCGCCCAGCGGCTGGCTGTAATCGCTGACATGCACGGCGAGGGCGCCGTCATCCGCCAGTTGGGGGATCAAGCCGGCTGCCAGCAGGGAGGTTTTGCCCACGCCGGAGGGGCCGTAGAGCACCAGCAGTCGGCTGGCGCCCAGCCTGCTGAGCGCCTGGCGAACTTCACCGTCGCGCCCGCAGAAGCGCAGCCGGTCGCGGGCAGTGAAGGGCTGCAGGTAGGGATAAGGAGGCGTATTGCGCTCCAGGAAGCGCCCGGCAGCCCCGCTGCGCCCGGCCTCGCTGAGCGCGTATACCTGCACCTGGTAGATGTCGCCGCCGTAGACGTCCCCGTTGAGCACCTGGGTTTGGACGCCGATCACCTGCCCGTAGTTTTCGCCCACCTGGGCATCGATCTTGACCCGCGCGGCCACCTCCACCGGCTGGCTGCACTGCGGGCAGTAGCGGGCGTTTTCGGGCAAGGGTTGGTAATGGCACTGGGGGCACTGCATGCGGATATTCCCTGTTAGATTGTTTATAACATAAGAATATGCGCGCCGTGAGAGTCAAAAAAGATTAAAACACAAAGAACACAAAGTGAGAATACAAAGTACACAAAGGATAACCCAAATGATTACCTTTGTGGGCTTTGCGCCTCCTTTGTGTTCTTTGTGTTGATCTTTAAGTATTCTACCCGGCCTTCCAGGTGCTGCCCAGGCGCACGACACGCTTGGCGCTGTTCCACAATTCACGTGCCTGGGTCTCGATGGCGGTCTTCTCGCGCGCCGGCGCGGCGCTCACCGCGGTCTTGACGAATTCCTCCACCGGCTGGGCGGCGATCTCGGCGATGGAAGAGCGCCCAACCGCCTTGCCGAGCCGCGAAGAGGCGCTCAGCCCGCGCAGGTTCACCGCCGGAAGCTCTGCGGTGGCATCCGGTGCACCCAGGTAATTTTTCTCCAGGCGCTGCAAGCCGTCTTCATCCAGCAGACCTGCCAGCCCCTCACTCACCACGCGCATGTCTGCCACACGCAGCTTCAAGCCTTCCAGCGGGGTCAGGGCGTCTTGATCGCTGTAGAGCACCGTATCCGGGCGCACACCTGCCAGGGAGTACAGCTCCTTAAGCGTATAGGTTTCATCGGCAGAGGTGTCGTAATACGGGCGGTCGCCTTCGCGAACCAGGAAGCTGCTGACGGTTTCACCGGGCTGCACCGTGAAGTGCGCCGGCAGAGCAGCCCATTCGCCGCTGGCGACTCGCACAGAAACGCTGCGCGCGGCGGTAACATTTTCCGCCTGGGCGCGCAAGTCTACCATCATGGGGCGGTATGTGCCCGCGATTGCGCCTATCTCCTTCTGCCTGTAATCCGGGCGGCACATGAAGTAGAAGCCGGTAAAGGAGACCACATAGCGGCGGTGCGCATAGCAATCGATCACCTCAACCGCGCCGTCTGCGCCCATGGTCAGATCCGCCAGGATCACCCAGGGATCATCCGGGCAGGGCGGGCAAGGACGCCCATCGCTGCAGCGGAACAGGTTGGTCACGTTTGGCATGCGCATATCCCGGTAGCTCTCGGGAAGCTCGCTGAGCAGCTTGAGGGTAAAGCTGTCGCGGATGCGGCTGTACTCGCAGCCCGGCTCGGAGCAGCCGCATTCCCCGGCATGCGCAGTCACGGGTCGGGAGCGGCATTCGTCATAGCGCACTGCCAGGTAATACACCTGGTTGGGGCGCCGCTCGGCGCGCACATCCCGGCACCAAGGGTCGCTGGGTTCGCCGCAGGCGGAGTAGGCGTTGCCATCCAGGTCCTGTTTGCAGGCATTGAAAGATACGTCGTCGGGAATGACGATCTCGTCGCCGTACGGTCCGAGGATATAGCCGCTTTCCACCACAAGGTCGCAGCGCTCTTTGCCTGGCTTGACGCGCGCTCCGCACACCACCCCCCAGCCGTGCAGCATGCGGTTGTGGCGGCGGTGCTTGTCGCGGAAATAAATTTGATCCTGGGTCAGGTCATCCGGCGTCACGAGCTGGCGCGGGAAGAAACGCGTGCGCTCAAGCCCGGGAACATTTCCTTCGCAGACACGGTCAGAAATTTTCAGGTCACTCATCTTAGTTGCCTCCTGATTCATCGGAGATAGAGATTGATTATTGCGTTTACCTGCGGGCGTGCCATCGCTCACCGGATGCTGAACCAGCTCGAGAACAGACCGCCGGGTGTGCCATCACCTGTGGGCAGGGCGGGCGGAGCGCCTGTTTGTAACCCGTTGTAGAGAGCCGGGTCGAACTGCTCTATTTGGTGCGGCGCCAGGTTGAATAAGGCTTCTCCCAGCGGCAAGGTGGGATCCTTGAAATACAAGCCGATCTTCTGGAAATCCAGCAGTGTGCCGGCGAAATCGGCATCCAGCAGCACGCCGTCCGAATCGCCGCGGATGTTATTGCCTGCGGCGCGCGCCGCCAACAACCCGCGGAAGCCGCGATCTCTCAGGCTGTCCATGCCCATTTCCAGGCTGAATCTGTAGCGAGCAAAGGCGGAAGGCGCTGCCGGGTTGGGATCTGCCAGGTGCAGCTCGGCGCGCATGGCGATGACCGGGCTCTGTCCAGTAGGTGCGGCGGGGTCTTCCGGTCCGACGAACCACAGCGCCAGCCATTTCTCGGGCGTGTCCAGGTCCTGGGCGCTCATCTCACGGTCGAAGTCAAATCTGATGCCATTCTCGAACAGGATCTTCAATCCCTCATCGGACAGCTCGCTTCCCAGCTTTGGATCGAATTCTTTGATCACCGGCGGGTGAGTAACTTCCGCCTGCCCCAGGGCGCTGAAGACCACCTGCGCGCCGCTGGCGATGCTGGCTTCTAAGGTGTTCAAACCGGCGTTAGGGCCGATCTGCCAGGAGGCTTTGGCGGTTCCTGCCGACCCGGAATTGATGGTATAGTGCGGCTGGGGCGTATTGCTGGCATCCAGCACGGCGCCGCCCCCGCCGCGCACCCGGAAGGTGACCGGCTCGTTGGCGACCGGCTGCCCGTTGTGATCCACCACCTGCACCACGACTGGATTTTGAAGCACTGAGCCGGCGATGGCAGTCTGAGCGTCGCCAGCCACGTAGCGCAGCAGCAGGGTGGCAGGGATTTGCCCGCAGCACTCATCGACGCGATCCGCCAGGCACATCAGCAGGTCGAACAAGGTGCCGTTGCTGTAGATCAGCCGCCGGTGACCGCAGTCACGCGCCTGCAGCGCCTGCTGCGGGTCTTCTGGCAGCACAACTGCGCCGATGACCACGCATTCACCCTCCGGTTCGGGGCACTCTCCGCCCAGCACTTGGCAGGCAGCGGTACTGCGGTCGAAAATCTCATCCTGCTCGACAGGGAAGATGGTCCGGCACTGTTCCTCCGTCAGCCCTGTGTGCGGTTTTGCATCGGCGCACACCACCACCCGGTAGCGCTCGCGGATGTGATTGGCGGCGCAGTCCTGGCGGGTGTCGCAGTCGCTGACCAGCGCCGGCACCGCATCCACCTCGCACTCGTGGTAGGCCACGCAGATGTGCACTACCGCCGGTCCCTGGACGGGATCGCCCTGCGGGCGTCCCATGCAGTCGGTGGGCTGGCGCGGGTTTTCCAGGCAGTAAGCTTCTGGAACGATGATCTCGCGCCCAAACGGGTCGACTGCTACGCCGGGCTTGACGATCACGCACTTGCCGTCGTCAGAAACGTCCACCTCCAGACCGCACAGCACCCCGCTGCCCAACCCCAGGCGGTTGATCAACCAGCGCTTGCGGTTCATATAGGTTTGTTCCAGCGTCAAATCTCGCTCGGTGAGCAGCTTGCCGTAGAAATAATGGTTGCGCAGCGGGCTGCTCAGACGGGCCAAATGCTGCACTGAGTGGTTGAAATGATCAGACATGATCGCCTCCTTCGAATGGATCTTCTTCGCTTGACGTCTTGGATGTGCCTGTACCCAGGACTGCGTTCTTGCCCAGGTAGGATTTGCTGCCAAGCACGTTGGGACGCGGATCGTCTGGCAGCACACTCTCCACGCCAAGCTCAATTCCAGGATTAAAAACTGCATCCGGCGCGGCCGGGGGAACGATGGCATCCACGCCCAGTCGAGCCTGCGCACCGACGCGCATCTCGGCTTCGATCACCCGCACGCAGCAGGTGGTGTGGGCCGGTTTTTCGCGCTCCACCACCCTCTCCAGCCGCTGCAAGGCGACCTCGCCGGTAACCTCCGCTGCATACACCTGCACGCAAAAGTGATGCGCCAGATCAGTAAACAAGGTCGCGCCGTAGTCTTCCGCCGCCAGCAGGTGCGAGCTGTTCAGGTCGGCGGTGGTCGCCAGCACCGCGCCCTGCGCCTGCGCCGGAACCAGCATGGTGGTGAAACCCAGTGTCGAGGTTTCTCCCAATGACCACAGGTGGGCGCTGCGGGCGGGCTCGACGATGCGCGCCTTTGCGCCGGTGTAGAGCAGGATCATAGCACGCAGACCCTCCACCGTGCCGCGCAGCCCCTGCAGGGCAAAGGCCTGCTTCAACGCCTGGCGGCGCTTGTCTTCGGACCAGGTCTCATCCAGGTCGAAGGCCAGCCAGCCCGCCAGCCAATCCAACCATTCCGCCGGGGCTGCCAGCGGGTCGAACAGGCGCGGCAGCTCTTCGAGATGGGCCTCCTGCTCGTCGAGCATGGACTGGAATAATGCCAGGGACCGGTAAATGAAGGTTGGATCGCGCTCTCCGGGGGTGTAAATCGCCGGCAGGTAGCGCAGCCAGGATTGGCGCTCGTACTCCACGCGCATCTGCTCGACCTGCGGGGTATTGCGCCCGTCGCTGGAGAGCACGCCGCACACCCATAGATAGCGCGCTGGGACGTTCAAGAGCAGCAGGTCGTGGGCATCGCGCCGGGCGGCGCGCCAGGTGTCGAGCGGCGCCAGCTCGTCTGCC
>JBGSTO010000229.1:0-3528 GCA_041736465.1 Anaerolineales bacterium | reverse complement strand
CGCGCTCGCGCGGCATCAGCACGTAGGTGCTCACCTCCTGGCGCCCGGGGGGCATCTCATCGATGATGCTCAGCTCCAGGTCGCCGTAGATGGTCAGCGCCAGCGAGCGCGGGATGGGCGTGGCGGTCATCACCAGCAGGTGCGGGTTGTCGCCTTTGAGGCGCAGCGCGGCGCGCTGCTCGACGCCGAAGCGGTGCTGTTCGTCGATGATCACCAGCTGCAGATCGGCGAAGGCGACCGGCTCTTCGATCAGGGCGTGCGTGCCGATCAGCAGGCGCACCTGCCCCTGGCTAAGCGCTTCACGGATGTGCTGTTTTTCTGCTTCGGGCGTGGCGCCGGTCATCAGGCGCAGCTGCTCCGGCTGCAGGGGGCCATCCTCGGCGCACAGTACGCGACTCAGGCTGCGGTAATGCTGCTCTGCCAGGATGCCGGTTGGCGCCATGAGCGCTGCCTGGCTGCCCGCCTGGCACACCATGGCAATTGCCAGGGCGGCGACAATGGTTTTGCCAGAGCCCACATCGCCCTGCAGCAGGCGGTTCATGGGATGACCCGAGCGCAGGTCCTGGCGCAGGCTGTCCAGGGTGCGGAGCTGCGCACCGGTCAGTGCGAAAGGCAGGCGCTCGATCTGCTGTTGGAACCACTCATCCGGGATTTCAAAGATGCGCGCGCTGCGTTCTTGCCAGGCGCTCTTTTGCTGCAGAAGACCTAACTGCAGCAGGAAGACTTCATCGAATACCAGACGGTAGCGCGCCGCCTGCAGCGCGTCTTGCGTATCGGGGAAGTGGATTTGCAGCAGGGCTGCCTGCAGATCCAGCAGACCGGCCTGGCGGCAGGTTTCGGCGGGTAGGTGATCGGTGACGCGCGGCGACCAGTGCGTGACGACGCCGTGCATGGTTTTGCGCAGCCACTGTTGGGTGATCTGCTCGCGCAGGGGGTAAACCGGCGTAATGCGGTTGGTGCTGAGCATGTTTTGGTCGAGCGGTTCCCATTCCGGATTGCTCATCACCGGGCGTCCCAGGTACTGCTCAACCTTCCCGGAAACCGATATTTGCAGACCGCCGTGCAAGCGCCGGGCGACGTAAGGGTTGAACCAGGTCAGGCGCAGGGAGGCGGTGCCATCGTGGATGATGGCCTCCACGATCTGCTTGTCACCGCGGATTTTCCTGGTGCTGTAGTTCTGCACTGTGCCGATGACGGTGACCACGTCGCCAAAGACCAGGCGGTTGATCGGCTTGAGCTGGGAGTAATCATCGTAGCGGCGCGGGAAGTAGTAGAGCATATCGCGCAGAGAATGCATGCCCATCTTGCCCAGCGTGTGAGCATGCTTGGGACCTACGCCGCTCAAAACGCTCACCGGTGCATCCAGGGCGGCGGGCGCTTCGATGGGCGCGCCTGCCGGTTTGGTTCGCCTGGCGCTGCGGGAAAAATCCAGGGCGTCAGCCTCTGGTGTTGCATCCCCGGGTGCGCCGGCATCGGCTTTAGGGGTGGGGGCCGGCTGGCTGTCTGCGATGGGCTGGAGGCGATATAACTCGGGTATAGGCGCTGCGCCGGCCTCACGCTGCATACGGTTCCACAAGCCCCTCAGCATCTCAGCGCGTGATTCTTCGCTCAGGCGGGAATAATCGCGCAAACGGGCGTTGATCAGCTGGATCAATTCTTCGTCCAGGCCCTCGTTGCGCGCCTCAAGCTCCCACCAGGCAAGTATGCGCTCAAGCCCGCCGACGACGGCGCGGTTGTCATAGCCGCGCTCGACTTCTAATTTGATGAATTTTTGCAATTTTTGAATCGAAGGTATCATTGAAAGGTAATTTTACCAGTTTACGCCCGTTTATCAGGTGGGAAAGGTTGAAGCCAGGATATTACTTGACCACGGCTGTGAAACCAAGCCCATTTGGGCCGACATGCGCGCCGATCACGGTGGTCACATTCACCACCAGCGTGTTGAGCGGGGCCTGGCTGCCCAGTTCTGATACCAGGCGGTGGGCTTGCTCTTCGGCGTTGGTGTGCAGGACTGCCAGGCGCTCGAGTATCCCCAGTTTTTGGATCAGGGCTTTCAGCCTTTCGAATCCCTTATGAAAAGTGCGTGTTTCTCCCAGTCTCAGCACTTTGCCTTCACGTACTTCGACAAATGGTTTGATGCGCAGCAAGGCGCCAAGCTGAGCGCGCGCCCAGGAAACTCGCCCGCTGCGGCGCAGGTACTCCAGGGTGTCCAGCATGGCGATCAAGTGCACGCGCAGGCGAATGCGATTGGCAGCAGCAACCAGCTCATCGATCGATAGACCGGCTTGCGCCGCTTCCGCGGCTGCCATGACCTGAAACCCCAATCCCAGGCTGATGTGCTGGCTGTCCAGCACCTGCACACGGTCCTGAAAAGCGGCGGCTGCCGCGCTGGCTGCGTTCAGGATGCCGCTCAATAAGCCCGAAGCGTGGATCGAGAGCACATGCCGGAAGCCTGTGCTCAAGAGCTGCTCATAGAGCTGTTCGTACGCGCCGGATGAAGCCGTACCTGTAGTGGGCATGATTTGCATAGCGGGTAAAGCCTGGTAGAAGCTTTCGCGCGAAAGGTCGATACCATCCCGCAGGCTTTGACCATTGATCACGATGATGTTGGGAATGACGTTGATGCCTAAACGCTCGGTGACCGCTGCTGGGAGGTCGGCAGTGCTGTCGGTGACCACTGCGACCTGGGGAGCGCCGCCTGTTTCGGTTGGTTTCATCGCATCCTCCGCTCGGATTCTACAGCAACGATCCCCAGGCTGGCGGGGCCGATCAGGGCCGCGGTGACGGGATTGAGCAGGTGTTCGCTCAGGCGCACCCGGGGATGTTCGCTTTGTATGCGTTCTTTCAAGCTGCGAGCTTCATTGGTGAAGTAGGCTGCGCTTTGCAGCAAGGCAATGTGTTCCAGATGCGTGATTTCGTTGACGTATTCAAACAAAATATCAACCAGGTTGCGCCCGCTGCGAGCCTTGTGTACGGCGGTCAACTGCCCGTGTTCCAGGGCTAAGACGGGCAGCATGCCGAGCATCTCTCCTACCAGTGCCTGGGCCGGCTGAAGCTGACCGGCTTGTTCGAGATACGACAGCCCGCGAATGCCGAAGACGGTGTATACATGGGGGATATAACCCAGCAGGTCCTGCTTGATCAGGGCTGCAGGGCGCCCACTGTGCGCCAGTTCGGCGGCTTTCTGCACCAGCACCCCCAGCCCCACGTCGATGGACTGGGAATCAACGATGTGGACTGCAGCAGGTGTGTGTGATTTACTGGCTGCGAGCCTGGCTTTCTTCACCGCATCGTTCATGCCTTCAGAAAACAGCAGCACAATGATCTCATCGAATGAGCGACCGAGCGAGCGAAAGGCCTGCTCGAAGTCGGTGGAGCTAGGAGATAATATCACCGGCTGCCTGGGACCGCGCGCCGAGACTGGCAGCCTGGATGCCAGGCCTGCGTCGTTAGGGGCATACACTTGATCGTTTATCTGAATAGATACCGGCAGGCTGCGCACCAGTTCTTGACCCGGGAATTTTGGCG
>JBGSTO010000194.1:0-9152 GCA_041736465.1 Anaerolineales bacterium | reverse complement strand
GCGCCGCATTATGTCGTCACGGCGGCGGTCATCCGAGGCGGCGACCTGGCAGAGGGCAGGGAGAAGGTGCTGGTGGCGCAGCGACCGCCGGAGGGGCTGCTGGGAGGCATGTGGGAGTTTCCGGGCGGCAAGCTGATGCCGGGCGAGGACCTGGCAGGCTGCCTGCGGCGCGAGATTTGTGAAGAGCTGGGCGTGGAGGTGCGGGTGGGCGCGGCGCTGGGTGTTTACCGGCACGCGTACACGCATTTCAAGGTGACGTTGCACGCGTTTGCCTGCCGCCTGGCGAACGGGGACGAGCCGCAGCGGCTGCAGGTGCAGGACCTGCGCTGGGTGCAGGTGAGCGAACTGGAGGATTTCCCGATGGGCAAGATCGACCGTCAAATCGCCCGCCGGCTGGCTGAGGGTGGGCTGCCTATGGAGATGGAGAGCTAAATGCTGCTGGTTGACGCGCACCAGGATTTGGCCTGGAATATGCTGACCTTCGGCAGGGATTACACCCGCCCGGCAGCCGAGACGCGGCGTTTGGAAGCCGGGGGAACGACTCCGGCGTATAACGGGGATACGCTGCTGGGCTGGGCGGATTATCAGGCGGGGAGGGTGGCGGTGGTGTTCGCTACGCTGTTCGCAGCCCCGCGCCGCCGCCGGGAGGGCGATTGGGATACGCAGGTGTATGCCGATACTCCGCAGGCGCACCGCCTGTACCGCACGCAGTTAGACGCCTACCGCCGGTTGGAAGAGCGGCATGCGGAGAAGTTCAGGCTGGTGCGCGGCCGTTCAGATTTGGAGCAGGTGCTGGAGCACTGGCAGCGCAAAGAGCTGGATTACAGAGCGCCATCGGGCGTGCCTGAAGAGCAGGAACCCGGGAGCAGCGGTCACCCGGTGGGGCTGGTGGTGCTGATGGAGGGGGCGGAAGGGGTGCGCGCGGCGGAGGAGCTGGCGGAGTGGCATGAGTGGGGGGTGCGCATCGTGGGACCGGCGTGGGCAGGGACGCGCTTCTGCGGGGGGACGCGCGAGCCCGGACCGCTGACGAAGGAAGGCTTCGAGCTGCTGGCAGCTATGGCGCAGAGCGGGCTGGTTTTGGACGTGAGCCATATGGACGAGCAGGCAGCCCTGCAGGCGGTGGATGTTTTCGAGGGGCGCATCGTGGCAACGCACGCCAATGCGCGCAAGCTGATCCAGCGGCAGGATGATAACCGCCACCTGAGCGATCGCATGATCCACGGGTTGATCGAGAGGCAGGCGGTGATTGGGGTGGTGCCGTATAATCCGTTTTTGGACGGCTCCTGGCGCAGCAGCGACCCGCGCCAGCAGGTGAGCATCGAGCGGGTGGCGACGCAGATCGACTACATCTGCCAGATGGCAGGCAGTGCGCGCCACGCAGGATTGGGAAGCGACTTCGACGGCGGCTTTGGCTGGCAGTCGACGCCGCACGAGATCAATACCATCGCCGACCTGACCCGAATTGCAGGCTTACTGACCCAACGCGGCTACAGCGAGGCGGACACCGCCGGCATCATGGGCCTAAACTGGCTGCGCGTGCTGCAGGAGACTTTACCCAAATGAGCGAGCATCCCGCCCACAAGAACCGCGCCGCGCGGCGTCAAAAAGTGCGCCTGGGGTTGATTGCGATCTTGATCGGGCTGCTGATCTATTTGATCGGCGCAGATCCGGGGCTGTTCAGCCTGGACCGCAGCCCGGTGACCGGCTTCGTGCAGATTGCGGTTTTCCTGGTGGGGCTGGCGCTGATCTGCATGGGCGGCTACCTGAGCCTGGACGCGCTGTGGAACGGTTCGCAGAAAAGCATCCTGGCGGATATCGGCCTGCGGCTGGTGAGCACCGGGTACGTGATCGCGGTGGCTTCGGGGATGGCGGATATCTTCGGGTTTGGCAACCAGCCGCTGCCGAATATTCCTTACTTCGGGCCGTGGCAGGCGATTGGGGTGATCGTCGGCGAGGCGGTGATTGCGTTCGGGTTCTTGCTGCAGATTCACTATCCGTATAATATTGGCAGCGGGAAACCGTCTTAATAGCAACAGGGGGCAGGCGGCCACGCAAAAGGATTAGATCCTTCACTGCGTTCAGGATGACCGCAGGTCTGTCATTCTGAGCGGAGCGAAGAATCTCCCCGGCGGGTCTCGAAGATCCTTCACTGCGTTCAGGATGACAGATTAAAAAGGAACAGGGCGCAGGGGGTGATGCCCGTGCGCCCTGTATTTTGCAACCTGAGCCGCGTCAAGAAACCAGATCGCCGATAGCGGCGAGCATCTCTTCGTTCGAGCGGAATTTGAATTCTTCCAGCCCCTGGCGGGCGGCTTCGCTTTCTTCGGCTTCGAAGAGGCGGGCAACTGCCGTCTTGGTGACAACCGGCTTGCCAAGGGTGTCGAGCCGCGCCTGCAAGGCGTGCAGGTGGGCGAGCGCATCCGGCGAGGGGGCAAAGGTGTGCAGGTACTGCAGCACGGCTTTGGCGCCGCGTTCGCCGTCTTTGCGGGCGACGCCAACCAGCCCGCTGGAGGCCTCGCGCGACCAGCCGGCGACGAAAACATCCTTGAGGGGCTGGTTCGTCTCGGGGTCGAAGGCTTCGTAGGAGAGATCGTCGACGGGGTAGGCGGGCGTGGGGTTCTTGACGAACTCATTCCACTTGACCGGCAGACCAAACTGCTCGTCAACCCGGTCGCCGATGCAGAAGACGACCGTGTCGACATCCAGGGTGCGGTGCACGTCGGTGCCGCGGGCTTTAGTATCCCCGTTGTGGGGGATGAGTTTGGTCTCTTCGACCTCCAGCCCAACGACGTTGCCGTGCTCGTCGCCGAGGATGCGGGTGGGGGAGGCGAGAAAATCGAAGCGGAAGACGGATTGAGAGACCGGGGGCAGGGCTTTGGGTTGGGCTGAGAGGATGAAGTCGCGGGCGGCGTTCACATCCTGACCGATGGCTTCCATGTTCGGGCGGACGCGCTCCAGCTCTTCATCCAGGGCGGAGAGATCCAGGTTGGCGATGACGTATTCCATTTCTTTCTTGTCGAATTTGACTTCAGCCGGGCCGCGGCGGGCGACGGCGATGACTTCGTCTACTTTGATCTGCCGGATCAGGTAGCGGGCGATGTCGAGCATGACGTTGCCGACGCCGATAACGGCAACTCGCCGCCCGAGGTGAAAGGTTTGCTCGCTGAAGGGGGGCAGCTTGTTGTAGTGATAGACCAGGTCTTTGGCGTGGTAAACGCCGCAGGGCAGATCTTCTCCCGGCAGGCCGAGCCACTTGGTGCCCTGCGCCCCCGCGGCGACCAGCAGGGCTTGAAAGCCCATCTGCCGCAGGTCTTGCAGACTGAGGTCGCCCTGCTGACCGACGACGACGTTGCCAAAATAATCCAGGTTGGGCTGCTCCAGGATCTGGCGAAACTGCTTGCGCAAGCCGGCTTTCATTTTGTGTTTTGACGGATAGATGCCGTATTCCGCCAGGCCGCCAGGTTTGATGTCGCGGTTGAAGACGACGACCTGGGCGCCTTCGGAGGCGAGCTGGCGGGCAGCAAACAGGCCTGCCGGGCCTGCGCCAATTACAGCCACCAGATATTTGGGTTCATTTTGTGTGCTCAATTGGTTTGCTCCTTCCGTGCTTTCGACAATTCGGTACGCTTTTTAAGTGCAATGTATTCTAACAAAATTATATAGGCAGGAAGAGGATTGGGCAAGTGGATTCGGGGGATGGGTTGACCACGAAGGAGAGGGGCGAAAAACTGTCAAAAGTGTAGGGGAGGGGAGGGTAAAAATGCGGGTTATTTGTGCTATATTCGGATAAGGTTCAGACTTTTTTGCGAACTGTGGTGGTGGTTTAAGTGAGAGGAAGGTTCAGGATGGACGAGTATACAGCCGATATGCAGGATGCACCGACCCCGCCCGGGAGGCTGCGCCAGGCGCTGGATGGGCGACCCTGGCTGTGGCAGGGCAAGATCGGACCGGCTTTTTGGACGACGGCGAGCGTGATTTCGATGGTGGTGAATGTGATTTTGATCTGCGCGCTGTTGATCGTGGGAAGCCAGGTGTTTGAGTTGAAGCGTTTGCTCTCCGACCAGCTGATCGGGGGGCTGTACGAGAATTTCGTGCGCATGGATGAGGCGACGATCCGGGCGACGGTGAAGGTGGAGGATACGATCGTGGTGCGGGATGAGATCCCGGTGGTGTTCGATCTGCCGCTGAAGCAGGATACCACGGTGGTGTTGACGCGGCGGGCGCTGGTGGAGAATGCGCGCATCTGGTTGAATGGGTCGCCGGTGAACCTGGACATTGTGCTGCGCGAGGGTACGCAGCTGGATATCCACCTGGATATGATCGTGCCGGTGAGCCAAACGCTGCCGGTGGTGCTGCAGGTGCCGGTGGAGCTGGTAGTGCCGGTAGATATTCCGCTGCGCGAGACGGAGCTGCACGCGCCGTTCAAGGGTTTGCAGGATGTGCTTGCGCCGTACCGGGATTTGCTGGAGCCGCTGCCAAGCTCGTGGGAGGAGACGCCGCTGTGCGCGCCGGAGCCGTCGTGGCTGTGCGGGTGGGTGAGGCAAAGCAAGCAGTGAGAAGGAAGTTTGAAACACGAAGATCACGAAGGGCAAGATAAAGGACACAAAGAGTATTTGGATGCTGCGAAGGCTGAAGGCTGGAAGCGGATTCTGATCTTGGATTGCACGGAACCGGTAAGAAAGCTTTGAGTTCTTAGGTCTTCCTTAGCGTTCTTTGTGTTTTATCTATTTTTGTTCCGCTGATTATTTGGGGGAGGAAAATGCGCCTGGAATGGTATACTCCAAGCCGGTAATGACTTTAGGCGGTAAAGGCTTGTGGTGTAAAGGAACCCATCTTCACATGACAAAACCTGTAGAGAAAATTCAACTTGCCAACGGGCTGACCGTGCTGCTGAAGGAGATTCACAGCGCGCCGATCATCAGCCATTGGGTGTGGTACCGCGTGGGTTCGCGCAACGAAGTCCCCGGGCTGACGGGGGCGTCGCATTGGGTGGAGCACATGCTGTTCAAGGGGACGCCGCAGTTCCCGCCGAGCGTGCTGGATAAGGCTGTCTCGCGAGATGGGGGGTATTGGAATGCGTTTACCTATGTGGATTGGACGACTTTCTTCGAGACGATGCCTGCCGATAAGATCGACCTGGCGCTGCGGCTGGAATCGGACCGCATGGCGAATGCGCTGTTCAATGCGGAGGAGGTGGCGTCCGAACGAACGGTGATCATCTCGGAACGCCAGGGAAACGAGAACGAGCCGACCTTCTTGCTGAGCGAGGAGGTGCAGGCGGCGGCTTTCCGGGTGCACTCTTACCACCACGAGGTGATCGGCGATATGGCGGACCTGGAGAAGATGTCGCGGGAGGATTTGTTCTCCCATTACCGGCGCTATTACACGCCCAACAACAGCGTGCTGGCGCTGGCAGGCGACTTCGACAGCCAGGAGATGCTGAAGCGCATCGAGGAGCTGTACGGCGCGCTTCCCTCCGGCCCGGCGCTGGACTGGCAGCCGCGCCCGGAACCGCCGATGCGCGGCGAGCGGCGCGTGAGTGTGGAAGGGCCAGGGGATACGACGTATATGCTGATCTCTTACCATGCTCCGGCGGCAGGCGATGCCGATTTCTACGCGTTCACGGTGATGGACAGCCTGCTGAGCGGGGCGAGCAGCCTGAATCTGTTTGGCGGGGGCATCTCGAACAAGACGTCGCGGCTGTACCAGGCGCTGGTGGAGAAGGAGTACGCCGTGGCGGTGAGCGGCGGCTTGCAGGCGACCATCGATCCATTCCTGTACGCTGTCACGCTGGTGCTGCACCCGAAGCGTACCCCCGATGAGGCGCTGGCGGCTTTCGATGCCGAGGTGGAGGCGGTGTGCGCGGCGGCGCCACCGCAGGAGGACCTGGAGCGGGCGCTGAAGCAGGCCAAGGCTTTGTTCGCCTACGGCAGCGAGAGCATCACCAACCAGGCATTCTGGCTGGGTTTTGCGGAGATGTTTGCCAGCTACGACTGGTTCCTGGCTTACCTGGACAACCTGGCGGCGGTCACCCCCGAGCAGGTGATGGAGGTGGCGCGGAAATACCTGCGCCCGCAGAACCGGGTGGTGGGGATCTATCTGCCGGATGGCTCTGAGCAGCAGGCAGAGGAGGTGGAATGATGACCGCACCGATGTCTGCTTCTGGATTTTCACTCAGCCGTCAATCGCTGCCCGGACCGGAGGATATCACCCGGGTGGAGCTGTCCAACGGTATGGTGGTGATGGTGCGCAGCAACGATAACAGCCCTTCGGTGGTGATCAACGGGTACCTGGAAGCGGGCAGCCTGTTCGAGCCGGACGAGCGGCTGGGGCTGGCGGACTTTGCGGCGTCGGCTTTGATGCGGGGGACGCAGAAGCGCAGTTTCAATCACATTTATAACGCGCTGGAGTCGGTGGGCGCGAGCCTGGGTTTCAACGGGGGCGTGCACACGGCGGGTTTTGGCGGGCGCTGCCTGGCGGAAGATTTGCCCCTGCTGTTCGACCTGCTGGCGGAGACGCTGCGCCAACCGGCTTTTCCGGAAGACCAGGTGGAACGGCTGCGGGTGCAGATATTGACGCAGCTGGCGATCCGCGCCCAGGATACGGCTGAGATGGCGTCGCTGCTGTTCGACCAGATTGTGTACCCGGGGCACCCCTACAGCCGTCCGGAAGAAGGCTACCCGGAGACGGTGCAGGCGATTACACTGCAGGACATGCACGAGTTTCACCGGCGCTATTACGGGCCAAAGGGAATGCTGCTGGTGGTGGTGGGCGCGGTGGATCCCGGCTATGCGGTCGAGCTGGCTGAGCGCAGCCTGGGAGATTGGCGCAATGCAGACCAGCCGCCCACACCGCCCCTGCCGGAGGCGCCGGCATTGGCTGCCAGCCGGCGCGAGAAGGTGACCGTGGCGGGAAAGTCGCAGGCGGACGTGGTGATGGGGGTGGTGGGGCCGACGCGAGCCGCTGACGACTTCATCGCGGCGGCGGTCGGCAACAGCATTTTGGGGCAGTTCGGGATGATGGGGCGCATCGGGGAAGTGGTGCGCGAGAAGGCGGGATTGGCTTACTACGCGCACAGCAGCCTGAACGCGGGGGTGGGGCCGGGGCCGTGGCAGATTGCAGCGGGGGTGTCGCCGGCGAACGTGGAGCGCGCTGTCGAGCTGATCCGTCAAGAGGTGCGCCGCTTCGCGCAGACCCTGGTGGAAGCGGAAGAATTGTCCGACGTGAAGGCGAATTTCATCGGCAGTTTGCCGCTGTCGCTGGAGTCGAACGGCGGGGTGGCGAGCGCGCTGATGCGGCTGGAGCGCTACAACCTGGGGCTGGATTACTACCAGCGCTACGAGGAGATGGTGAGGGCGGTGAGCAGGGAGGATGTGCTGCAGGCGGCGCAGCACTACCTGGACCCCGAACGGTTGGGCATTGCGGTAGCGGGGCCGTGAGCCGTGCAGGTGATTAGCGGGATCGACCTGATCGAGGTGGGGCGGGTGGAACAGACGATCGCCCGCCACGGGGAGCGCTTTCTGAGGCGGGTGTTTACCGCGACCGAGCTCGATCAGGCGGGCGGGAGGGCGAGCTCGCTGGCGGCGCGCTTCGCGGCCAAGGAGGCGGCTGCCAAGGCGCTGGGCTGCGGGATCGGCGAGGTGGGCTGGCTGGATTTGGAGATCGTGCTGGGGGAGAAGCGGCAGCCGAGGCTGGAACTGCACGGGGCGGCGCGGCGGATGGCGGAGGAGCAGGGTTGGGAGAGCTGGTCGGTGAGCTTGAGCCACACGCAGGAGCATGCGGTGGCGGTGGTGGCGGCGGTGAGGGGAACCTAACCCCCAGCCCCTTCCCTAAAAGGGAAGGGGGAGCAGGCTCTCTTATTCCTGGCGCTTGGTTCGTGAGCGGGGGAGGGGAGTGTGTAAAAGCCCGGTCAGACCCAATCGGTCAATACGAATTCCGGCTCGAAGGGATTGACGAAACGCACGCCTTCGAGCACAGCGCCGGTATTGAAATCTTCACTGAGCACAATTTGACAATTATTCAGGCGCGCGCTCGCCCAAACCTGGGCGTCCCAGAAGTTGAGCTGGTAGTCGCGCACGCCGCGCGCCTCTTCGAGAACGATCATGGCGCTCATTTCCACTACCGGCCAGGCATGCAGATAGTTTGTTAAGCTCTGGTAGGCCTGAGCCACTGACAGGGGCGCGCTGAGTTTGCGGGTGACGGTGACGAAAAACTCAGCCAACACCTGGGCGCTGATCAGCCCGGCGCTACGCTGGGCCAGGGCATCTAACACCAGCGCGGCGCGGGCTTGTTTTTCGGGCTCAGAGCGGTCGTAAGCATATGCCAGTACATTGGTGTCAACAAAAACCCGGCGCCTAACGCTCATATAAATCCTCGCGCCGCCAGCTTCGCCCACCTTCAACCGGACCCTGTGCGATGAGGTCTGCGATGAATTGGCGCTCCACCAGCCAGGCGTCTGGATCGAGAACCAGGGGGTGAGCGGGCTGCACCTGGGCGTCAATGGCCTGGCGGATGAGCTCGGCTTCGCTGAGGCCGGTTTCTTTCACCATGCGCTTCAAGCGCTGATCCTGGTGGGACTGGAGGTAGATTTGCTTGCGCACCATGCGTTTCATATTGCGTCTCTTAAGGGAATAATGTATACATTGTTGTATACATTATATCATGACTGATCGATCCAACGCTGAAATGCGCCATCCAGATAGTCAATCCGATGCTGACTGGGGGAGATCCTTCGCTGCGCTCAGGATGACAAGGGGGGGTGTAAGAAGCGATCGCCCGGTGAGGTAGAGGCATGCAGATGCAGACACTCCGGACTGGCGGGGCGGGCAAAGCATCCGGTTGGAGAGGGGCGCGTCAGGAGCGTGTTGATGATGCCGGATGCTGTTGCCCCTACGAGTGCGGCGATCGCTCAGGGATGGTTACAGCCCGATTGAGGGGCTCTCTGGCGCGAGGTGCGCTCAGGATGACAGGGAGGCGCGCCGTTGGGATACAGGCGTGTGCGGCACGTGCCCGTTGGGGGTCAAAGGCAGGCACGGCGCGATGGCCTATGCTTTTACCCGTGTGCTATAATTTAAGCTATGGCGCTCAAAGAAGATATCCAGGCATATCAAGCGCGCTGGAAAGCGGTGGAAGAGGCTCAGATGGAGGAGCGC
>JBGSTO010000177.1:0-11734 GCA_041736465.1 Anaerolineales bacterium | reverse complement strand
TTCCCCCATCAGCGCCAGCTGTCCGAGCAGCGTGCGGTCAGAGCGTGGGTAGGCCCCGATCAAGGGTGTTTTTGCCAGTACGCGGCTTCGAATCAGGCCAAATATTGGGTTGCACCACCCCGGGGTATGCAGCAGTTTCCGGAACCGTTCGTGGGGTACCGGCGAACGCAAATCCAGATCATCAGAGTAATACTCCAGCACCTCCCCTCTACCATCGATCAAAATTGTCTTGGAATA
Source organism: Anaerolineales bacterium (assembly GCA_041736465.1). GTDB lineage: Bacteria > Chloroflexota > Anaerolineae > Anaerolineales > UBA4823 > JAJUJL01. Next base: position 11,497 of record JBGSTO010000177.1, on the reverse strand, counting down.
ACACAGAATAACGCCAGGCTCGCGATCAAGCTTCTGCACACACTGCTCCAGGTACTGTGGCGCGCAGGTATCGTCATAAGAGTTCCATCGAAAATATTCCCCCGCTGCAAGCTCGAATGTCTTATTATAATTTTTCGCCGCACCCAGATTCTGGGCATTGCGCACGTAGCGGATGCGCTGGTCTTTGGCTGCATACCCTTCGCAAATTTCCCGGGTTGAGTCGCTGGAAGCGTTATCGCAGATGATCAGCTCAAAATCGGTGAACGTCTGTGCAAGCAGCGAATCCAGTGTTTCAACCAGGTAATCTTCCCCATTGTATACCGGCAGTCCGATGCTGACTCTCGGTGTTCGCTCACTCATCAACCGGTCCTCATTCCCTGATAAGCTCCCAGGCAATCCGCCACCATCTTTTTCAACTCCCACGAGCTGAAAGGCTGGTTCAAAAAACCGGTAGCCCCTCGGCTGACCGCCGACTCTTTGATCTGCTCCTGACCGGAAGCGGTGAGCACAATCACAGGCAGCTCCTGAAACCTGCCCTGCTCGCGCACCCAATCCAGCAGTGCAAGCCCATCCATATACGGCATATTGATATCCGTGATCACCATATCAAACCTGGTTTCGGACAACAGGGCTTTGGCTTCCAGCCCGTTGTGTGCCGAAAAGCTAATGTGATGATCCTGGCTTAGCATCAGATCTAACAAGCGGTGCGTGATCACCGTGTCGTCAACAATTAAGATTTTAGCCATTTCGCTACACCTCCTTCGCTTCCGGCAGTAACTTAACCAAATGCCAGCGGTTGTTTCCCGCCTCCGGGTAATAGTTCACCTGCTCCAGCAGTTGGTGGATCAGGTAAAGCCCATACCCCTTGCTCTGCTCTCCGTTCTGATTGGGCAGCCTCACTTCAGGCATCGAGAAGGGTCTTCCCGCATCGCACAGCTCAATTTCCAGGCGGTTAGGATCGGCTATGACCGCCATTGTGATCAGCACCCTGCCAGGCCCTTCCCGGTATGCATGCTCGACAATATTGGTAAACGTTTCGTGGGCGGCAAGCTTCGCCTGGTAAATCACCATCGTCCGCTCAGCCAGGCTCAGCGCCCGGTCCAGCACAGCCTCGATGCACCCCCCCAGCACGTTGGCAAATTGGTAGCTGGCAGGTAAATCCAGACGGATAATTTGAGTTTGGTCTGCTGAGATCATCACTGCACCTCTGTCGCTAATCCCGCCTAGATTAGCAATCGTTTGATTATCACAAGCGTTTGATCGTCCTGTTGGGCAAGATCTCCGCCGAAGGAACGAACCGCATGGTAAACCCGGCTGGCAATCTCTTCCGCAGGCTGGTCTGCCAGTTCTTCGACCAAAGCCACCAGGCGGTGGTAGCCAAAGGACTCGTTCCTGGCATTCCGAGCTTCAGTCAAGCCATCTGTACCGATCACAAATAAGTCTCCCGGTTCCCAGTTCAGACAGTGATCCTTCGATTGGGTAATGGGCAAAATCCCGATAGGCACGCCATCCGCCTTCATCAGCCTGGCTGAACCTTTCCTGGGGCAGTAGATCACCGGCGAATGGCCTGCATTTGCATACACTAGCCCGGGCTTGCTGGCATCATACTGCGCCATGAACACCGTCGAGAACATCACCAGTTCGGTGAAATCGTTGTACAGCTCGGAGTTGGTGCGCCGGATCACCATCTCGGGCGTGGAGGTCGAGAGCGCGTTCGTCTCAGTGCGGATCAATGTGCGCGTCATCGACATCAATAAAGCCGCTGGCATCCCCTTGCCAGAGATGTCGCCCACCACGAAATTGACGGACTCTCCAGGGCGGGAAATAAAGTCATAAAAATCACCTCCCACCTGAGAGGCAGGCGTCGAGCCGGCCCAGATATCCAATCCTGGCAGGAGCGGCGGTGATTTTGGCAGTAAGCTCACCTGGACGCGCCGCGCCAGTTCCATCTCGGTTTGCAAGCGGGTCAATTCCACGTTGCTTTGAAAGAGCAGCAAACTCTCAAGGTGCGCACCGGAATATTCACCGATCGCCTGAACGAGCTTGATTTCTGGAGACATGAAGTCCCGCTCAGGCTCGTGCAGCACTCCGATCAACGCCAAAACTGCCCCGCGCACACTCACAGGCAGCAGCAGCAATTGCCATACCTTACCATGGCTCAGTGAGCTCACCACGCCGGTAGAAAGATAAGGAGCCTTTCCTTCTACCAGTTCCCGTAAGTAGGGGTGTATATCTGCTTCACTCACATGCGCTTCGGGGTAGTGCACCACCCAGGCTTGTGTCTTCCCCGGCTGCAGGTAGAAGAACGCCCCTTCTGCCTTTGCCATTATCGTCACTTGCTTCGCCAGGTGTTCCAGGCTGTGCTGAATATCCAGTGAACTGCGGGTGGCTTGCGTGAGCTGGTACAAAGCCACCAACTGGTCACGCGTATCGATCAGCTCCGCAGCGATCGAGTTAAGCTCCTTCTCGAGCGGCAGCAGCGAAGAGATAAACCCGGCTTCGGCTTCCAGGTGCGCCTTGCAATCCAGCTCGTTCACACCCTCCACACGCAGCTCGCCAATCACCTCGATGCCCGAGTGAATGGGGCATCGCAGCCCCGCGCCGGCTGCATCGCCATTTTCCGGCCAAACCACCACTGGTTTTCCGCCCGCATAGATCGCGAAAGCGCTGGCGCCCGAATCCAGCCAGGCTTGAGCCAGGCTATTGAGTTGAGGGCGATATTGTCGAACCAGAGGGATGATCATGTTTTTTCGGGATAACTCCAGCTCGTCTCAGCCGGCGAATGCCTGCACGGCATCCTCTTCAGCCACAAATATCTCGAACACCCGGTCCAGGCGGGTCAATTCGAATATCAGGCGCACCGGCGACTGCAAACCGCACAGGTGCAGCTCGCCTCCCTTTTCGCGCGCCCGCTTCATACCTTGATCCAGGGTGGAAAGCGCCGTAGAATCCATGAACTCCACCTGCGCTAAATTGACCACCACTTGCGCCGGTGCGCTGCGCGCTGCTTCCTCCAGCCAGCGGCGGATCGGTTCTGCGGTATACGTATCGAAACTGCCTTCGAGGGCAAGGATCTTTACGCCAGCTCGGGAACGATCGGTTAATTCCATGTTCAATCAACTCCCATCAGAATACGTTCAATACTGTCTGCCGGCCCGATAGGCGATAAAACCAGTTTTTCGGTGTGTTCCATAACAAGCGTGCATCCTTACGCCAGTTCGACATCGCAATATAGTATGCATCCACAACCAGCACCTCATCCATGTCGCTTTCGGAATTGGTCTGGAAATACCACAGACCGGTAAAACCCGGCACACGGTCGAAATGCGCCTGCTGCCACGCTTCTTTCAAGCTCGCCGCCTCGCTAACGCTCAACGGCTTCGGGCCTACCATCGACAGGTCGCCGCGCAGTACATTCCAAAGCTCAGGCAGCCTGTCTAGCTCAGATCGGTTTACCCAGCGCATCAGGGCAGGCATCTTACCATCCGAGCGGCGCGTCCGGAAGCGCAGCAGGCGATAGATATGCTTGCTGTCTTCACGGTCCGGTGCTGAAGCCTTTAAAAACCTGCGGGTGCAGGCCTGCCCCTCCAGAACACCCCCGGTAGCGACCAAAGAAAATAGTCCTACCAGTAGCATTATCGGCAAAGCAAATAATAAAAACACTACCGCAAGCAAGAAATCAAACACCCGCCGCAAGCTGCCCTGCACGATTTCATCCTGGATTCCGCCAAGCAAGAAATCGTCCACGATCTGGAGGTGTTCCTGTGTGGCGGTGTCGATCACCGTCGTCTGGTTGACGATTCGCCTGTCGACGTTCACCAGTTGTCCTACGTACGTGTGAGCCAGAATCGTACTGCGCTGGATCGAAGCCTCGTCATCGACGATGACGTTTTCACCAATGACCACATCCGGCCCCAGTTCCACGTTCCTGCCGATGCGGCTGTTTTCTCCAATGATTACTGGCGGCTTGAACCGCACAGTCGGATGGACTGACGCATGCCTACCGATCCAAACGCCATGCGCAGCCTGCTGGCCAATTGCCGCACGGTGGGTCGGCAGCGAGCGTTCCAATTTGGCATCCCCCTCGTTCCAGGCGGCATACAGCACATCCTCCTGAACACGCTGGTAATCATCGAATGAAGACAGCGGGTTGAAATAGCCGCTCGAACAGAAGGCATAGATGTTCATTCCCGCTGTGAGCACTGCTGGAACCAGGTCGGTGCACAAATCAAATGACGTACGCTGCGGAATGAGATCCAGCACCTGCGGTTCGATGATCATTGCACCGGTAAATATCAGCGATTTCCGATCTGCCCCGCTAAAGCACATACCCGCCACCCGGTTATCCTCCGCTGCACCTTGTTCCATATCCAACTGCACAACTGGTTCGTTTTTCATCGAACCCGGCACGCACGCCAGCGTCATGACGCCGCCGCGTTGGCGGTGAAAGTCAAGGAAAGCCGCGATATCGAGTTCATCGAGATTATCGGCGGGCATAACCAGGCAGGTTTCATGGATCAGGCTGCGCGCCCGGCGCAGCGCTCCGGCATCGCCTAAGGCATCTCTCTGCAAAATGTACTCCAGATTAATCCCCCAGCGCTGACCGTGCTGAAAATAGGCCTCAATGCTGCCCGGCAGCCAGTACAGATTCACCAGGATATCTTTATACCCTTGCCTGGCTAGCTGCTCCAGTTTGTATGCCATCAACGGACGGTTGGCAACTGGCAGCAGCGGAGTAGGAATTGCGCCGCTGAGTGCCGCTAATTTCTTTTTTTCTCCGGTGGCTAAAAGTAAGACCTGCACTGAAATCCTTTTTGATCTGTCATTCTGAGCGAAGCGAAGAATCTCGATCCTTGTGCGCGGCCCACTACGTGCGACCAGCTTATGAGAAAAGATACTTCTAAACAGCCGCCAACGAAAGTCTGCGATGCATGAGTAAGAACTTGTCGAAACCCACCATTTCGAGCACCTGCTGCACTTCCGGTGAATAATTCACCACGCGCAGTTCCCCACTGCGCAGTTGTGCTTGCCGGTGCAGGCCATTGATTACCGCCAGTCCGGCGCTGGTGAGAAATGCCGTCTCCGAGAAATCCAGGATCAAGTAAGGATTCTCTTCTAACAGGGACTGGCCGATGCTCTGAACCTCCAGCGCCGTATCCTGGTCGAAGTAGCGCGGGCAGCGTACCACCATCCAGGTAGTACCGCGCAGCTGCTCGGAGTAAGCCATGTAGCGCATCTGGGTGTAGCCGGCGCCGTACTGCCTTCGCTGGCTTCTCTCTGCCAGGCTGCTGTCCACATCTCGGTGAATAACAAAGAAACTGTCCAGGCGCAGCAAAGAAAGCGTCTCCAAAATATTCGCCGGGACGGATACAAGGATCAAATCGCCGCCATTTTCCCGCGCCTGGCGCGCCATGTGCACCAGCGCGCCAATGGCTGAGCTGTCCAAAAAATCTGCCTGCGAAAGATCTAAGAGCAAACATGGTTTCTGAGACAGAGCCGCCTGGGCAGTCTTGTAAAAAGCCTCGTAGTTAGCGATCGTCAGGCTGCCATCCACGCGCAGCACCGTGACATCCTCGGCTTGCAAGTCAATACTGGCAGAATGCGTCGCCGTCCACGGATCGCCCCCCTTGCGCATCACCCACCATTGGCGCAAGAAGAAGGCGCCAAAGATCACCAAATCCACAACATACCGTTTCCATAGTCGCCCCGGCTCTTGCAGCAGGCGGAACAGCCATTCCATGCCCACTTTTTGCATCCACTGCGGCGCCCGCTTGCGCTCTCCTGCAATGAAGTCCAGCGAGCCCCCGATACCGATCATCACTGGGACTTTTAGCTGTTTGCTGAACATACCAATCCATTTTTCCTGTTTGGGGTTCCCAAAGGCTACCAGTAAGATATCCGGGCGCGCCTCACGTATCTGGGCGGCGATTGCCGGATCCATCTCTAATATGGAGCTGTACGGTGGCGAGACGATGCCAACGATCTTTAATCCAGGGTTGCGCCCTTGCAGAATCTGAGCCGCTCGGGCAGCCACCTCTGGCATGGCGCCCAGCAGAAAGATCGAGTACCCTTTTTGAGCCGCTCTTTCTGCCAGCGCAGGCACCAGGTCGGCGCCGGCTACCCGCCCCTCCAGGGGTACATTCAGCAGCCGCGCTCCCCAAACCAATGGCATCCCATCCGCAGTCGCCAGGCTGGCATATTGCAGCAAATAACGCAGTTCCGGATCCTTTATGGCGTTCACCACAAAATCGGCATTGATCGTGACCACCTGGTGGCTTTTTCCAGTTGCCCTGCCGGCATGGATGAACTCTTCCAACCGGTCCAGCGTCTGTTCCATGTTCAGGTTATCGATTGGCACGCCCAAAATTGTGACTAGTTTACGCATCGCGGGTGTTTGCACCGCTACCTCCTGGGACAGGCGTGTTGCCATGTGTGTTTCCACCGGGTCAGACAGCATCGCATCAACCTTTGGCCTGATAGGCCCTGGCTTAGTAAGCCCCTTTTCCAGAAATGACCGCCGGAATTGTGCGCACCAGGATCTCGATGTCCTTCAGCAAGCTCTGTTCTTCGATATACTGGATATCAAGTTCTACCCATCGCTTGAAGCTCACATCGCTGCGTCCAGACACCTGCTGCAGACCGGTGATACCGGGGATCGCATCCAGCCGGCGGTACTGGTCATAGGTATACTGGATCACCTCAATCGGCACCGGCGGGCGTGGCCCAACCAGGCTCATCTCGCCCTTCAAGACATTGAAGATCTGAGGCAGCTCGTCGATGCTCAACTTCCGGATGATTCTGCCAACTCGGGTGACGCGTGGGTCCTGTTTCATTTTGAAGATCACCTCGTCAGCCTCGTTCATCGCCATTAGCTCGGCCTTACGCTGGTCGGCATCGACGTGCATCGAACGGAACTTATAGCAGTAAAACTTCTTGCCCCATTTCCCCACCCGTTCCTGCATGTAAAATACCGGCCCGCGCGAGTCCAGCTTGATCGCCAGGGCAGTCAGCATCATAATGGGCAGCATGAACGGCAGCACTGCCAGGCTGACCAGGATATCGAACAGGCGCTTACCTTTACCGATTAGCTTGGAGCGAACAATCCAGCTCGCCAGTAAAAATCGATTGCGCCTGGCAGTTAACGAGGTGCGGAAACGCTCCTGCAGATGGATCTCCATCATGCGCTGAGCTTTTGCATCCGCCGATTGGCTGTCTGCATCGTAAGATTCCGATTCAAGATCCTGGGCAGACAGTGTTTCGGGAATTAAGTTGGAGTAGTTTCTCGCGGTACCCATGTTAACCCTCATTTCTTGCAGTCCTTATCCAACCAGCCGGTTTACGCCCTAATAAAGTCATCAAATAGTGCCACACCTTCCAGATTATCAGCAGAGGTGCGAACACCAGTGCAAAATAAACATTGGACGGGGCATTCACCATGCGCAGCCCGGCGAACAGGTATATCCCTTGCGCCGCCAGTATCCCAACCGCCAGCCAAACGCTGAGCTGTGTCATTCGGATAGCCAGGTCGCTGATCACCAATCCCGGAAGTGCTCCCGAGGCCATCCAAAGAAATACTCCTGCAGCAGCCAGTGTGAGCAAGCTCAAGGCCGCCAACAATGAAAACGGGGGAATGACATGCTCCATGATGGCATCCACGTAGGTAAACCAACCCAGCCTGACCGGTTTCCTGGCTGCCTGCCACCCGGCACGTGCCAGCTTGGGCACGTAGCGGCGCGCCATTTCCAGGCGTCCGCTCTCCCAGCGCGTGTGCTGAGAAGCAGATTTGCGCAGGCTGTCGGGCATCTCCCCCCACACAACCGCCTCCCGGGCGAAAGTTACCCGCTCCCCAGAAAGCAGCAGCGCCATGTGCAGCTCGATATCCTCCACCACAGAAGTTGTCCACGGGTGCTGCCGCAGCACACCCGCTGCAAACACCATTCCATTCCCCTTCAAGCCCGCAGATGTTCCCCAAAGCATTCGTCCTAATGGGCGCAGGTAGTGCAGGACTGCCAGGGCGGCGTAGCGCAAGCCGGTATTCCAGGAACGTCCTGGGTCACGCACCGCATAGTAAGCCTGTACCGCGCCCTCGCCGGATTGCACATGCCAGTCCATAACGCTGAGAAAATTTGCGGATACAACCGTATCTGCATCCAGGATCACGATGGCATCGGGTATCGATCTGCTGCTCCACAAGCGTTCCAGCAGCCACTGCAAGGCATATCCCTTGCCTCGTAATTGAGGCTCAATGCGGACGTGCACCTGCGCCCCTTCCTGCAGTGCGGCTTGTGCAGTGTTATCGCTGCAGTTATCGGCTACTACGTGCACTTCATATAGCTCCTGCGGGTAATCCTGGCGCTGCAGGCTTCGCAGTAGGTCGGGAAGCAGGATTTCCTCATTATGCGCAGGTACGAACACCCAATACCGGGTAGCCGGCTTAACCACTTCCCGTCGCGCACGCCTGGATTGAATCGCCGCCGCCATTGTAAGCGCCAGTAAATAGCCGCTAAAAAGCGCTAAGACAGCTTGTAAGAAGATAAGTGCAGATTGAATGAACAGCAGCATAAGATTTGGCATCAAAAGACCGGTCGAGGATTCCGAAAGGTAAATAAGCTCCGCCCTTCCGACATGCGGACTTCACGCAACCGTTAATGTATTTATCGTTGTTACCATTTTTCCAGCCCTGAAATTAAAGGGAAACGCTTCGCTATCTTGGCGTCTAGCGTGCACCCAATTTCCACTCATTCAGGGTCTGCCATGGTTTCCAGATGTTTCTTGTCTTGTAACTCGGAATTGATCATTCACCATCTGGAACGTTGATGGTGTAATATTGTTACAGAAATATTATACTGCTTAATTATAACTTAAAGATTAATGTTTGCAACCAATCCGTAACGAACCTGTCCGGTTCGCCTGGACACAACTTCTGCCTTAGGCAGGTGCAAATATTAAAATGATGTTCTGTGAGGAGTTTCTTGGATGCATCTTCTAAGCAAATCTTCAGAAGTTTGCTGTTTCTATCCCCGCCGGATAAATCGCAAACGTCGATGTGCTGCCAGAAACTTTCTTTTTAATGAGCTGGTTTTATTTCGTGCCGCCTGGTCCGCGCAAGGCAGCTTTGCCGTTTGCTGAACCAGCGTCTGCCTGTCTCTCTCCGACAGCGTTAGTAATATAACCAAATTTATATGATTTGTCAATGTATTTTATATACATTTACAAAACATTAACAAGCTGCTCTTAATGCGCTCAAAAAAGCCGCTGCCCCGGCTGTAGGCCATGGGGAAACATCCACCGCATTGATCAGCGCCGAGCCTACGATCACGCCATCTGCCAGTTTTCCCACCTGCGCAGCCTGTTCAGGCGTTGAAACACCAAAGCCAACCGCCAGCGGGGTATGCGCCGCAGCGCGTGCGCGCTCGATGAATTGGCCCAAGTCCACTGGCAGCGCCTGGCGCGCGCCGGTTACCCCCGCCAGGGAAACCAGGTACAGAAAGCCGGTGGTGCGTGCGGCAAGCTCCCGCAGGCGTTCCGGCGGAGATGTGGGCGCTGCCAGGTAGATCAGGGCGATTTTACTGCCGCGGCAGGCTGCCTCAAGGCGTTCGCCTTCTTCCAGCGGCAGGTCAGGCACGATCAGCCCGTCTGCCCCCGCTGCGAGCGCCGCCTCCACAAAGCTCTCCGGCCCATAAGCCAGGATAGGGTTATAGTAGCCCATCAGGATCAAAGGCTGTTGGATGCCGCGCCCGCGCATCTGGCGCACCATCTCCAGGCACTTCCTCACCGTCACGCCCTGCTCCAGCGCCACCTGCGTCGAATGCTGGATCGTCGGTCCATCCGCCAGCGGATCCGAGAATGGTATTCCCAATTCGATCAGATCAGCTCCCGATTCAGCCAGCGAGCACACAATCTCCACACACAGCTCTGGCGTCGGATAGCCCAGCGTGAAATATGGCATCATCGCTGCCCGCCCAGATACTTTCACGTTTTGAAAGCTGTCTGCGATAAGTTGAATGCCGTTCATTCTTCACCTCCTGCTCGAGCTGTACCGTCTGCCTGCTGCGCCAATGCCTGCATCACGCTGTCCAAATCCTTCTCGCCTCGGCCGGATAGATTGACCAACAGCACCTGGTCTGAGCGCATGCCTGGCGCCAGTCGAATCACCTCCGCCACGGCATGCGCCGATTCGAGCGCCGGCAGGATCCCCTCCATCCGCGCCAGCATTTGGAAGGCGTGTAAAGCCTCGCCATCGTTCGCGCTGGTGTAGCGTGCGCGGCCGGTTTCCCGTAAATAAGCGTGCTCCGGTCCGACCGCCGGGTAATCCAACCCGGCAGAGATGGAATGTGTGGCAGCCACCTGTCCATCTGCACTTTGCATGACATAGGTATAGGTTCCGTGCAGCACGCCCGGACGGCCCAGCTCCTCGTCGGCGAATCGGGCGGCATGCCTCCCGCTGGCGATCCCTGAACCGCCTGCCTCCACGCCAATCAACGCTACCCCCTCGTCGGGGCGAAACGCCTGAAAAAGACCGATCGCATTGGAGCCGCCGCCAACGCAGGCGATGCAGGCGTCCGGCAGCCGGCCCGCTTGCTCCAATATCTGCTGGCGTGCCTCGAAACCGATCACCGACTGGAAATCTCGCACCATGCTGGGGTAAGGATGCGGCCCCAGCGCCGACCCCAGCAGGTAGTGCGTGCTGTCCACGTGCGTCACCCAATCGCGGATTGCCTCGTTGATGGCATCCTTCAAGGTGCGGCTGCCGCTTTCCACCGCTCGCACCTCGGCGCCAAGCAAGCGCATACGCAGCACGTTCGGCTGCTGGCGGGCGATATCCACCGTGCCCATGTACACCACGCATTCCAACCCCAGCAAAGCCGCCGCCGTGGCGCTGGCTACCCCGTGCTGTCCGGCTCCGGTCTCAGCCACAATGCGCCGTTTACCCAGGCGCTGCGCCACCAACGCCTGTCCCAGCGCGTTGTTGATCTTGTGCGCCCCCGAATGCGCCAGGTCCTCCCGCTTCAGGTAAATCTGTCCCCCGCCCAGGTGGTCGCTCAAGCGGCGGGCATGGGAAAGCGGCGTCGGGCGGCCCACGTACGTGCGCAGTAGAGTATCCAACACGTGTTGAAACCCGGCATCCTCGCGCAGCCGCTCGTAGGCCTGGATCAGCTCCGCCAGCGCCGGCATCAGCGTCTCGGGCACGAACTGCCCTCCATACGGGCCAAACTTCGCCGCCAGCGGCGCTGGTCGGGCTTGCACGTCAAGTTGATTCAAAGCCATCATCGTTTCTGCTCCTACAGTTTGTTTAGGGGAGAGCGTTCCGCGCCGCCTGCACGAAAGCCCGCACCCGCTGTGCATCCTTCACGCCCGGGGATGACTCCACCCCCGAAGCCACATCCACCCCCCACGGTCGCACCTGCCGGACAGCCTGGGCGACGTTCTCCGGCGTCAACCCGCCCGCCAGCAGCACCGGGAAGCGGCGCCTGCCATCGGGATGTACAGCCAAACC
>JBGSTO010000133.1:0-10130 GCA_041736465.1 Anaerolineales bacterium | reverse complement strand
GGCCAGCAAGCAGCGCTTGTCGCCGAACAGCGCGGGCTGACGCCCTCCCAGCTAGCCCTGCTGTGGGTCAAAGACCAGCCCGCCGTCACCGCCCCCATCATCGGCCCGCGTACCATGGCGCACCTGCAAGACGCCCTGCCTCTGCTCGAAATGAACCTGGACGCCGAAACCGCCGCCGCCCTGGATGCCATCGTGCCGCCCGGCAGCGCCGCCGCCGATTTCCACAATACCAGCGGCTGGATGAAAACGAAGCTGTCTTTTTAACACCCCTCCCCGCCTCGATAAATCGCCCTCGGCATCTCCCCCTTTCCCAAAGCGCTGCAGCGCATCGCCCGGGAAAGGGGGTCTGGGGGGTTAGGTAATCCCCGCAGCCCTGTTGCGCCATCCACCATTCTTATCTATACTGATTGTAGATTCGCGCACAAGACCGGCAGCCAGCTTTGGCAGGGGGTCTTGCTTTAGCTCAAGGGGAGGTGTATCAAGAATTTCCGATGGCAGCCGATAATAAGTTGAAACCGTATTCTGCATCATGGGCACGCGCTGCGTTGCACCACTTAAGTGATCCGCCTTGTAATGCTGTGCATCCTTGTTCAGACGTCCTCGGAGGGAAATCTCATGTCAAAACAATCTATGCGGTTGCTCAGTCTCCTCATCTTGTTCGTCTTCGTGTTTGCCGCCGCAACCCCGGCGTTGGCGGCGGTGACGGTTAGCAAGCTCACGGTCGAGAACAAGACCACCAAACGGGTGGACATCGTGCTGACCCTCGGGACCAGCGATACGCCTGTATACACCATCTATGCCAATCCGGGTCGCACCCAGCTTGATCTGAAGCCCGGCACCTACAGGTATAAATACACCGCCTGCGGGCAGGAATTTACCGGCACGCTTAAGGCCAAATCAAGTAAAGCCAAGCTCAAAATCGCGGCTTGCAAGACCTCCAATATCGTGATCATCAATCGCAGCAGCACGACCCTTTTTATCAGCCTGTACGGGCCAGAAACCTACAACGTGAGCGTACCGTCCGAATCGGTGTACCGGTTGGTCGTCATTCGCGGCGATTACCGCTACACGGCCACCTGGTGCGGCAATACCAAAAACAGCAGCATCTCCGCCAAAGCGAAGGCTTACCGCTGGATGTTCTGGGGGTGTTGAGGCTGCCCCGCAACCTTTGAACGGATCGATTCCTCCTGCCCCGGTAGCCTGCCGGGGCAGTTGTTTTCATCCAATCCTGTAAATCCCGCTGCGCCGGGTCAGATCGACTATAATTACAGCGATGTCTGATATCCGAAATTCACCACCTGAGCCAGAAAACCACAAACCGCTGGAAGACGTACAATCTCTCAGCCGCCTGGTCATCGGCGGGGCAGAAATAAGCGCTATAGAGCTGATGCGCCGCCTGCGCCTGTGGGAGCTACAGGTGGCAGAGATGCTGCAATCCGGCGAAGTTATTCCACCTGGCAGCCCTGCGGTTGACTCCCCCAACGAGCAGGCGCGCTATGCCCTGATTGGTCTGGTGTTCGAGCTGCAAGAACGGGCTCGCCAAAGACTGGGATTGTTCGCGCGCCTGCGGCGCCTGGCGTTTGGTTTGCTGGACGCCTCGCTGCGCCCGCTGTTTCACAGCAGGCTGGCAGCGCCTGCACGCCGGCGTATTGACCATCTGGCAGCCCGCGGCCAGCAGGAAGTCAGCCGCTGGGTCGAGCGCGGTCGCCAGGAGGAAGAGCGCAGCCGCATCCTGGCGACCCTGGCTTTTGACGAAACGGTGGATGCCTTCCTGGAATACCTCACCCAAAATCCAGAAGTGCGCGATCTGGTGCAAACGCAGTCCACCGGACTGGCGAACGAAGTCCTGGAAGAAGCGCGCGAGCGCGCCGTCAGCGCCGACCATTTCCTCGAGTCTTTGGCTCGCTCGCTGCTGCGCCGCGTGCCGCGCAGCCGGCTCCCCGAACCGCCGCCAGAGCTGCGCCAGGGCGCGAAGACTCGCCACGCCGGGCGGAATAAGCGCGCTTAGCCATGTTCCCCGGTTCGCTTATACCCCGCCGCCCGCAAGCGGAACCCACGCCCTCTCTGGAAGGACACTACGCCGGCTTCGCCAGCCGCCTGATGGCATTCATCGTCGACGTGGTGCTGGTCAGCCTGCTGTTCGTCTCCACCACCTGGATCATCTCGGTCACCGTCACCACGCTGCGCATCGGCAGCTACCTGGGGATATCCCTGAATTCCATCCCCGGCGCCTCAGCAGCCGCCGATATCATCACCTCTCCGGCGTTCGTCGCCCTGGTAACCGTGCTGTTCATCATGGCGTATCACGTGTTCTTCTGGCTGTTTGCCGGACAGACGCCTGGCAAAGCCCTGCTGGGGCTGCGCGTGGTCTCGATGAACGGTGAGCGGCTGCGCCCCTGGCGGGCAGTGCTGCGCTACCTTGGGTATTATCTATCTGCCCTGGCGCTCTTCTCGGGCTTCGCCTGGGTGCTGTTGGATGACCGCCGCCAGGCCTGGCATGATAAGCTGGCGGGCACCGTGGTGCTGTATGCCTGGGAGGCGCGCCCGGACGAACAATTCCTTGTAGACGAAATCCGCGAGGCGCAGCAAGTCGTCTCCGGCAGCTCAGACCAGCACCCTCCAACACAAATGCCATGAACCACCCATCACGTCGCATTCACCCATTGCTTGGGTTGGCTTACCGCGCTGCCCGAAAGATACTGCACTCTCGCCCGGCTTTAGCTTTCCTGGGTCTCAGCCGGCGGCTCACGCCGGGTTTGCTCAATGGTTGGCTGGATATCTCCCACCACACCCTCGAGCTGCGTGGATTGCCGGCGGCATTCGACGGGCTGCGCCTGGTGCAGATCAGCGACTTACATCTCGGCACCTGGATGAACCAGCAGCTGTTGGCAGAGGCAGTTCAGGTAGTAAACCAGCAGCAGCCGGATGTGGTCGTCATCACCGGCGATTTCGTCACCTTCGATCCGGCCCACTTCGCCCCCACGCTGACTGCCGAGCTTTCGCAGATCTCTGCACCTTGCGGCGTTTTCGCCGTTCTGGGCAACCATGACCACTGGGCTGGAGCGCGCATCGTGCGGCGGGCGCTCACACAGGCGGGCATTACTGTGCTTCGCAATCAGGCTTCACCCGTCGAGCGTGGCGCCGATCGCCTGTACCTGTGCGGTTTGGATTCCGCTGGTGCCGAGATGGATGACTTTCCACTTCTGCTTGAAAGCCTGCCGCGCGGCGCTGCCGCCATTCTGCTGGCCCATGAACCGGACGTAGCCGACGAAGCCGCTTCCTATGAGCGTTTCATGCTGCAGCTCTCCGGGCATTCGCACGGCGGTCAGGTTGTGCTGCCGCTTATCGGAGCGCCCATCACCCCGCGCCTGGGGCGCAAGTATCGTTCTGGGCTTTACACGATCAACAGCATGCAGCAGTACACCAATCGCGGTCTGGGAGCAGCCGAGCTGCACCTGCGCTTCAACTGCCCGCCGGAGCTTACCGTATTCGTATTGAGACGTACCCCTGATAACGGCAAGCTGCACCCTCCGGAAAGATAGGATTTGAGAGGTCTCCGCAGGTAAAATATCGCTAAAACAAATCGCTGCAGCCTCACTGCAGCGCACTGGAGCACAAATCCATGCGTAAAATTGCCATCATCGGCATTGGACAGGTACCCGTCAGCGAGCACTGGGAGCTGTCGCTGCGTGAGCTGGCTGGAGAAGCTGTCTTCGCTGCCCTGCAGGATGCCGGGCGCGAGTCGGCTGGGGCTATCTTTGTCGGGAACATGTTATCCGGCATGCTCAGCCGGCAGGAAAATTTGGGGGCGTTGATCTCCGATTGGACCGGGCTGAAGCACGCTGAAGCCTTCAAGGTCGAGGCTGCCTGCGGCTCGGCTGCTGCTGCGCTGCGCGTCGCCATGATGGCGGTCGCCTCCGGCGAGGTAGACAGCGCTCTGGCAGTCGGTGTGGAAAAGATGACCGAGAGACCCGGCTCTGAGACCACCGCAGCCCTGGCAACCGCCGCCGATGCCGACTACGAAGTGGCTTATGGACTCTCCTTCGTCGCCATTAACGCCCTGATCATGCAGCGCTATTTGCACCACTACGGCTGGGATCATACAGATTTTGCCCCCTTCTCGATCAATGCGCACGCCAACGCCCTTCACAATCCCTGGGCTCGTCTGCGGGAAGCAATTACCGAGAAAGATTACCAGCGCGCTCGTATGGTTGCTGCCCCGATCAACCTGCTGGATGCCTCTCCCATTGGTGATGGCGCCGCTGCCGTCTTGATTGTGCCGCAGGACAGCCTGCGCACCAACGGCAGGGGGCGCCCGCTCATCACCATCGCCGGTTCAGCCGCCGCCACCGATACACTGGCAGTGCACGATCGCCGCGATCCGCTGTGGCTCTCCGCGGCGCAGCGCTCGGCGCAAAGCGCCTACCAGCAAGCCGGCGTCACCCCTGCCGAGATCGACTTCTTCGAGCTGCACGACGCATTCTCCATCATGTCTGCGCTCTCGCTGGAAGCCTGCGGATTTGCCGAACCCGGGCAAGGCCCGCGTCTCGCCCAGGATGGCAGCATCTTTATCCAGGGCAGCCTGCCCATCTCCACCCGCGGCGGATTGAAAGCCCGCGGTCATCCCGTGGGCGCTACCGGGCTGTACCAGATCGTCGAGGTCGTCCAGCAGCTGCGCGGCGAG
Organism: Anaerolineales bacterium; assembly: GCA_041736465.1. Taxonomy (GTDB): domain Bacteria; phylum Chloroflexota; class Anaerolineae; order Anaerolineales; family UBA4823; genus JAJUJL01. The sequence goes on along the minus strand of JBGSTO010000133.1, from coordinate 5,446 downwards.
GCCGGCGCCTGCCAGGTGCCGGATGCCCGCACCGGCATGGCGCAGAACATCGGCGGCTCCGGTGCAACGGTCATCACCCACATCCTGAAACGCACTTGAAAACCGTCACGAGGCAATCATGAACCGGGTTAAAATTTGCATCCTTGTGCTGCTGGCAGCCGGTTTGCTGTTAAGCGCCTGCAACCTGCCAGTCGCTGCCCCGACGTCTGCGCCTCCTGCGACCGCTTTGCCCACCCAGGCGCTACCGCCGCCTCCCACCATCACCGTTACACCACATCCCACAGTGGAGCCTACCAACGACCCAACCGTGGTCCTGCCAGGCGGCGTTGCGGTGGTAGGTATTCTCCAGGAGCCGGGCAGTCTCAGCCCCCTGTTCGCAGCCTCCGAGATCGACGACATGATCGCATCCTTTGTGGTGGAGGGGTTGGTGGGCATCGACGCGGACGGCAGCTACGTGCCCGTTCTGGCAGAGTCGCTGCCAGAAGTCTCCTCAGATGGCCTGCTGCTGACCTACAAAATCAAGCCGGGGATTCGATTTTCCAATGGCGACGAATTGGTGTGCGCCGATGTGCAGTTTACCCGGGACACCATCCTTTCCAGCCTGTCCCGCACCGGCAGCTCAGGCTACAGCGACATCGAGACGATCGAATGCCCTGACGATTACACGGTCGTCGTCACCTTATCTGACCTGTATGCGCCTTATTTGAACCTGTTTTCCTTCATCGTCCCACGTTCTGCCGGCGACCCGGCTGTCATGGATTCCTGGTCGTACCACCGCGCTCCAACCGGCACCGGCCCGTGGGTGGTCAGCAACTGGATTGCGGGCGATTCCATCGAATTCACACCCAACCCTTACTACCGCGATCCCGGCAAACCCTACCTTGATCGTATCATCGTCAAAATTCTTCCCAATCGCGAAATGGGGCTGCAGCGCCTCGCTGCTGGCGAGATCACAGTATTCTGGGACCTTGGCGAGGCAGATCTCCCGATTGCTGCCCAGCAGCCCGGAGTGCTGTATGCCAGCGCGGCCTACGGCTCGGGTGAAAACGAGCTGCTGGTATTCAATTTTGCTGACCCAGGGGTGGATGCCCCGCTCGACCCGGCGGATGCGCCGCACCCCATCCTCTATGACCTGCATGTGCGCCAGGCGATCCAGTTCGCCATTGACAAGCAAGCCATCGCCGCGGCGCTGCTGGACAGCAGTGCGCGCCCTGCAACCAGCGTGCTGCCTGCCGGTGCGTTTGCCTGCCCTCTGCCGCCCAGCGAATACAACCCCACGAAAGCCATCGCCCTGCTGGAGCAAGCCGGTTGGATGCCTGGTGCAGACGGCATTCGCACCAACACAGCCGGCTCGCGTCTGAGTCTGAAAATCGCCAGCCCTTCTGGCAGCCAGATTCACGAGCACACCGCACAGCTGCTTGCCGAGATGCTCAACCAGGTCGGCATCGAGCTGCTGTTCGAGGCACTCTCCCCCGAAGGATTCTTCGCTGCCTGGGAACCGAACGGGATACGCCCGCATGGCGGTTTCGATATCCTGCTCTACACCACCGGCGCCGGAATTGACCCCGACGCCCACCTGTTCGCCAATTATCATTCGGCCGGGATCCCCACTTTCGAAAACCAAGGGACAGGCAGCAACTACTCTCGGTACATACATGCCGACATAGATGCCTGGATCGACGAAGCCGCGCACCTTACCAGCGCCGGCGCGCGCCGCGATTTGTACTGCAAGGTCGCTGCCCAGATCAACTCAGACCTGCCGCGAATATTTATCTACGAGCGCCCCGCCCTGAGCGGTTACCGGGAAGAGCTGCAGAATTTCAGCCTCTCATCCGGGTTTGCCGGTCTCAGCGTCGCATCACAAATCTGGTGGCTGCAGCCCTGATACGCCGGCGCAGGATGGCTCATAGTCCGCTGCGATTCAGACCTCCTACACCCGGAATTCGGGGTACAATTGCCTACGCCTGCCAGGGGCAGTCTGCTGAGCACTGCCTGAAGAGCTAATCCCTGCCCCGTGGACGGCGATCATTTCGGGTCAGGTAACGAATGCCCCCGCCTGCAAAACGCCCTCGGACGCTGCAGTACATTCTCATCATCGCCATCCTGGTGCCAGCCGCTGTGCTGCTCAACTATGCAGGCGGTATGCCGGCGCGCGCCGCGGCGCTGCGCCAGGTAGTTTCCACGCCAGCCTTGATGCCCATCGGCGGCGGTTACGAGCAGATCTATGTCGGTTTCTCCGCGGCTGCGGTTGCCAATGACCGCCAGGGGTACATCAATATCCTGGTTCTGCCCATTACCTTCGCATCCAACCCTGATTCGATCACCGCTGTCGAACGCCGGAACCATCTGCGGCGGGCGGAGCAGCGCCGTCTCCAAATCGAGCAGGCCTGCAAGCAGGCAGCTCCGGCTGGCATGGTTTGCTCGGCTGTGCTGGCGCCAATACTGACCCGCTCCGATGCGCTGGATCCGAATGCCCTGCAGTATTTCCAGGGCGATCTCTCGGCAGTTTTCATCCTGGATGGCGACCAAACCACCGCCATGCCGGTCATCAACGGCACGCCGGTGGAGGTTGCATTGGCTCAGGCTTATGAAAGTGGTGTGATCGTTGCCGGCACAAACGGCGGCGGGAGCATACTCTCTGCCACATTGCTCGCGGGCTACCACCCGGGCTTCACCGCTGCAAACGCACTCAACTTTGGCGCTGTTGATTTATGGAACACTTCCGAGAAACACGGTGTGTCTTTCGGCATCCGCACTGCCATCATCGACCAGCATATCTTCGAGCGCGGCCAGCTCGGGCGGCTCTTGAACGCAATTACCGCTCCCCACGCGCCTCACCTGGGCATCGGCATCGACGGCCTCACCGGCGTTTTAGTATCAGACGGCAAGCGCCTGGAAGACGTCTTCGGTCTCTATACCGTTGCCATCCTTGACGCCGAGACCTACCAGGCTTCCGCCAACGTACGATTCCCGGGCTGCGGCGAGGGCGATCCCGTGCTCCCCTGCACGCCGCTGCTCTCTCTGCGCAATGTGCTCGTCCACCTGCTGGCGCCTGGGCCTTACAGCTTCGACCTTGAAACCCGCCAGCACTCTCTGGCAGCCCCCCTGGCGCGATTGAACCGCCGTTTCAGCGACCTACGCCTGCCCTCCGGATCGGGCGCTCTGCTGCTGTCCGGCGAGCTGCCCCAGACCCTGGAAGACAGCGCCGTAATCACTCGTTTCACCACTCTTGCACGCGCGGCTGGCGGGCGCGTACTCATCTACGCCGATGGCTTTTCGACCCTTTCGTCCGCCCAGAGCACGGTGCAGCGCTATCGAGACGCCGTAAAGCTCTCCGGTCCCGATCTGGTGTACGATCCTGGATCTGCGTCTTCCGCTCAGCTGCCGGGCGAAGACCAGTACGACGCAGTGCTGGTTGTTGCCCTGGACCAATCCCGCCTGCACCCGCAGCAAGCCGCCTGGCTGCACCGCGGCGTGGAAACGGGCAAACCTGTGCTCATGGCTGGCGCCGCCTCTGCCATGGCAGGCGCCTTCTACGCTGCCCACGAAGCCGCGCCCTCGCAGGGCGACGGGCACGAGCTTGCGGTTCAAAAATCCTTTCTGCTGGGCGGCACTGAAATTGCCGCAGGCATCTCACTGCTGCCGGTCTCATTCGAGCCGGACATCCTGCCCAACAACCGCTGGGGGCGCCTGTTCACGCTGGCGTACAACCATCCAGACCAGATCGCCATCGGGCTGAATGCAGACTCCGCACTGGAGATTGGCCCCAACGGTGCAGTTGCCCTGGGCAGCAATGTTGCTTTTGTGCTCGACCTGCGCTCGGCAGCCCGCAGCCTGGGCGACAACCAGGCTTTTGTCATCGCCAACGGCTTGCTCGACGTATTCGCCCCGGGTGAGCCGGTTGTCCCTGCGCTTGCAGATATTGCCGCTGACCCCAGCGTCCAGCCTACTCCGGCTCTGGTCACCGCCACCCCAACTGCGACAGCCACCGCCACCGCCACGCTCACGCCCACCAGTACGCCAATCCCCACTGCCACACCGCGTCCATCGCGTACGCCCCGACCAACCCTGACCCCACCCATCATCCCCCCGCCATCCAATCCGGATATCGCCCACTGGATGGTCGCCTTTGGCATGCTGATCGTGGTCGTCATCGTTTTTGGTTTGCTGCTCAATCGCAAGCGTCTCGTCTGAGCAAACACAGCCTCACGGGCAGTTAAACGCCGCTTTGCCCTGCTTTTCATTTGCGTTTATACCCAAATTTACATACAATTAGTATGCCAGCATACACACTGGGTATCTGGCTCAAATCACTGTTGTCCAACTTTTATGGAGGATCGAATGTCCGATCGCAAAAAAGTAACCTTGCCCGTCTTGTTCAAAAAAGTCGCCAATAAAGAACCGGTCACCTGGCTTACCTGCTACGACTACCCCACCGCGTACCTGCAGGAGGAAGCTGGGATCGACATGATATTGGTGGGCGACAGCCTGGGTATGACCATGCTGGGCTACGAAACCACGCTGCCGGTCACCATGGAAGACATGATTCGCCACTCTCAGGCGGTGCGCCGCGGCGCACCCAATGTTTTCCTGGTGGGCGATATGCCCTACATGAGCTACCAGCCCAGCGTCGAGAGCGCGATCCGCAATGCGGGACGCTTCATGGCAGAGGCCGCTACCGACTCAATCAAGCTAGAAGGCGGCGTCGAGATGGCCTCACGCATCGAAGGCATCGTCAAAGCCGGCATCCCCGCCATAGGACACCTCGGCCTGACCCCGCAGAGCGTCTCCGCCCTGGGCGGCTATCGCGTCCAGGGGCGCAGCGCCGCGCTGGCGAAGAAGATCGTCGACGATGCCAAGGCGTTGGAGAACGCCGGCGCTTTCTGCATCCTGTTGGAAATGGTGCCGGATCGCATTTGCAAACTGATCACCGAACGCGCCCAGGACTGCATCATTATGAGCCTCGGATCCGGTCCCGATGCCCATGGACAGCTTCTGATCTACCACGACATGTTTGGTCTCTACCCCCGCTTCAGACCTCGCATGGCAAAAGTATTTGGCAATGCGGGTGAGGTCATCTTGAACGGCCTGAAGCAGTACGTCAATGAGGTCACTAACCAGACTTTCCCCGCCCCAGAAAATTGGTTCGGCATGCCTGATCAAGAATATGAAGAACTGCTGGACATGCTGAAATAACGAACCCGTGTCGCCCTCCAGCCGCTGACTGCACCTCAGCGGCTGGAACTTAACAAATGCCAGACGAGGAGAGACCCATGAAAGAACAGCTGCTTGAACGATTGAAAATCCCTTACCAGCGCCTGGACGATATCAACGCAGTGCTGCTGAACCCGGATACCGAAGTTATCGAGCAGTTCCTGGAAGTGGTTGCGCGCTACGGCAGCCCCGAAGAGATCAATCGCAAGGCCGAGCAGGCTCGCAGCCTGCC
>JBGSTO010000130.1:0-27044 GCA_041736465.1 Anaerolineales bacterium | reverse complement strand
TCCTGCGACTGCGTGCCGGGACGCCTGCGCCCGGCGCGGACGGTGCGTTTACCTTCTGGATCGTTGCTTTGGTTGCTCATGGAACCCCTCCCGTTTGGAAATGGGAAATCCTTTTTTGATCTGTCATCCTTTATTGATCTGTCATCCTAAACGCAATAAAGGATCTAGATCTTGTGCGTGGCCCGCTGCGTGCGACCAGCTTATCATATAAAATTATTGTATCAGATGCTGCAGTTCTAAACCACAGGCCTGGGAGTGTGCGCATTGAAACTGGAAACCGTGCTGCCATTGATTGTTTCGATCATCATTTTGATCGCTATTGCCATACTGAAAGAACACAGCCGCCTGGTGGCGGCTGTCATCGCGTTCATGCCGGTCAACCTGTCGCTGGGGATTTGGATTGTTGCCGCGGGTGCCCAGGATGAGCACCAGGCCCTGGTGGAGTTCACCCGAGGCCTGGGATTTGGCGGCGTGCCCACCCTGGTTTTCCTGATCGTGGTTATCTGGGGGGCACGGGCAGGCTTGCGCCTGGGGCCGCTTCTGCTAGCTGGCTTCGCCGGCTGGGCGGTCGGGCTGGGAGTAATGCTCCTGGTGCGCAGGATAATTGGGCCGTAATAAAAATTCCCTCCCCCATTTTCGTTCTGTAAAAATGGGGGAGGGCAGGGGGGGGTAGTTAATTCCGCGCGAGGGCTATTCGCGCATTCCTTCTTTGGCTTTCTTGGTTTGCTTGCCGCGATCTTCGGTATTCAGGATGCGCTTGCGGATGCGGTAGTTGGCGGGGGTGATTTCCAGCAGCTCATCATCCGCCAGGTATTCCATGCTTTCATCCAGGCTCATCTGGCGCGGCGGTGTCAGCCGCACTGCGATATCGCCGCGGGCGGCGCGCATGTTGGTCAGGTGCTTCGTTTTGCACACGTTCACCGACAGGTCGCCCGGTTTGGCGTGCTCTCCGACTACCATGCCTTCGTACACTTCCACGCCGGCGCCGATGAACAGCACGCCGCGTTCCTCAGCGTTCTTGAGGCCGAAGTTGGTCGCGACGCCATCCTCCCAGCATACCAGCGAGCCGCGCTCGCGTCCTGCCAGTGCGCCAGCCGCGGGTAAGTAATCGTGGAACAGGGTGTTCATCACACCCATGCCGCGCGTCGCAGTCAGGAATTGGTAGCGGAAGCCCAACAGGCCGCGGGTTGGCGCCAGGTACACCAGCCGGGTGGCGCCGTCGTTGGTTTCTTGCATCTCCATCATCTGACCGCGCCGCCCACCCAACATCTCGACCACCACACCCACCGTCTCGGGGCTGGTCTCGATGTGCACCTCTTCAAAGGGCTCCAGCAGCTCGCCGAGGGCATTATTGCGGAAGATCACCTCAGGTCGGGAGACCTGGAACTCGTAGCCTTCCCGGCGCATGGTTTCGATCAGGATCGCCAGGTGCAGCTCACCGCGCCCGGAAACAATAAACGTATCGGCGCTCTCGGTTTCCGCCACCCGCAGGGCAACGTTGGAACGCAGCTCATCGAACAGGCGCTCGCGAAGCTTGCGTGAGGTGCTCCAGCGGCCCTCACGCCCGGCAAAGGGCGAATTGTTCACCGTGAAGGTCATGCGCACGGTGGGCTCCTCCACCTTGATGGGCGGGAGCTGCACCGGGTTTTCCAGGTCTGCCAGGGTTTCGCCGATGGCGATGCCCTCCAGGCCTGCCAGGGCGACGATCTCGCCGGCCTCGGCATGCTCGACCTCGACGCGCGCCAATCCCTGGTGTATGTACAGGTAGCGCGCCCGTTCGGGCAGCATCTCGCCGCTCAGGGTGATGCGCACCAGCGCCTGCCCGACTGTGATGCGCCCGCCGAAAAGGCGTCCAACGGCGGTCAGGCCGCGGTAATCGTCATAGCCCAGGCTGGTAACCAGCATCTGCAGCGGTGCATCGGCATCCACGCGCGGCGGCGGGATGTGCCGCAGGATGGCTTGAAACAGCGGCTGCAAGTCTGGACCCAGCTCCGGCGTATTTCCGGCGCGGGCGGTAATGGCGTTGGTGTAGATCACCGGAAAGGATGCCTGCTCCTCGCTGGCGCCTAATTCGATGAACAGGTCGAAGGTCTGGTTGAGCACGCGCTGCGGTTCGGCATCTTTGCGATCGACTTTGTTGACCACCACGATGGCGCGGTGGCCCATCTCCAGCGCCCGCTTGAGCACGAAGCGGGTTTGCGGCATGGGGCCTTCGGCGGCGTCCACCAGCAGCAGCACCCCGTCCACCATGTTCATCACCCGTTCCACCTCGCCGCCAAAATCGGCGTGTCCGGGGGTGTCCACGATATTTACCTTCACAGTTTGCCCGGCGGCAGCATCCCAAATGCTGATGGCGGTGTTCTTCGCCAGGATGGTGATGCCGCGCTCGCGTTCCAGGTCGTTGGAATCCATCACCCGCACGGCTACCTGCTGGTTTTCGCGGAAGACGCGCGCCTGGCGCAGCAGACCGTCTACCAGGGTGGTCTTTCCATGATCAACGTGAGCGATGATGGCGATATTTCTAAGATCGGTTCTTTCGACTAACATACCTGCGGTATATCCTTTACTTGTGAGCAGCACGGTTGAGGAGAAAGCAGACGGTGTTTTAAAGGGCAAAGCCTTTCAAAACACCCCCTTTCCCCCCACCAGATGCGTAAGTCCGAAAACAATTAACGACCCCGGCTTTCCAGCCGAGGTCGTCCGGCAGAACAACTATATCTTATCAGAGAGCGAGCTTTTTGAGAAGGTCAGTCCATAAACAGCACATCCAGAAACTGACCCAAATCGTCCTTGTCTTCCAGCACGTCCAGGCTGAAGACCTCGGTGTAGCCGCAGTTATTGCACGATACAAAAGCGTAGCGATAGGGCTGGATTTCGAGCAGCCGGGAGATGCCGGTGCCAGACATGGATAGACGCTGCACCTTGGCTCCGGTCTGCTCGCAGCGTGCGCATCTGAATTTGCTGGCTAACAGGCTGTCAGTGTCAGGCATGAGAAACCTCCTTTCTTCTAATTGTCTAACAAGGATGAGCAGGATGCTCAGGGTAATTTGCCAGGCCGGTCAGGCCTCGCTGGCGACGAACGGGCGACCATCGGCCGCGCAGATCAACTGCATGGCATTGCGGCCCGACATGGCGCAAATCGGCACGCTGCCGCCGGGTTCCACCCATTGGCCAGCCATGTAGAAGTTGCCCAGCTTTGGCAGGGTTTTGGGCATCCCCTGGATCATCATGGTCATGGTTTCCTTGGTGAGCAGCCAGCCGCAAGAAGAACCCTGCCAGTTTCCGGTGTAGCGCTCATAGCTGAGCGGGGTGGCTACGTCGGCCACCTCCACCTGCGAGCGCAGACCCGGATACAGCCCTTCCAGGAAATCCAGTACGACATCCTCCACCTGCTGCTGTTCGGTGTCGTACAGGCGCCTTCCGTAGATGCGTTGCCAGTAGCCATAGGGTGTGCGCAGCATCACCACCAGTGATGATTTCCCCTGCGGCGCCAGGTTGGGATCGAAGCAGTAATGCTTGACGCCGATTTCGCGGTACTGCTCGCCGGCGATGAGCAGCGGCTCGTCCAGCAGGTAGGTGACCCAGTGCGGCTCGGCGGAGAAATCTCGATTGACGCCATACGATACCTGCAACATGGAGTGCATGGGCAGGTGACCATCGTACAGGTCTTTCATCTTTTCGGGGACGTGCTCCTCGTCCAGCAGATCGAACAGGGTGCCGCGCCCGTCGGCAGCCGAAATCACATAATCGCCGTGGTGCACCTCATCATTGTACAGGCGCACACCGCTTGCCCTGCCATCTTCCACCAGGATTTTCTCTACCTGCCCCTTATAGTAGATCTCGCCGCCCAGCGCCCGGTAGCGCCGCTCCATATCTCGCGCCAGCTCCAGCGAGCCGCCGGCAGGAAATCCGGCGTTTTTCGTGTGCATATACGCCAGCACAGACAGCGCCGCCATCATGGGGATCTCGGACCAGCCAAAGACGTGGCTCCAGGCCTGCCGCAAGAATGGATCTTTGAAGCGCCGGGCGTAGTCTTGCGCTTCGACCAACCCCCATTTGGCCAGCGGCAGCAAGTAGGGGGTCATTTTCATGCCGAAATCACGCCAGTCGAGCGTGTTCATCAGCGCCTTGGGCTTTTGCTGCAGGATAGACATATCGAAGCTGCAGAATGTGCGCACGCCTTCAGCCAGCTCTTCACCCAGGCGGGCGTCTGCCGGAGAAAGCTCGGCGATGTGGGCTGCCAACCGGTCGGGATCGGCGTAGGCGATCAGCGTTTTTCCGCCGGCGCCGGTGACGCGCATGAATTCATCGTGATCGATCATGCCTCGTCCGGGCAGCACCCCCAGCTCCTTCCACAGATGGTTGAACGGCTGCCCGTCTCCGGAACCGAACAGGTAGTGGATGCAGCCATCGAAGACGTAATCTTTGCGCTCCCAGGCGGTGCACAGACCGCCGGGCAGGTCGTGCAGCTCGAAAATTTTACTGCGGTAGCCGTTCATTTGAGCGTAGCAGCCGGCTGCCAATCCGGCAACGCCGGCGCCGATGATGAGGACGGTTTTGGGTTGTGTGTGCGTCGCTGTCACGGTGAATTATCCTTTTTTAAATATTAATTGTAACTCATATTGCGTACTTCCGTTTTCTATGGTACATATAAGCATACCCAATTGCACACCTGCTTGCAGTCCAAACAGGTGGGGGGAACTCATCTACGGAGGAGATTTTCATGAGTCGAAACATCCGTTTTATGATCCTGTTGCTGGTTGTGAGTATTGCTGTATCAGCCTGCCAGATGCCGGGCGTAGGGCAACCCGACCAGCAATCCGGTGACCAAGCCGGCGACACACCTGCTTTTCCGCTGCCGGGTTCGGCAATGGGAAGCCCGACAACCGAGGGCACCGAGCCTAAGGGCGCAGAAGCACCCGGCGTGGGAGTGCAGCCGGGCGCGGCGCCTGCCGACGACAACCAGCCGAGCGTAACCAACTGCCCCTCGCCGACGGGTTGGATCACGGCGGTTGTGCAGCCTGGCGAAACGCTGGATGGACTGGCGCAGCAGTACGGTCTTTCGACCCAGGAGTTGATGGACGCCAACTGCTTGCTGGTCGCCGAACTCGCGCCTGGAACGGTGATCAGCGTGCCCCAGGAAACGCAGCAGGAGATCACCATCCCGCAGGTGCCGGTGGGCCAGACTGGCGGCGAAACGGGCGGTGGGCAGGAATCGCCAACCGTGATTGCTGCACCATCCGCCGCGGTGCCGGCTACGCACACCCTGCGCCGGGGTGAATTCCCTTACTGCCTCGCCCGCCGCTACGACATCCACCCCGATGATCTGCTGGCAGCCAACGGTCTGGTGCGCGGCAGGATCTACCCCGGTGGGTTGGTGCTGAAGATACCATCCGGCGCTGATGTATTCCCCAGCGATCGAGTACTGCGCGCCCACCCGGCGAGCTACACTGTCCAGACCGGCGATAATATCTTCATCGTGGCCTGCTACTATGGGGATGTGGATCCGATGGCGATTGCCGCGGCGAACGGTTTATCCCAACCCTACACGCTCACGCCGGGAACGGTGCTGAGCATTCCTTAGCAAGATCACACGACAGACAATTGATTAAAAAAATCTGGGTGCAGCAATCTCATCGCTGCACCCAGATATTGTTTTTACCGGATCCGGTCAGGCGAACGGATTAGCTCAATATGCGCCTTTGCCGCGGACAACTACACCGATCGTTTTAAATAGAATCAGCACGTCCAGCCACAACGAATAATTTTGAATGTAGTATAAATCATCCTCGGTGTTCAGGTGCATGGGGCGGGTGCTGCGCCCATTGACCTGCCACCAACCGGTGAGTCCCTGCGGTACCGAGAAGCGCTTACGCTGCCAGGGCTGGTAGCGGTCTACCAGGTGGGGCAGCTCGGGGCGCGGTCCCACCAGGCTCATCTCGCCTTTGAGAATATTCCACAGGTTGGGCAGCTCATCCAGGCTGGTGCGCCGCAAGATGCGCCCGACACGGGTCACGCGGGGATCATCCGGGCGTTTGTGCACCAGATTGCCGTTCTCGTCCTCACGCTCGACCTGCTGGCGCATTTTCTCTGCTTCCGGCACCATGGTACGGAACTTGAGCATCTGGAAAACCCTGCCGTTTTCGCCCACCCTTGGCTGGCGAAACAACACCGGTCCATTTCCTTCCACGCGTATCCCCAGCGCAGCCAGGGCCATCAGCGGCAAGGCGAAGGGCAGGCACAGCAGCACGACCAGCAGGTCGAAGAGGCGTTTGACCACGCGCTGCTGGTAGCTGATGGCGGGGGCGCGCAGATCCAACATGGGGATACCGGCAAATTCCTCCATTGCCATGCGGTGCAGCGCCAGGTCGAAATAATCGGGAATGATCCACACCCGCACCGGCAGACTGTGCAGTTCTGCCACCAGCCGGAAAACGCGCTCGTACGCCCGCGGCGGCAGGGCAATCACAACCTCGTCGATGTTATTTTGCTTTACCACCTCGATAGAATTGTCCAGCCCGCCCAGGATATCGCTGCTTTTCAGGCGTTTGGTCTGGTCATCATCCAGGAATCCCACCAGGCGCAGTCCCAGCTCGTGGTAGGCGCGCACCTCGCGTTCGACTTCGCGCCCCAGAATGCCTGCCCCGACGATCAGGATGTTGCGCGGCTGTGCGCCGGCGATGATGCCGCGGCTGTAACCCAGTCGCAGCAGCAGTCTCCAGGCAATCAACATGGGAAAGCCCATCGAGAAGAAGAACAGGAACAGGGCGCGGGATAATTCGCGATAGCTGAGAAACAGGATACCTGCCAGGATGGTCAGCGCCAGGAAAGATCCCAGCGCCAGGCTGGCAAGCTCACGCCACAGGCGCAGATTTCGCCTGCCATCGTACACCTGGTTGGCTCCCAGCAGCAGCATCCATACCCCCACGAACAAGGGATACAGCCAGGCTGGAACCGTGTACGGGGAGGGAATATTGCGGATGCCCGCCAATCCGCTCAATCCGGGGCGCAGCTGCACCGCCAGGAAGAGCGCCAACCCGAGCAGGGCGGCATCCAGGCAGGCGGAAAAAACAGCGAAATCGATCGAGAATCTACGCAGCATGGTTGAAGGCGCAAGGAATTATAACCCACCCGCCAGGTTAGCGCGGCCGGTCATTCCAGCGCTGCTTGAGCACTCGCCACAAAAAGCGGGGATTGCCCACCAGATAGCGCTGCCCCAATCGGGCAGGTTCGACCAGCAGCCTCCCCAGCCACTCCAGACCGTGATCGGTCATCCAGAGCGGTGCTCGTGGAAGTACGCCCGCCAGGTAATCAAACATGGCTCCAACTGGGAGCGCAACCTGGCACTCAAGATGCTCCCAGTTTTCAGCCAGCCACTTCTCTTGGGTGGGTTGGCCCATTCCTACTACTAATATCTCTGGACGAAATTTGTTTATCTGCTGAAGCACAATATTATTTTCTGCACTCCCTGATGTGCGGTCGAAGTACCCATGATGATATTGAATCGGTATCAGTCCTGGGAACTGATTTTCCAAGCGTTCGGCAGCTACGTGAACCACTTCGTGACGAGATCCCAAGAAGAAAATCCGATACCGATTTTGTGCACTTAAGGCTGCTAATTTAGGGAACCAATCTGGAGGTGTGAAACGCTCGGGGAGTCTAGTGCCTAGAAGTCGCGCCCCTAAGAGTAAGCCAAATCCATCGCAGTAGAGCATATCTGCCCGATTTAGATATTCTTTAAACCAGGGTATGTCTACTGTAAGATTGATCGTATGTACATTCGCATAAGCTACCGTGATCTTCTCATGGGCCTCAATAGAATTTTGAATCCGGTTTAGAAGGTCATCCAATAATATTTTTTGGATGTTTACTCCCAGGATGGAGATTTTTTCAATAGCTTGTTTCTGCTGGTTTTGGTCGAGATGCTCCATATAAGTTCCAGATGGCTACCGCCATACCCCATAAGCCCCAAATTAATGGTGCTGTCTTAACCATACCCCAAATAACAGCATCAGTTATTCCATGAACGAACAATGCCGTTTGAGTGCACAACAATCCAGCTCCTAATGTGGTGATCCAGGCATTTCCGGATTTTTGTCCTGTCTCATATATACGCCAACAGATGGCGGTAATTCCTATAAAAGCCGCCAGCCATGCCACCAATCCGATCAGGCCGAGATCAACTGCAATCTGGAGCAGCAAATTGTGTGCATGCGGAATACTGCCTGGTGGATTGATGCTCAGGGGGTAGTATGCATCAACAAGCGCTTTAAACCCTCCCATACCTATACCTGTCATAGGAAAATCCCAGATCATGTAAATGGCGCGAGACCAAATCTCAATCCGCGCTCCAAGACTTTCGATCGTCCCACTTGTTGATAATGCCTCGGTAAAGTTTTCATACCCATAGAATTGTACCCATATCATAAAGATGAGGATAAATACCAGGTTGATAACCCAGCCTAGACGCCAGTGTAAAGCGATGAGTAATATAATAATTGAACATAGACCAACTAAAGCACCTCTTGATTGGGTCAGGATGATAATGGTCACGGCGCCTGCCAACGATGAGACTAAAACAAAACGCCAATGATTTTTATAATGGCGCCAATTAAAAAGCAAAGGTGCCATACTCCATGGCACCAATAGAAGCAGGATGCCTGCCATTACATTTGGATGCACACGATCATTGATTAATGGTGAAAGACTTGAGTAAATAGAGGTGGGAATCAAGGTAAACTTTCCGGGCATCCATTGCACGCTAAACAAAGCACCAACGACCAGTGCAATGCTAAAAAAAGGGATTCCGAGTAAAAATTTCCGAACTGTGGATTCGGAACGTAACCACTTGATAAGTGAAAAGTATAGTGCTATTCCAAGCAATAAGCGACAGATCTGAATGAATGTTTCACCCCGAACTTTGCTAATCCAGAGCGCGATCGGGAGGAGCAGAACCATAATAATAATTGCGATGTCTACTGGAGATCGGTGAATGTGAAACCCCTCAATTTTCCAGCGCAAGGTCCAAACTACCATACTAAACAATACAGCAGCTGGCAACACTCGGTCCGAAATTAAACTCGCTGCAAGGAATATGAAAAGTGCTAAAGTCTCATTCGCAACTATAATGCCAGCGAGTGATGTATATTTATTCTCCATGCCGGGAGTTTATTCAATTATTCAATTACGGTGGTCATTTCGGCGGATAGCAATGACCGGCGTGGCATCGATTCCCTTGTATGCCCACCAAAATTCAATTCCGTACGCGGAAATCAAACCCAAGACCAAACCGATAATGCCGGCAATAGCGGTATTTTTCGCCACACTTACCTCATCCTGATCGGGAACTGATGCAGGAGAAGCCAGCGTCACTACACTTCCGCTTGTTTGCAAGGAGATAACTAATTCTGCCTCTTTCGTGGCTAATGATTTGAACATTTCCCACGCAAGATCACGGGCGCGGATGAGGTCATTCTGGCGAGACATTTCTTGTTCAAGCTGTGCATTTAATTCACGAACTTGCTGCTCCAAGAATTGGAGCGCATCGCTTGTCAATATGTTGTTCGATTCTGTATCGTCTGTCTTAAACAACCAGTCAAGATTAGAGATTGAGCTAAGTATTGCTTGGCTCTGATCCGTAAATCCCTGAGCCGTTTTACTGTTCTGCAAACTGATGAGCTGTTCGGAATAGTCTTCAATTTCGCTATCGATTTGTTGTCGACGAGACCTTAAAGCAATAATTAAGCCATCTAAGTCTGGCAGCATCTCTGCAGCAGAGTAATTATCAATGTTTATCTGTACCTGCAAATTACTGATCTCGCTCTGAGATGAAAAAATCTGAGTTTTTAATAATGTCAAGGCCAGACTATTACTTTTAGCTGCTCCATCACCACCTTGTTCAACTTGTTCGCGCATTATCTGAACATCTTGTAATGCACGGTCAAATTGCCGGCGTCTGTCGTATGCATTCTCCAGCTTTGACTGAAGGTCAGTAAGGTTTTCGCTGATTGCTTTGACCGATGCTTCGGATTTTAAGATGACAACCGAGCTGATTACATCGGTATAATTCAGGGCCAATCGGTCAAGGATCGCCTGCTGCCTTTCGACCTGTCGGGTGAGTTCATTGATCCGATTGACCCGCAGATCATTCTCGAGCACGGATTGTGCCGCTTCATATGTTTTCTTTGCATTGACCAGTTCACGTTGGATCGCCTCGAAAGTACCTCGTGTATCTGCTTCCGCATAGATCGGATTTACTATCTCAATATATGCTTGCGCCCAGGCATTGGCGATTTCAGCGGCGACCACAGGATCTTTATAGCTCACTTCGATTTTGATTAAATCGCTTCTTCCAGCAATAGAGCCGGTCACAATTCTTAATAAACTTCGAATGTTGTGGTATTCAGGATCGAGCTTATCAGCTAACCTGTCTAACACATATTGGGCAATCTCAGGGTTATCAATCAGCTGCACATATGTTTGAAGGCGCGCTGTGCGATCAATCATGCCAAATGAACCCGTACCATTTGCCAGTATCTGCTCTTCAGAGGTGGTTTGAATTGGTGAGCCTAATGATACTGTGGAGGTGACTTTTGTGGTCGCAATTAATGCAGCCGATTTATACCTCTTTGGTAAAGTCAGGCTGAAGATTAATCCAAAGATCACCATCAGGAAAAAAGTAGTGATGATGAGCCCCCTTTGACGTATGATTGTTTCTATATAGCGTGCAGAATCCAGGGTTTTCGACTCGGGCTTTTCCATAACTAGTATGCACCTTCTTTATTCAAAACAACCCATACTGTCCGAATTAAGATATATATGTCTAGCCAGATGCTCCAATTGCGGACATAATATTCATCTAGCCTAACCCTCAAGGCGTAGCTCACATCATTACGCCCTGAGATTTGCCAGAGCCCGGTAATTCCGGGAAGTACTGTTTTATACATGTGAAAGCAATGACCGTAATGCCGGATTTCTTCATCCACGATTGGACGAGGGCCGACAATGCTCATCTCGCCTTTGATCACATTCCAGAGTTGTGGCAGCTCATCCAAACTGTATCTACGTAAGAAGCTACCCAATTTCGTCACCCTCGGGTCATCCTTTATCTTGTGAGTAGACTGCCATTCATCCAATAAATCCGGGTTACTCGTGAGATAATCATCCAAAACCTGGTCTGCGTTCGGCACCATTGTACGAAATTTCCACACTTTAATGATACGACCATTTTTACCAATACGGTTCTGAGTGTAAAAAACCTGACCTTTTGATTCCAGCCAGACCATTGCAGCGATGAGACCGAAAAGAGGAAGAACAAGCAGCCCACCGATGATGACGAGAAACAGATCTAACAGCCGTTTAAGACCTTGCTCCCAATTGCGAACAAGATTGCGCTGGACCTCTAGACCCAAATAGCCCTGTAAATCATAGGGGATCACACCGACGCTTCCAATCCACTGGAGATCCGATATCAGAATTACTCGTTCGAATCCGAAACGCTCTTCGTGCAAAATTTCAGCTTGCAAACCATCAGGCATTTCTGATGTCACAAGGATTACAGTTCTAATCCCGGCTTCCTTGAATGTCATTATTTCTCTAGGAGAGTTCCCCAATTTTATTTTTGGAAGGGGTGAGACTATCCCTTTATTTTCATAAAAGCCATCAAGAATTACAACGGGGCGCAAGCCGAATTTTAAATTACGCAACAGGAAATCAGCCATTTGGCGTCCTTGAGGACCATAGCCCACAAAGGCAACAGGTTCGCCCCATAGATCGAATCGGATAGCGATATAACGCAGGATCCATCGATTCACCTGGATGAAAATTAGAGCGAATAGCCAGGAGAAGGCGATCATAAGACGAGAATAGCTTTCAGCGTTTCTTATCCAGAATGTCATCGCTGTAATAACCAGGAAAACAAAGCTGGTCGACACCGTCAACCTTTTTAGCTCTTCGACAGGACTGACACCCACCGATGGATACAACCCTCGCCCAGCATACACAATAATAAAAAACACAACGATCGGCACCATTCTGAGATAATAATTCTGATCCTTTAAACCACCTCCCAGTGCTGCCCCGATCAAAGCAGCTAGAATACCAGCAACAAATAGAGATACCAGATCCGTAAGAACCAGTAATGAACTCATCCACAATCTGCTGTACCGTTGAAGAAATGGGATGCGAAGATTGATGTGGGTCATCGTTGGAGCAAAAGTTGAGATCACGGTAGAGGTGTTTGTTTTGGAAGTCTGGGATGCTACTTGCATGTCCCCTCCATGGAGTGATAGGTATTTTACCTATTGTACCTTAAGTAGCAGTTGATAGAACGATTACAAGGAAGCCTCAAACTTAACTCAAAGGTCACCAAAAATAGCTTTGTCCACTAAGCCTGGAATTTACCACTCTGGGAAATAACCTATACCTTAGTCCGAGCTGAAAAGCGCTGTACTTAATGAGCGACTCGGCGAACACTCGGGGAATCCAGGAATACGCTCCCATTAATTCCAGCTCATGTACAGTTTGTCTTATATAGCGGATACCTTCTCGATTGGGTTGGATGTTTTGTAGTAATGTTTTGGCTTGATAAAAGAATACTCCGATGTCAAAATAGCGTTTAAACAACTGACTTAATGTATAGTTATGGGAGTGATAAACAACTGCTTCAGCCTGGTAGGCAACCGAAAAGCCATTGTTTATAAGCAGCGCACAAAAATACATGTCTTCATTCACAATAACTTCGTCTGAAAAGCCTCCGACCTGTAGAAATACTTCGCGATTGACTATTGATGCACTGTTCGAAAAAAAGTATGTTTTTACACCAAGCGTTGCTAGATCGCTGGCGGATCGAACAGAAGAATATTCCGGGTAGTTAAAACGACGGGCAATCTGCTCAATAGGCGTTGCTGAAGGGTAGGCAACCTGCCGCGCGTTTGCTGCCACGGTCAGTTTGTGGGATAAGGGCTGAGCAAGTGATTCAATAAAACTCTCATTTGCTGGAAGTGCATCTTGAGTTAGAAAAAGAAGCGCTTGCCCGGTAGAGATATTTGCGCCAAGATTTCGAGCCCGTCCATGTCTAAAATCCTTACGCTCAATCACTATAATCTGGCAGCCACTCTCTCGCGCAATAGCTACTGTCTCATCGGAAGATGATGAGTCAACGATGATGATTTCCCTCGGCTTTAGGGTTTGATCATTGAGAATTTTTAATAACGGAGGCAGTAGTTTCGCCGCTTGTAAGGTCGGTATGATTACAGAGATGTCCATTTTCAGAAGAATTATCTTTTCATGATGTCAGCATAAATATCCAGCAGGTTCTTGATGTGGGTTTCAAGATTTCTTGGTGAAGACCAGTATTGACGGTAAGCCTGATCGCCTAATTTCTCGACAAGCTCATCCTGGCAAAGCAATCGCAGCTTTTCTGTCAGGTCATCAATATCCTGGCTCTTAAACCATAATCCTGTGACGCCATCAGTAACCGTTTCTCTCGCCGCGCTGGAATCTGGCACGACAGCAGGCAATCCAAGAGCGGCTGCTTCTAATACAACAAGGGGTTGGCTTTCATATAACACTGACGCGAATACCAGGGCTCTCGCAGATCGCATATGGCTTATCACAGTATCCTGGTTAACCCATCCGGTGATGATTGCCTGGGGATAGATCGATGTAACCACATTCTCAAGGGATCCATTTCCGACAAATATAGCTGGCAACATGAGGCGCTTAGCAGCTTGGGCGAACAGATGGGGACCCTTTTCTTCAGCAATTCTGCCAACCATCAGATATCTTTGATTCATATGAACCTGAGCTGGGGCAGACTTCTCCATCTCAATCGGATTATCTAATCGATAAATATTGGCTTCTTTGGGAAGGTATGTCTCTAGTATTCTGCGGCTAAAATCGGAGACTGCAATAAAATAATTTATACCTCCTGGTACCATGCCAATATTTTTTTGGATTATCGAACGCCCGAAGCGCCACAGCTTATGTGTGTAATGTCTGACATCGCAATTTTCAGCGAAACAAGCGAGACTCAAGGGTTCCAGGTTGCAAAGTTTCCCTGTAACATAGTTATAAAAAGCTCCATTTGGACAGGCCAAAAAATAATCATGCATTGTGATGACAAGCTTGAAACCCATCTCGCGAATGATTGCAATCACGCTGGATGAAAGCGCCTTTGTCCAGCCATGTAGGTGCACAATCGTTCGTTCCGGGTCCAGGCTTTTCAGCAATATTTTTAATTGGTTCCGAGCCTGAATATTCCACAATCCCTGTAGCACTGCCCTAACGCGGTTAGGATCGTTTAAGATTTCTTTTTGATTTGTTGATATTATCCGTAAATTTGGAGGCATGCTTGATTCAGTGTGATCTGCGAGATCAACAGCACAAAAGAGGGTAACATTCACGCCGCTGTTTGCTAAACCTCTTGCGCTGGATAAAGCAACCTGGCTTGCACCTCCATCAACGTATGAAAAATCATTGATAACAATTACATGTTGAATTTGCATTTCTTACACCTGAGGCAGCTTAACGATAATTTCGGGGATTTTTATTCATCTGAAGTTTGATACGTTCAAATGTGTTTGGATGAAGAAACAAAATGGCTAATGCGGTACTCCATTTCAATCTCGCTGGAGCGGCAAGAAATGCTTTGATAATTTTTAAACGCGCAGTGCGTATGTCGCCTCGCAAATACGCGTAGTAAGCATGCATATAAATGCTGTTAGCTATAATATTTGACCAGTTTCGATCAATTACCGGACCGAGCAGTGGATCCTGGTTTAAGTTTGAGATGATATTGATATATTGATTAACGATTTGTTCAACCGAAGAACTTGATTCGAGACTGTCATGTAATCTGTGATTGCTTACTAAATTATCCGGAATAATGATCATTTGATTGCTTGCAGATAGCCGTAACCACAAATCCCAATCTTCACTAATTATTAATTCCGGACGGAATAATTCTTTTTCTCTAAGCAGACTATCTCTCGTTACCAGAACGGAACTTGTAATAATGTAATTCGTGAAAATTAACTCCTTGAGAAGATTGCCGCGTCGATAAACTGATTGAATTCTTACCAATTTCCCTTCCGAAGTTAAAAATTCCCCACCAGTTCCAACAAAACTAACTCCTGGATTCATTGCCAAAACATCTAATTGTCTCTGGAGCTTCCCCGGCCGCCATTCATCATCTGCGTCAAGAAATGCAATGAATTCCCCTTGAGCCGCTCGGATACCACGATTCCTTGCCGCAGCAGCCCCCTGATTTTCCTGCCTAATGAACAGGATTGATGGGTGATAGTTATGAATCAACGTCGAAGTATCATCTGTGGAACCATCATCTACGATAATGATTTCCAAACTAGAAGAGTCGTTTTTCAAGACGCTGTCTACTGCACGAAGGATCGTCGCAGCCCGGTTGAATGTTGGAATAATAACGCTGGTCTGTACCATATTTTTTGTCAACACTGGTTCAACGCGATTTCCACATAAGTATCAACCATTCTTTCTCCACATAATAATTACCATAGAGAAGTTGTGCATGTCAAAGATACCCCGCGGCAGGGTTTAGTTGCTCTGTAGATTTGACTTTTCACTCAAACACTGAAGTTTAGTAAAAATTAACCGAAATCGATCTGCCCATGTGTGTTCCATTTCAGCTCTATTTCGCCCCCTTTGCGCAATTAATTCTCTTTCTATTTCGTGTTCGCAGTAATATTTAGCCAATGTAACACACTCGGCCGGGTTGCGATAGACCACAATTTCTTTACCCACATCATATACCAGGTTCAGATCTGGGTTTGCATGCGTCAGATAGAAGCTTCCAGACATTGGTCCATCAAAATCGCGCATCTTCAATGCAAAAAAATCCTTACAATAATCAATCGTACCAATACCTAGCACAATTCGTGATTGCGCAAATAGCCTGGGCACATCTTTTGCTGGTAAATGATCATCTGGCCAACCATGTCCAAAGGTGCGCACCACTAAACCGGCATTTTTGAGGGCTTTAACAATTTGATCTCGTATTCCGTACCGCAAGCCGACAAAACATACATCGTATAATTTTGGCAGCTCAGGATAAGGTCTGAAAAAGTCGGGATCGCTAGCCTCTGGTAAAAAAATAGCTGGGCAGCCTTCCACATGATACCAATTGACAGCCTCTGGCGCGGCAGTACAGGCGAGATCAATATGACCTATGAGGCCGTGAGTGCCATCCCAAGAAGAGTTCGCGGTCCGATTTCGCCAATATGCATGCCGGTCATCCATAGAGATGTTGACAATTGGGATGTTCAGCGCACCAAGATGATCGAGTGCGCTTACATCCATCCGGTACGCCCACATTTGTCCAATAATTAGATCGAAAATTGGCGTGCCACGTATGGGGTCGGTGGCAAGTCTCAGCAATATTTCGCCGTTAAGTTTCCTCTCATGTTCCTGATTTTTACCCAAAGCGTCAAGTTGCCCGTAATGTCCCGTGGGTGTCTTGAAGACCGACACATCTGCTACCTTGTCCAGGCCTTGAAGTAGACCAGCATAATCTTGTCCTTCTGCGGTACCCACCCATAATACCTTGGGGCGTGAATCGGGATTCCAAGTCCAATTAATTTGTGATCGAGGGTTGGGCTCTGCCAATCTCGATCTGGGAAAACCTGCATAATAGTCAATCGTTCGGAGATATCGGTTTATCATCCTCCGGCTTTTCCAAGCGGCGTTTAGTTGCCAGATTAGCTTGACTTTCAACAATTTCTTTCGAAGAGGAGTTTTCAAATTTCATCTTCCCTATATAATTTTGGCAGGCTTGGGATTATCAATTGCAGCCGGATTAGTGGTCCTGGTTTTTAGCAGTCTGGTCAGCTCAACCATTGCTGCAGAACCAACGGATAGGGTTAATGCAAGATTGCTGGAAAATATCCCAAATCCGTAATTGGCGAAGACTCCCGCCCAAATAAACAGTACTCCCGATGATGGCAACCATGCTGCTGGTTCCCTGTTTTTTAGGTACAGAAAGTCCACCCTCATTATCGTGATCGTAATCAAGACCCAGGCAAGGATGAATAGGGATCCAAAGAGTATCCCATACTCAATTACAGCTTGAAAAAAGAAAGATTCCAACAAGGGGGTAGATGTTTCACTGGCATATACAGTGAGAGCACCAGCGCCAGCCCCCCAGATCGCCTGTGATTGAAAATATCGAAATATATCAACTGACGCGTTAATCCGGTTAATCATTAAGCCTTCGATTATGGAACTCATACCTTGATCTCGCATAAATATAGGCTCGATAAGAGGCCATAATAATAATGGTATCAGACCAATGACGCCAAGAGTCAATATGATCTTTACCTGACCCCGTTTACCCCTGGCGAGCAATTCCATAATAAATAATATGAGCGCTGTAATCCACATTGAAATCATCGCGGTCCGCCCACCTCCCCAAAGCATAATGAGTGTGATGATAGGTGTGAGCGCAATGATGACTATTCTCCTACGATCACGAAACCGTTGAAACCAATGATAAGCGAGGAACAATCCGGTTGCGGCAGCAGAACTTACAGCAGTCCCGGGAAGTACAGGCCGGTATTCTAGGCGTGTTACTACGGTTCCGCCGAGAGCAAAATTTATCCAGCCCTGCACGGGTTGTAGCGCACCCGGCCCAATTACGATCAGAAAAATCATAACAAATAACACCATCCACCCGCTGGAAGTATAAAGAATAATGTGGATATAGGACCTAATTTCATTCGGTCGAGAGCGGAAAATTGCGCCAAAAGTTCTCCAACCAACCATGAATACCAGGAGAAATGAAGTCGCTCGACGTAATGAAGCAGTAAAATCGTAAGCAATAAAGGGTGGGCTGAGAAATAAAAATGCTGCGAAACTGAAAAGTATTAGATCTGTGAAATTTGGAATTCCGAACAGAATTTCCCCGACATTAAGGTTAAAGTGGTGGATGAGTGCCCAGCCAGTCAGTGCAATCAAGATCCAGGAGGCGCCAAAACCAAGCCGGCTCGTGAATTCGTTGACTGGATTTAAACTTGCGTTCGATAATAATAAAGCTACAGCGATCAGGAAGGTTTTCGTATTTTTTGTAAAGGCAGTTAAGACCATCACCACCGCGGATAGACCGGTTATGATCAGTGGCAGATTCCAGAGAATAGTGTGTGTCATTGGCAGTTAGGATTGAATTCCGAATGTTTTATCGAACCGGAGGATTAATCTCAGCCATTACCAAATTGTCGAAATGAACGATCGCGAAACCCGAGAACGAGCTAGTGAGACCGATCCAAGGCAAGAAATACGCAGCATCAGAAGGGCTGTGCACAATGGTTCTTAATACTTGCTTTTTAGACAAATTCTCTGATTGCTCGGGAAAATTTATTATAAATTCTTGTAAATTATCTATCGCATTGTTAAATCCTGGTACCCGCACTTCATTTTGGTTCTGCCAGAAACCACCGATCACGGCTGCTGTCTGACCCGTTGCTTCAACTTTCTGCCACAGTATACTACCTGATACGAGGAAAGATGCATCACCTTCGACATGATGTCTGGTTGCCGGTTGCGCAGCCCTGGTGTTTGGAAGGTAGGTAGCAATCTGCAGCGCAGATCCATTCTGATCAGCGCTTACTACCTTCTTGCAGCAATCGGAGGACGAGCCGGAGTAAGTTTCCCTATGCTCAGGTAAGACCCACTCAAAACCTGGATCAATAAACACATTATCGGCAATATAACCAGTCTGCAACCAAAGGCTCCCGGCTTGTACCAGGCCGTATTGATCCGGCAAATCCCCACATAACGGAAACCAATAAAGGTTTAAAAGAGCTTCGATACCAGCATTTAATATCTCTTCGTCTACGTCGTAACCTGCCAAATGCCAGGTATCTTCGCAAGGCACATCCGCTAATGTTAAGAGGAAATTCGGTTTGAGTTTGGATAGATAATAAGTTGACCTATTGATAAAATATTGGTCTCCATTTTCTCTGGCAGTATTGTAGAGCTCAACGGCCGCTGAGGGATTATCTGCAATGCTGACAGATTTTTCGAGTAGGGCCAATTTCTCCTCCGTCGTTTGCCCTGTATTGCTGACGGCCAATAAGTAGTTGGCCCAGCTCATGTATGTAGGTTGGGAGGATTCCTGAGTAAGTAGCCATCGTGCTTGATCTGCAGCCTCTCTGGAATTACCTGCTTGCATAAAATATTTACTTGCCCGAAAGTGAGCTAATCCGATATTATATGAATCCGAGGTGAGCTCGGATCTTGCCAGGGTATCGTAGTAATCGGTTCGCCTGAATCCTGCCAATAGTATCTCGCTGCCGGTTAATGCAGCCTGATAATATATTTTTGATTCCTGCCAGTTGACCTTTTGTCTCAAATATTCTGCCTTGATTAAGGAATAGTCTGGCATGATTTCAATAAATTCATACATTCCCAGTTCAGGTAACAATTGAGCTGCAGCAGGTAGATCTCCAATGGCTCTATGCCATCGGAACAATTGAAGGAGTGCAGGATGATTATTTTTATTTAGCGACACTGCTCTCAGACGAAATGATCTGAATGGATCATGCAAGGTGTCGGATCCTCGGTTTTGAACTAGCCTTGATACATACACCGGTGGCATGGCCGTTGCCGACAGGTTCGAATACATTTGGCTGATAAGATTACGGCTTTGTGAAATAACAAAAAGAATGGCCATCAATACCCATAATATATCTCCCCGAAGAGAAGATTTATTATGGACTAAGTTTCTGCCCTTTTCCTGCAAACCCCTAAAGATGGATCTCATTTGTTACTCTTCCGTTATTTCTTTTTGTTTCTGAAATAGAAACATTCCACACGCATATGAAGAGCAGTTAAATTGATCCAATGAAGCATGCTCGATATATTTACCTGAATCGTCAACGCCAGAAAATTCGATCAGCTCTAAACCGGAAAAATACTCACATATAGTTTGAGAGGTGTGGATGCGGTGAGCGTTGAATTGCAATCTGGGAATTCCAACTGGCAGGGCAAAATATAAAAAACCTCCTGGCTTTATTACTCTCACTAACTCTTCTGCTGCCTGTTTTGTTCCTAACGGATTAATCGGATCGCCATAACGACCCAACCCAATATGCTCAGCAACGTGCAAGCAGGATAAGGAAGTTATCGAATCATCGGCGAATGGCAAATGGAGGATATCCCCTGCTAGACAACTCATGCCTTGTAAATAATATTTGAGAGGCCTGTAATCAACGAAGATGACAGGTAAAACGGCGCTGAGCAGATTTGAAAATATTGTCTGTGACGCAATGTCTATATGTATGTTTGGTTTCTGAGATAAAATCCGTCGTATCGCCCAACCATTAACATAATAATAATGAGCATCGACTGAAGATGAAGGGGTTCGATCATGTAATTGCGGCCACGTTTGCCTTAAATTTATAGATTCTGATCCGGCCATACGAGCATAAGCTCGCCAATCCGCAAAAAACCAACCAAAACCCCTGATTCCTCTCAATGACCTTAGGGGATTAGCAATTTGATCGAGCCAGCGATATACCCAATAGAAATGTTTTTTCATACGCGCTTAATGGTTATAGTGGAGGAAGGTCAGCATCAATTATTCGCCTCGAACTTATTTCGGATTCAAAACAGCACCATCAGGGGTTACATAGTTTCGACCCACACAGGGATATTTGAGCGGGCGCCACTCGCCCAGATGTCTTCCACCTCTCACCAACACCATGAGTTATTCGTGATTAACTCTCTAAGCTGCCACTAGCAACCGAAATGTTTTCATTATGGGATTGGCGGCTTCTTGATGTGGTGTTTATCAACCATAATATCCAAACCAGATATACAAAGGAAACTACCAAGCCCGCCATCACAACGCCAGCAATGCCCCAGAAATAAACGAATATGATATTTAGGATAATTCCTGAAATTGAGATCCCGATCTTCGGGGCAATCAATAATTTTGTGTTCGTACTAATGAGTATCGATAATGCTCCAATCTGACCTGCCGCGAATAATCCCGATGCAATAACGGTCAATGGTAAAAAAACAGAGACTTGCCGGTACTCTGGTGCAGCAAGGAAGCGAAATAATTGTTCATGGTAGAAGAAAGCGATGATGGATGCGAATAAAGAAAAAACGATCGCTCCCGAGATGACCAAGTTGTTTAGTTTTATGGTTGTACTCATTCTAGCCCGATCTAAGCCATCTCCAGCACGGCTAAACAAGATTGGAGAGATTAATTGGGTTGTAAACTCGGAAATCAACTGGAGTGGATAATAACCAAGCTGGTATAGCACGGCAAATAATCCAACAGTACTAGTATCCAGCCAAAATGCTAATACCCACCTGTCCGATGATTGTTGTGCCCAGGTAAAAATTCCATAACTGGACATTGGTATCGCGTAAGAAAGCATTTGCCTGGCCCAGTTTTTCTCCTTGGTAGGTTGAGAATCTATTAATGCACCGCGCAGTGACAATATCCTTTTTCGAAAAAAAAAGAATCTAGATAACATGACAATTAAAGCAGCTGCGACGTATCCCCATATAGCAATTGTACTGCTTATTCCATAGATTTGGATCAATCCGACCGCAAGTAGAAAGCGCATCCACATCCCGAAACCTTGATGAATTGCGACGACCGGCCTTTGCCGGGCAGCATTTTGCATTCCATCGAGTATGTTATTGATCCCGGTGACAATCGCGAAGAATGCTATTCCAATGCAAAACCCAATCCATCTTGAGAGATCAAAAATTAACAAACCAACAATACTTAGCGCAGCTACGCCGAGCGTTAAGGCACAGACGACGAAAACTATTAATCCTGCGCCATCCAGATATTTCGAAAGCTGGCGACTTTCTAAGGCAGGAGCGAAAAATCTTAATACAGCCCCACTTAGAGGTCCGAAGGCAAGTTGGTTTACAAGGGTGGCTATCGTCATCCCGAGAGCTAATTCCCCATAGCTTTGTGTATTAAGCGAGTCGGTCATCAGACGGACCCCTACAATTCCGCCTAACGCTGCCAGCGATTGACCAACTCCTACCCAAAGAAATTCAGTGGTTATTTTCTTTATTTGCATCAATATGGCATTTGTACTGGTATGACGGATTTTTGGGAGCCACCTACCTACGATAAACGAGAAACAAGCCTTAAAGTGGAAATCAAGAGATCTTGATTAGATAACTCGTTCTCCGTATTTCGATTGGTTTTTTGATTATTTTCCATTATTATTAAAATCACCTCTGCAGGGAGGATTTTTTTGAGAATTCCAGAAGAGACTGACAGCATTATAATCTACTTCCAAGCTGTGTTTTCTTTTATGGTAATCTGATCGATCTCTCTAATTATCCACATCCTGTTCGTGGTATAATATTTATTATCTTACTCGGGATTCGTGAATCAATCGCCAGTCCTAAAGCGGGACTGGTGATTTAATTTGAAAACAGTACCTGGAGGTTCTGAATGGATGCGAAGTTGTATGTTGGTAACCTGTCGTACGAGACGACAGAAGAAGACCTGCGCGAGCTTTTCACAGGCGCAGGCGTGGTCACGTCCGTAGCGCTGATCAAGGATCGTGACACCGGTCGTTCGAAGGGTTTTGCGTTTGTTGAAATGAGCTCACAAAGCGAAGCCGAAGAGGCCATTAAGCTCTTCAACGGGAAGACCCTGGGCAACCGGGAAATTAAAGTCAATATCGCTCGCCCCAAGGAAGAACGTCCAGGCGGCTCCGGTGGTTATGGCGGTCGTTCTGGCCCTGGTGGTTTTGGCGGCGGCGGTGGCAAGCGCGATCAGAGCCGCAACCGCAAGACTGGGGGGAGCGGGCCTCGGCGCTATTAATCGGCCTGGTGAAGGCGTCTGGAGCCTGTCTTTTTTGAGGAAAGGTAGGGCATACAATGGCTGAGCACGAGATGACTTTTCGAGTCGGTGACAAAGTCAGCCATTGGGCGTATGGCCTCGGAGAAATCATACAGCTGGACGAGAAAGAATTGTTCGGTCGTACCAGTGCGTATTACGTCGTGCGCATACGCGATATCACCCTGTGGGTGCCGATTAACGAGAAGGGTGAGGGTTGTCTGCGTTTCCTGACACCGGCGGAAGAATTTCAGCGCTTATTCAGCATCCTCGCAAGCCCCGGCGAGCCGCTTTCCATGGATGGGCTGGAGAGAAAGAATCAACTCACAGCCCGGCTCAGAGAAGGTACGCTCGAAGCGGTTTGTTGGGTGATCCGTGACCTGGTTTTTCACCAGCACGTAAAAAAGATCAACGACAACGAGAAATCCATTCTGGCACGCGCCAAAGGCGTTTTGCTGGATGAATGGTGCACGGTATTGTCGGTTCCGGCTCACCAGGCTGAAAGCGAGTTGCAGGATCTGCTGGGTGCCGGTATGGTCGCGCATTGACCGGGTTGGATACTGCTATCTGAAAAGCTTGACAATTCCGCCCCAAGATAGTATGATCTTTTCTGCAGGTAACCGGTAGGTTTTTGTTGGTAGTGACAACAGTAGCTCATGGGTATACCCCCATGAGCTTTTTGTTTGCCTGTATCTAGAGAAAAAGCCGGCTATCTGAAATCTCAATCTTGCCTCGAGAATACGCATTCAACCTGAGAACGTATCTTCGGGGAAATAAGGAACTGTTGTGAATTTTAATTCGTTTGAATTTCATCCCCGCATCCATGCTGGGATTACCAATGCCGGGTATTCTATCCCCACTCCCATCCAGGAGCGTGCAATTCCGCCCGTAATGGCGGGGCGCGACCTGATGGGCCTGGCGCAAACCGGAACCGGCAAAACCGCTGCATTTGTCTTGCCGATTTTGCAGCGCTTGATGAAGGGGCCAAAGGGCAAACTGCGCGCGCTGATCGTTTCCCCGACGCGCGAGCTGGCAGAACAGACGCATAACGCTATCAGACAACTGGGCAGCCAGACAGGCTTGCGGAGCGTAACGATCTTTGGCGGCGTCAGCGCCCGGCCTCAAATCCAGAGCCTGCGCTCCGGGGTGGATATCGTTGTGGCCTGCCCGGGTCGTTTGCTGGACCTGATGGGGCAGCGAGAAGTCAACCTGAGCGCGATTGAAGTGCTGGTGCTGGATGAAGCCGACCAGATGTTCGACATGGGGTTCTTGCCCGATGTGCGGCGTATCCTGGCTGCCGTCCCCAAATCCCGCCAGACGCTGCTCTTCTCTGCTACCATGCCGGAAGAGGTGCGTTCGCTCGTTGACGAATTCCTGCGCCAACCCGAAATGGTTGAATTGGGCGCTTCACGCCCGGTTGAAACCGTTGACCACGAGCTGTATCCGGTGGAATCAACCCGTAAAGTCGAGCTGCTCTTGGAAATCCTGCGCCGGACAGGCAGCGAGCAGGTGCTGATATTTACACGCACCAAACACCGCGCCAAAAAATTGGCCGAGCAATTGGTCAAGGCCGGGCTGCAGGCGACTTCTCTGCAGGGCAACCTGTCGCAGACCCGCCGGCAAGAGGCCATGGATGGCTTCCGTACCGGACGGGTGAAGGTGCTGGTTGCCACCGACATCGCTGCTCGGGGTATCGATATCTCGAAGATCTCGCACGTCATCAATTTCGATATGCCGTCTACGGCTACCACCTACACCCACCGGATTGGGCGCACCGGTCGTATGTCGAGGCTGGGTACAGCCCTTTCTTTCATGACCCAGGATGATCTGCCCATGGTGCGCTCCATCGAACGGCTTTTGGGTCACTCGCTGGAACGGCGCAGGCTGGCAGGGTTTTAATCGTTTAGCCTTGTTGGCGGACGGGAAATTCTGGTAAACTGTTTGTGAAGGATGAGACGAAATATTTGAGCACCATCCTCCCGGGAGTTTACCATGCAGCCCATCCTGACCGTAAACTTGACCACCGGCGAGACCGGCAGCTTCACCATCCCTGTTGATTGGGAGCGAGAATTCCTGGGCGGCGCTTCGTTGGCAGCTCGCCTGCTGTATGAGCAGCTGACCCCCGATCTCGACCCGCTCTCGCCGAACGCTCCTCTGCTCTTCCTGAACGGCCCGCTCTCGGGTACCGCAGGTCCGGCAGTGGGGCGTTTTGTTATCTGTGGGAAATCGCCTGCCACCGGTCTGTGGGCCGAATCGAACTGCGGCGGCTTCTGGGGGCCCGAACTGCGCATGGCGGGCTGGGACGGGCTTTGGATCAGCGGCGCAGCCAGCCAGCCGGTGTATCTGTGGATATGCGACCGGCAGGTCGAGATCCGCCCGGCGGCACACCTGTGGGGACTGGACACCTACACCACCCAGGCGCGAGTAGAAGCGGAGCTGAAAGCCGGCAGGCCGCGCGTGGCAGTCATTGGCCCTGCGGGGGAGCGCGGCATTCCCTACGCGCTGATCCTCACCGACCACGGGCGCGTCGCGGGGCGCACCGGCATGGGCGCGGTGATGGGCGCCAAACGGCTGAAAGCCGTGGCTGTGCAAGGGAGCAGCAAGGCGCCGCTTCTGGATCTGGCGCGCTATGCGCCGGTGCGCTCGGCAGCTAATAAAGCCTTGCGCGCCGACTCGATGACGGGCGTGCTGCACGAGCTTGGCTCCGCCGGTGCAGCCGAGTACTTCGATTACCTGGGGGAGATGCCCAAGCGCTATTTCCATGCCGAGGTGTATGAGGAAGCTACCCGCATCTCTGGGGCCAGCGTCAAAGACAGCATCCTGACCGGCGTCAGCGCTTGCCACGCCTGCGTGATCGCCTGCGGTCGAGTGGTGCGCCTACCGGAAGAAAACGGGCAACCCGGCGAGAAGCGCAAAGGTCCCGAATACGAGACCCTGGTTGGCTTTGGTCCCAACCTGTGGCTGAACGACCCGGTCTTCGTCACCCGCATGGGCGAGCTGTGCGACCGCTTTGGTGCGGACAGCATCAGCCTGTCCAACACCCTGGGGTTGGCATTCCACCTGTACGAAAAAGGTCTGATCACCCCTGCTGATAGCGGCGGGATCGAGCTGGTGTGGGGATCGCCGCAGGCTGTCGAGACTCTGGTGCAGCAGACCATCGACGGCGAGGGCCTGGGGGTGCTCATTGCCCAGGGGGCGCGCTCGCTGGGACGCCATTATGGCGCTGAAGAAGAAGCCATCCAGGTAAACGGTCTGGAGGTAGCCTATCACGATCCACGCGGCGCTTCGGGCATGGCGTTGGTGTACGCCACCTCGCCGCGCGGCGCCTGTCACAACCAGTCGGATTATTTTCTGGTGGATATCGGTCAGATCGAATCCAGCCTGGGGCTGGAGTATTTTCACCGCCACGCCAGCGCTGAGAAAGCCTGCAATGTGGCTCTGCACCAGGACTGGCGCACGATTTTCAACGCGTTGGTGCTGTGTTACTTTGCCAACGTGCCCCCCGAAACCGTGGTCGAGCTGATCAATTCCGCCTGCGGCTATGATTGGAACACCGCCGAGATGATGCGCACCGGCGAGCGCGGCTGGACGCTCAAACGGGCGATCAACAACCGCCTGGGTCTATCCCGCGAGAACGACCGCCTGCCGAAAGCGCTGCTGGAACCTTACAGCGACGACCAGCGTGGATCGCTGGGATACAAGCCCGACTTCGAACCCATGCTGCAGGCGTATTACTCGGCCCGCGGTTGGGATCCGGAGACGGGACGCCCGATGCAGTGGAAGCTGCGCCAGCTGGATATGGAATGGGTAATCCCGGGTGTGTGGGGTGCGGCGTGAAATTTGTCACCGTCGCCGAGATGATCGCTGTCGAAAAAGCGGCCGACGCAGCCGGACATTCGTATGCTGCCATGATGGAGCACGCCGGGCGCGGGCTGGCGGAAGTGGTGCAGCAGCGTTATGCAGACCACCCGCCGCGCAATGCCCTGGGTCTGGTTGGCTCGGGCAACAACGGCGGCGATACCCTGGTGGCGCTGGATTACCTGGCCCGCTGGGGCTGGCAGGTGCGCGCCTATCTGGTGCGCCCTCGCCCGCAAGATGATCCCCTGGTGCAGCGCTTCACTGCTGCCGGGGGGCTGCTGGCAAGCTGGGAGGAAGACGCCCACCGCGCTCTGCTGCTGGAGTGGCTGGCGGA
>JBGSTO010000118.1:0-3214 GCA_041736465.1 Anaerolineales bacterium | reverse complement strand
GCACATTGGGACGACGTGTTCGTCATCAACAGCTTCTCAAAATACTTTCTGATGACGGGGTGGCGACTGGGCTGGCTGACCGCACCTGCGTGGGCAGTGCCCGCCCTGGAAAGGCTGGCGCAGAATCTGTATCTGGCGGCGTCCACACCGGCCCAGAATGCGGCGCTGGCTGCCTTCCTGCCCGCCACCCTGGTTGAACTCGAGGCCCGCAAGCACGAACTGCGTACCCGGCGGGATTTTCTGCTGCCCGCCTTGCGCGAGCGCGGCTTCGTCATTCCGGTCGCGCCCGAGGGCGCTTTTTATGTCTACGCCGACTGCC
Organism: Anaerolineales bacterium; assembly: GCA_041736465.1. GTDB lineage: Bacteria > Chloroflexota > Anaerolineae > Anaerolineales > UBA4823 > JAJUJL01. Next base: position 2,895 of record JBGSTO010000118.1, on the reverse strand, counting down.
GAGCACACACCGATAATAGTTTTGAGTTTGCCCAGACACTGCTTGAACAGTCGGGCGTCGCCGTCACACCCGGCCTGGATTTTGGTTTGAATCGTCCGCAATACTTCTTGCGACTTGCCTATACCCAACCCCTGCCACGACTAGCGCAAGCCATAGCGCGCATCGACCGTTTTCTGTCCGGCTGATCAGGTGCGTCGGCCGCGCGACAATCCGATCAAACCGAGCAGTCCCAGCGACAACAATGCCAAAGTGCTCGGTTCGGGTATGGTGGCGCCGGGTACGGGATCCACCTTCAGGGAGTCGTTCGCACAATTCATGGTCCAGAGGACATCGAGAGCGTCTGCACCCCAGTACGTGCCGAACAAGGCGACTGGAATACGCGCCTCATAGAAAAAATGCTGGTCCGCAGTATAAATACCCATATTGTCGACACCCGTCGTACTGTAGGCCACCTCCCCAGGACCTAGTAGATTGCCAGCCAGAATCGAGGTAGGCCCTTCATTTGCAGCCCCCCATAAGCCTGCGCCCCACTGCACGATGGCATACAGGCCGCCTTGTTTGTTGCCGGTGTTGCCGGTGGTTTCAAGACCAAACTCATAACTGCCGTCGCGCCCGAAATCAATGGCGAAATCGCCTGGCGCGTAATTACCGCCGCTATCCGTCATCAAAGGATAGTGCCCCGTTACCATCGCCAGATAGAGATACTGCGCGTCGTAATCGACGTAAAGCGCTTCTACGTCATACGCCTGCCCGCCGTAGCCTGGCGTAAGTTTGGTGCCCCGGCCCCCGGTTTGATCTTCGACTGCCCAAGCCACGACCCCCGGGTTCGGTGTCCAGTCGTTGACAGTGCCGGTATGGACCAAGCCCCAATCGACCAGATTGGCATCTATGGTGTATGCGGAAACTTGCATGGAAGAAAAACAAACCATCGCACCGGCCAGAATTGAAAAGGATCGCATGATGTTCCTAACCCCACGTTACACATGCATGGATCACAGCAAACTTCATGCGAGGGGGTTGACCACCCTGATGAATGTCGGTCCCCAATCCCTGCAGTCTTGTAAGGACATTTTTCAATACTGGAACATCCTACCGACGTTCATCACCTTGGGTTTTCGTCGCGATTGTCGAGACTGCCTGATGTACAGGCATAAAAAAACCGGCCCGAAGGCCGGTTTTTTCTTTCCCGTGCCAGGAATTACTTGGCAGGTTCAGCAGGCGCAGCAGCAGGAGCAGCAGCGTCAGCAGCAGGAGCAGCAGCGTCAGCAGCAGGAGCAGCTTCCATCGGAGCAGCAGCTTCCGGAGCCGGAGCCATAGCAGCAGGCGCTTCTACGGGAGCAGCGGCTTCTTCTTTCTTGCCACAAGCGGTCATGGAAACGGCCAGCAGAGCAGCCAGGAGGACGGAATATTTCATTTGATTTCCCTTTACTTGCAAATATAAAAACCCACACCAGAGATCGGTCCGGGACGTGTAATCCAGCCGACGCGCGGAATTCTAACAAATCGGTAAAAGAAAACCACCATCTACTAACAAATTGATTTAGCACCGCCAGCATGTCTCATAATAACAACAAACTGCATTCGATTCCCTATTTTCTGGGTGTTTCGATGAACTCACCCGGACGGGCAGTCGAGGGCAATTTGCCCTGATAGATAAAACCGGCGCCATAGCGGCGACTGCCATCGGGTGCGGTGATGAGTTCATTTTCGCTCCAGATCCAGACATGGCCCTCGCGCGTATCCAGGATAAACGCCCGTCCGCCTCCGCCTCCTTTGCTACCCAATACGCCTGCCAGAGGAAATGCTTCGTATCGGCCATCCTCGGCGCGTCCATCATCTGCCTGCACAGCGGCCGACAGGGCCAGCACGCCAAACACCATCCATCCCTTACGCATCATCATCCTTCCATTTGCTCAGGACTTAAGCAGAAAAAAGTGCGGCCACCGCCGCCGCATCCAGCACATACTCATGGTTGCAGATATCGTCATGCACCCGGATTCCACCCTGTTCGGCGACGATCGCCTCACATTCTGCCTGACCCACACTGCGCAGCATGGAATAAATCTTGGCGGGATCGTACGGGCAATGATACGTGACCGGGCGCGGGTCATACACCCGCACGTCCTCTTCCGGGAACAGGCGTTCAATCAGCTTGATCGAGCCAAGTTCGAGCAATTCGTGCGGTCGCACGGTGTCGGCCAGGATTTGTACCCGGTTCCAGCCGTCTGCATCACGCATCGCTGCACCCGGCAAGGCCTGCAGAAACAGACCTGCTGCAGTCTCGTGATTGGCCACCAGCCACAGGCGGGTAGGCAACTGCTCCGATTGGGCGAGGTAATGTTCGAATACCGCTGCCAGGGACTCACCCTGCAGCGGTACGTGACTCTGGTAGGGCTGGCGCATGTCAGCGGTGTCGAGCGTCAGAGTCAATGCGCCCTCGCCAAGTAAGGCCGGAACATTTCCCCCTGCCAGTTCCGGTGCGGCTCGAGCCATGCCGCGAATTCGCAATTGCTCGTCGCAATCCATCACCAGCAGCGAAACCTCGCCGTCACCGCGCAACTGAAAAGTCAGCCGCCCGGCCTGCTTGAGATTGGCCGTGATCAGCGTGGTCACCACCGCCAGTTGTCCAAGAAGTTCGAGTACAGGCTCTGCGTAACCGCGCCCTGCCGTCATCTCACGCCAGGCAGGCCCCAGTTGCACCCAGGCACCACGAATGTCGAGCTGTTCAAACAGAAAACCGCGCACCCGATTGGGCTGGCTGTGGGCCGGTTTTGATTGATCCGGGTTCAATTTGTCGGTGGCGTTCAATTGAGTTGTACCCGCTCACCCCAGGGCACCGCACCCTTGCCCTTGACCAGCCAGACCACCGGGTAATTCGGCGGCAGCTTGGGAAAA
>JBGSTO010000112.1:0-13892 GCA_041736465.1 Anaerolineales bacterium | reverse complement strand
CGAACCGCCCGGCACGCGCTGCTGATCCCAGGGGTTGCGGGTCAGACCGTAGGCCGAGTTCTCGGTGGACGAGCCCATAGCGAACTCGTCGGTGTTTGTTTTGCCCAGCACGATCGCGCCGGCTTTCTGCAGCCGCGCTACTGCTGTGGCAGTAAAGGGCGGGATGAAGTTCTCCAGAATGCGCGAGCCGCAGGTGGTGGGTGCCCCTTCCACACACAGCACATCTTTCACCGCCAGCGGCGCGCCCAGCAGGGGCGGAAGCCGGTCATCCTGCCCTTTGCGCCAGGACTGCAGGCGGCGGTCGGCGGCTTCTGCCTGCGCCAGAGCCTGCTCCGGCAGCAGGCTGAGATAGGTGTGCAGGCTGCCGTCCAGGCGCTCGATGCGCTGCAGGTAGGCGCGCACCAGCTCCTGGCTGGAGAAATCCCCGGACTGCAGCCCGGCAACGCTCTCGCTGAGTGTCAGATCGGTAAGATTGTTCATCGGGAAGTTAAACGCCAGCCGTCAATCCAGCACCGGCGGCACGCGAAACTGATCTTCTTCCGCTTCGGGAGCGTTTCGCAACAGCGTTTCTGTGGATAACCCCGGGCGGGGAATGTCCGGGCGCAGCGGCATGCCTTCCTGCCGCGCCTCTGAATAAGGCTTGACGCCATGGGTGTCGAGTTCCTGCAGCCGGGAGAAATGATCCAGAATGGCAGAAAGCTGGTCGCGGTACAGGGCCAGTTCTTCCGCGCTCAGCTCCAGGCGGGCCAGGTTGGCGATGTGTTCGACTTCTTGCAGGGTGAGGGTCATGCGGCGATTATAACCTGTTTCGCCTGAGGCATCGTTACCCCTAAAGTAACCATTTATTTTGAGGCACTACGTCGGATAAAGTATCTCTGCGCCCACCCTGGGGATTATGGCATATAATAAAAATATAGCTCAATTCACACCCAATATCTGGAATCAAGTTGAGGAGAAGCCATGAATGTCATACGCCGCCTTCTAGGAGTGTTCGTCATGCTCGCCGGCATCCTGGGCCTGGTGCTCAGCCTGGCGGGTCTGGTGGGTATCTGGGTGGTGAAGCCCACCATCGCGACTTTTGCCGACAGCACCATCGTCACCCTGAATACCAGCATCACCACCAGCCAGGATGTGATGAAAATCACCGGCGAAGCGCTGGGCGCTACCATCTCCAGTGTGGATGCGCTCTCAGAGATGCTGGGCACCACCGCCACCTCGGTGGAGGATACCCAGCCGGTTTTTGATCAGATCAATACCATCATGGGCGAGACGCTGCCATCCACCCTGGGATCGGCTACCGATTCGCTGAAGACCGCCCAGCAAGCCGCTGCGGTGCTGGACAGCGCCATCAAGTCGCTGGACACTTTCCGCTTCGTGCTGAGCGCCGTGCCGCTGGTTGGTTCGTTCGTTGAGCAGCCCACCCAGCCGTACAATCCGGAGGTGCCCCTGGCCGATTCCCTGGGCTCGCTGGCCGCCGACCTGGAAGAGCTGCCGGCGACGTTTAGCAGTATGGCGACCAACCTGGACAAAGCCGACGACAACCTGGCGTTGATCCAGGGCAACCTGACCACCATGTCGGGCAGCGTCGCGCTGATCTCGCAGAGCCTGGGCGAATACCAGGCGATGATTGCGCAGTCTCAATCTTCGATGCAGAATATCACCTCGATGCTGACCAATATCCAGACCAACCTGGACTCAATTTTGAACGGGGCTGCCATCGTGATCAGCCTGTTCTTCGTGTGGCTGCTGACCGCCCAGATCGTGATCTTCAGCCAGGGCTGGGAGCTTTACCAGGGCACGGCGGGACGCATGGAAAGCGAAGCCGAGGAGCCAGAGAAGGCAGCCGAGGCTTGAGGCAGGCGCGCTGCGCGCTTTATCTATCAGCAGTTCCCGCGCCCAGAACAGGGAGGCGGGTGATAAAATCTAAGACGTAACTCGGCACCATGAACCCTTGATCCAACCTATTCCAACAGGAGGCAAGTTATGGCATTCACACTGGATACAACTTTGGGCGAACTACTGGACAACCCGCAAGCCAAAGCGGTCATAGATCAGCACCTGCCAGGCGTTTCGGCAAACCCGCTGGTGGCTATGGTAAGAGGCATGACGCTGAATATGCTGCTCGCCATGCCGCAGGCAGCCCAGCTTGGCCTGACCAAAGAGAAGGTCGAGGCCATCCTGGCGGAAGCCAACAAGTACGTAAAATAAATAAAATGGGTGGTGTGTGCGAGCTAAATCCGCACACACCACCCATGATTTTTCAGGGGGAGAGCCTAATTTACGATCCTCGCCTCGATCACAGACTGCCCCATGGCCTTGGCTACCGAGATGCGATGGTGCCCGTCGATTACGTAGTAGCCGTCCTCGGCCCGCACCAGCTCCACCGCCGGCAGGATTACGCCGTTGCGGCGGGCAGCAGCCACACCCACCCAGCGCTCGCGGTCGTGGATCTGCAGCGGGTTGAAGTGCACATCGAAGTCCTGGCTGCGGCTGACGCTGCCCACGATCTGGTCGATGGAGATGTCCAGGGTGGCGTTCGTGCGGCGGTTGGCGGTTTCGGACTGGTGCGCCAGAACTTTCAAGGCGGCTGATTTTCCGCTCAGCCGGGAGAAGAACTGGGCCAGCTTGCCTGCGGCGTAGGCCCGGTCGAAGGACTTGGCTGCCAGGCGGCGAGCCTGAGCGGCAGAGCCGGCGCCGGTTCCGAAGTGTTCGATTGTGGCTAGCTGCAGGTTCGTAAGCATTTTCTCATCTCCTTGTGTTTGTTACGCTTACAGTATATGAAGCGCGCGTTTCCCAGGCGTTCCGGAGCGCGTTTCGGCAGCGTTTCGGTATGCGTTTCGGGAGAAATTGGAGATGAAAAAGCAGGCAGTTTACGGCGCGCCAACACGCCAGGATCGATATATAATCACTACATGTCTCGGCTGGAAATTGTTTTGCTCGGTTTACCGCAAGTCAAGCTGGACGGCATACCGCTGGGTACCGACCGGCGAAAAGCCATTGCGCTGCTGGCTTACCTGGCGGTGACTGCCAGAGCACACACTCGCGAGCAGTTGGCGGCTCTGTTATGGCCGGATTACGACCGCGACAGCGCCTTTGCTTACCTGCGGCGCACGCTGTGGGAGCTGAACAACGCCCTGGGCAAGATCTGGCTGCAGGCAGAGCGGGAAAGCATTGCGCTCGAGCAGCAGCCGAGCTTGTGGCTGGATACGGAAGCTTTCTCGCAGCTCACAAAAGGAACGACCGGCGATACTGCCAGGCTGGCTGAGGCGCTTGACCTGTACCGCGGCGACTTCATGGCAGGGTTTTACGTGGCAGACACAGCCCCGTTCGAGGACTGGCAGCGGCAGCAAAGCGAGTACTTCCGCCGCGAGCTGGGCCGCGCCTGCGAGCGGCTGGTGGAAACCCTGCTTGAGAGCGGCGATTTCGAAACCGCCCTGCCGTATGCCCAACGCTGGCTGGGGCTTGATCAGCTCAACGAGCAAGCTCACAGGGCGATCATGCGCCTGTACGCCGGGATGGGCGACCGCGCCGCGCTGAGGCAGCAGTATGAGGCCTGCACTCAACTGCTCAAGAACGAACTGGATGTTCCGCCGCAGCGCGAGACGGTGGAGCTGTACCAGCTTCTGATCCAGGGTGAGAGCAGCGCGAAGGAAGCAGCCCCGCATTTACCTGCTGGGGCGGTAAGCGCAGGCCTGCACCTACCGGCGCTGCCCACACCCTTCATCGGGCGGCGCCCCGAGCTGGAACAGGTCAAGACGCTGCTGCTGGATCCGGCGCAGCGCCTGGTGACGCTGACCGGGCCGGGCGGCACCGGCAAGACGCGCCTGTCGATCCAGGCTGCCAACGAGATCGCTAGCCACTTTCCAGACGGAGTGTGGTTTGCGCCGCTGGCAGCGCTGCAGTCGGCAGACGGGCTGGTGCCGGCAGTGGCAAAGGCGCTGGATTTCTCATTCTACAAGGAAGAAGAGCGCCCGCGACAGCAGCTGCTGGACTACCTGTGGGAGAAAGAGCTGCTGCTCATCCTGGATAATTTCGAGCACCTGGTGGGGAACGGAGCGGTGAGCCTGGTATCCGATATCCTGCAAACGGCAAAGCGGGTCAAGTTGCTGGTCACCTCACGCGTGCGCTTGAACGTGCAAGGCGAGCAGCTGTATCAAGTGAAGGGCATGCGCACACCCGAGCCGGCAGCCGCGGCGGCATGGGAGCGCCCGGAAGAGGCGCTGCAGGTTTACAGCGGATTGAATTTGTTCATCGATCGCGCCAGGCGCGTGCAGCCTGCCTTCCGGTTGGATGGTAATAACCTGGCGCACGCCGCAGACATCTGCCGGCTGGTGGAGGGGCTTCCGTTAGGCATCGAGCTGGCGGCAGCCTGGCTGGAGCTGCTTACGCCTGGCGAGATCGCCGACGAGATCCGCCGCAGCCTGGACTTCTTGGAAAGCCAGGCGCCAGACATCCCCGACCGCCAGCGCAGCCTGCGGGCAGTATTCGAGTCTTCGTGGAAGCTGCTGGATGAGACCGAGCAGCAGGCCTTCCTGTACCTGTGCGTCTTTCAGGGCAGTTTTTCCCGAGAGGCGGCCCAGGCGGTCAGCGGCGGCTCGCTGCGCACACTGCTGGGACTGGCAAACAAATCCTGGTTGGGGCAGGCAGGCGAGGGGCGCTATGCGCTGCACCCGCTGCTGCGCCAGTATGGCTACCAGCGTTTGCGAACAAGCGAGGCGGATTGGCGGGCGGCGATGGAGCGACATGTCGCTTATTACACCGGCTTCATGGAAACGCAGGGCAAGGCAATGCGCGGCGCCGGACAGGCTGCAGCGCTGGATGCCGTGGCTGGAGATCTGGAAGGCATCCGCGCCGCCTGGGAGTGGCTGGTAGAACAGCAGCAGTTCCAGGCGCTGATTGAAAGCATGCTGTCCGGCTTGCTGCAGTTCAGCCTGATCCGCGGCTGGGTGGATGAATTCATTGTGCTGGCAAAGCGGGCGCGTAAAGCCGCGCCGGCACCCGAGAACCGGCAGCAAATGCTGCAGCACATTATCCTGGAAACGGCAGAGATTTACGCAGAAATCGAATGGATGATCTTCGATGACCAACCCAAAGAGCGGCTGGTGCAGGTCAAGCAGCACATACAGGAACAGAGTTTCGAGCAAGAGATGGGGTACTGGCATCTGCTGGCGATCTTTGCCTACCTGATGGTCAACTTCGATGAAGGCGCCAGGCAAATGCAAAGCGCGCTGGCGCAAATTGAGAGCCTGACCGACCAGTGGGAACGCGGGTTGGGATACTTCTTGCTGGGGCTGTCGTATATCGGCGAAGAGCAGCTCGAGCTGAGAGAACACTACGCCCTCAAAGCGCTTGCGATTTCCAGGGAGACTGGCGTCATTCACGAGCAGGGATCTGCACTGCAGCTGCTGGGGGATGTGGCGTGGCGCAAAAAAGAGTACCAGCGGGGCTTCGAGTACAAGCGCGCTGCACTCGAGCTGCTGCTGCAGACGGGAGATTTGTTGGGTGCAGGTTGGGTCTGGTACGAGATGGCGAACGCCTACCTGGATCTGGGCCAAACCGAACAGGCTTTCCACGCCTACCAGGAGCGCAGAAAGATTTATGAAAAAGTCGGCAACCGGCGCATGATCGGCGTGAGCCTGTCGTGGGAAAGCCTGGCAGCCTCGCGCTACAAGAGCCTGGATTACGCGCTGGAGACGCGCAAGCGCAGCCTGGAAGCTTCGCTGGAAGCGGGCAACCAGAATGACATCGCCTGGCATACCTGGGAACTGGGCGAGGTGTATCGCCTGATGAGTGATTTCGAGCAAGCGCGCGCCTGGTACCAGAAGGCGCTGCCGTTGTTCGAGAAGCAAGAGGATGCCATCATGCTGGGTTACTACGAACGTGGGTTCGGCGATATGGCGCTTAACCAGGGCAGCTGGGAAGAGGCGCGCCTCCACTTTCAGCGGGCACTGGAACATTTTGACCGCGACCAGCGTGATTACCGGATATGGGGGCAGTCCTACGCGCTGACCGGGTTGGGACGGGCGCTGATCGGACTGGGCAGGCTGGACGAGGCCGAGACTCACCTGCGCCAGGCGATGGACAAGGCGTTGCACTGGACCGGCGAGGACATGAAGTTCGTCTCCCTGCTGGGGTTTGCCGGGCTGTACGCGGCGCAAGGCCAATCTGAGAAAGCGGTCGAGCTGGCGGCTTTTCTTATCCGCCATCCCACCTGCTGGAACGAAACCAGGGCGCTGGCGCGGGCGGTGCTGAATGAAGCCGGCGAACGGCTGGGGGAAGAAGAGCGGGCGGCGGCGGTACAGAAGGGGGAGGAAATGGATCTGGAGACTGCAATTGCACGACTTTTAATTTGAAAAACCTGACCATTCAGGTGTAGCAGCAGCTAATTGGTACTTTTGGGGGTGCTTTATAGCTCATATCTCCTGTAACACTTCCGCAGATCAGCCGTCTTAATGGCGTGCTCGGCCGTTGACGGCTTTTTCGCGCCGGGATCGCCGGGCACCGGATGGATCCGCATCTTAACAATACGAGTGTTATGGAGGTAAAAGATGAATAACCGCAACAGAAGAATTGGCCAGGCTGCTCAGAGTTGGACAGCACACCTCAAAGGAGGATTGATCGGGTTTATGCTGGTTGCTGCAGTGGTATTTGTTGCCTTGCTTGGAGTAGCCCAATCGGTTCAAGCCTTTAACAGCGATTTGAGTGCGGCGTACGACCAATACCCTTTGATTCAAAACAGCCGGTTGGATAGCTGTACATTGTGTCACATGAGTGGATCCTTTGCCCGCAACCCCTATGGTCAGGCTTATCAGGCCAGCGGAAGAGATTTCATCGCCATCGAAATCCTGGACTCCGACGGAGATGGCTACTCCAACCTGGAAGAGATCATGGCGCTCAGCTTTCCGGGCAATCCAAATGGCGTGCCGGTGCAGCCTACCGCCACCTTTACGCCATTCCCGGCCATGACGGATACGCCTACGGCAACGGTAGAACCACCTACCGCCACTCCCACAGCCACATCTACGGCAGTGACTCCGCCAACCGCCACGGATACCCCCCCGACAGAGACGCCGCTGCCCCCGACGGCAACGCCCACCGATGGAGTTCCGGCAACCCCGACCGCGACGCCCACCGATGGAGTTCCGGCGACCCCAACCGCGACGCCCACCGATGGGGCTCCGGCGACCCCAACCGTAACCCCCACCGATGAAACGCCGCCAACACCGACAGCAACACCTGAAGAGACCCCCGATGAACCCTACCCCGCGCCAGGTGTATTCGACCTCGACGTGAAGAATTTCAAGGTCAGCTCGCACATCGAGCTAGAGAAAGTCAAACCCATCCAGATCCGGCTGGATGTCAAGAACAATGGGATGGCCGAAGGCCAGGGCATAGCAACCGTCACCGGCATGCAGAACGGCATCGAAGTCTATAACCAGAGCCTGCCGGTCTCGGATGGCATGGGCAACGGTCACCGCCGCTACTTCTTCCCCAGCTTCGTTCCAACTGCCAGCGGTGAGATCGTGTGGACCTTGACCTTGAGCGATGACGACCCGGACATGGACGAAGGCATGGCAGTGACCATGGTTAGCGGCGAGGGCGACCCAGGCGGTGAGCCGGGCAGCCTTGACCTCGACATCCACAACTTTAAGGTCACTGCAAGCATCAAGCTGGAGAAAGTCAAGCCGATCGAGATCCGCCTGGACGTCAAGAACAACGGGCTTTCCAGCGGTCAGGGATCTGTGACTGTAACCGGCATGCAGAATGGTGTGGAAGTGTACAACCAGAGCTGGAAGGTTTCGGATCTCGCCGGAGGCGGGCAAAGCCGCTACTTCTTTGCCAGCTATGTGCCCACTACCGCCGGTGATATCGTTTGGACGCTTACGCTCAGTGATGATGATCCAGATGATGACACAGCCGTGGCTACCACGCGGGTCGAGCCGTAACTTTTGGAGGCGTAATACGACGTTCCGTAAAGGGAAGGGGTTCATTCGAGCCCCTTCCCGCTTTTTTGTTGCACTGTTTTGCTGCAGCGGTGAACGGACAAAAGGAAAACTTGTTGATTGTATTGTTGTCAACCGGATGAGAAACGAACAAGAACTGCTTTCCAAAGCGCGTCGTCTCGATAACAGATCCCTGGTAGAGATTTATCGCTGGTACAGCCCAGGCCTGTACCGGTATGCGGCGCGTTTGCTGGGCGACCAGGAGCTTGCAGAGGATTGCGTTTCGGAAGTATTCATCCGGTTCATCGAATCGTTGAGCAGCGGCGGAGGGCCATACGAGCACCTGCAGGCATATTTGTACCAGATCGCCCATAACTGGATCACGGACCAGTTCCGCAAAAAAACGTTTATGCTTTCAGAATTAAATACAAAAATTGGGAATAACGGAAACGATCCAGCTAAAATCGTGCAGAACAAGCTGGAATTTGATCGCGTGCGCTCTGCCCTGGCATCGATGGCGCCCGACCAAAGGCAGGTTATCGTATTGAAATATTTGGAAGGCTGGAGCAATCAGGAGATCGCCATCGCGCTGGGAAAGTCGGTTGGATCAGTGCGGGTAATGCATCATCGCGGTGTGGTGCAGCTGAAGCAATTGCTTCTCAACGCGGAGAGAGTCGCATGAATATGGATGATGATCCTCTGGATCCAGATGTGCTCGCTGCGTTGGAGGCGCTGGCGGCTCACCCAGCCAGAGATCCGGAGAAGGAAGCGCACGGTCTGGAAAATCTCCTGGCTGCAGCCAGGTTCGTGCGGTACAGTAGCTCCCAGGCGACAATCCCGCGCCAGAGGCGGTTCGCAGTACTGCCTCGCAGCCCGATGGTGCCAGGCGTTCATACCTGGCCTCAGCGGCTCGGGCTGAAGGCCCTGGCGATCTTTGCCATTGTCATCGCTGCCCTCTTTGGCGCCGGTGGGGCTACTACCCTGGCTGCCAGAGGATCTCTACCCGGAGACGGTTTGTATGCGGTGAAGACAGCTCTCGAAGAGGTGCGGATTACATTAAGCACAGACGCTTCCCAGAATGCCGAGCTCCATATGCGATTTGCCCGGCGTCGTTTGGATGAAATCTCGCGGCTGGTAGGCAGAGAACGGTATGAGAATCTGGAGTACACCGCAGAACAATTCAGATATCATCTTCGAGAGGCAACTCACTCGCTCAGGCGAGCGGCGGAGAGTGACCCAACCCGGGCTCAAGAGCTGGCATTGGCGATCACTGATTTACTCGCAGAGAACAGTGCTGTTCTTACGAGCTTGCATGCTGTCGCACCTGAGGTATCCGCACCAGCCATAGACCAGGCGCTTGTCACTTTACAGCTCAGCGCCGAAGACAAAGCAATCTTCGATATCAACCCCATTTTACCGCCCACTTCCACCCCAACTGCCCCGGTAGAAACGCCGCTGTCTGCCGGAGCGACCTCGGCGCAAGAGACTCCGCTGCCTCCGACCCCGGCACCAACCAATGAAGCACTGGCAGCGCCTACGGAAACGCCTGTAGAAACACCAACCTTGCCCCCGGTGGGAGTTTTCGACCTCGATGTGAAGGGTTTCAAGGTCAGCTCGCAGGTCACAGTCGATCAAGGCAAGCCCGTCGAGATCCAGTTGGACGTCAAAAACAACGGGCCGGTCGAAGGAGAGGGAACGGCAACGGTCACCGGCGTGCAGGGCGGCGTGCAGGTCTACAACCAGAGCATGCCGGTCACGGGCGGGGTGGGCAAAGGGCGCAGCCGCTACTTTTTCCCCGGCTTCATCCCCGCCTCCAGCGGAGAGATCGTGTGGACGGTCTCTCTGAGCGACGGCGACCCGGATGTGGACGAGGGTGTCGCAGTCACCACGGTAAGCGGTGAGAGCGATCCGGGCGGCGGCGAATCGGGAAAGCTTGACCTCGATATCCACAATATCAAGTTCCCCGCGAACATCAAGCTGCAAAAAGCCAGGGCGATCGAATTCCTGCTTGACATCAAGAACAATGGACTGGTGGACGGTCAAGGGAGCGTGACCGTCACCGGCGTACAGAACGGCGCGGAAGTGTACAGCCAGACCTGGCCGGTAACGGATGCAGTTGGCGGCGGGCACAGCCGCTACTCCTTCGCCGGCTACGTGCCCGGCGCAGCAGGCGAGATCGTCTGGACGATTACACTCAGCGACGATGACCCTGACGACGATACCGCCATGGCTGTGACGCAGGTCGAGCCGTAATTGTAAATTTATTGAGCTTTGGGTGGCTGCGCTGCCGTCCGGCCCGCGATGCGGTGCATGTACATACGGCGCAGCCATAAAAAGGGGCGCAGCAAGCCATACAACGGGAAAAGAGCATCCGGCAAAGGTACATCTTGCCAGTCATGCGGAATGATCCACAGTCTCCAAAGGGTATTCCATTTGTAGTGCAGCCCTTTTTTAAGGTGGATGGCGTATAAGGCTTGCTTCAAACGCTGCAGCTTGCCGGCTTCCGACCCGCGATAACCCGGGTCCAGGATGGCTTTGATCGAGCTTTGCACCAGCCTGTGGATGTGCGCATCCTGTGCGCCGGGAAGCTCAGCGGGCAGTGGGGCGCCAAGCAGCCGGTTAGCCAGCAGCGCCCCCTGCCCCAGCAAACGCTGAAGGTCGAGCGCTTCCATCCTGGCTTGCAGCGCCTGCCACTCTCGCGGCTCGGCGCGGCGCATCCAGGCCGCAAAGTCGACCAGCCATTTCAGGCGCACCCAGTTGTGCTTCGAGCCATGCACCAGCAGATAGACGGGCAAATCCTCGTCTGCCAGGGAGTGCAGACGATTATCGGACTGCGGCAGAGGGCGGGCGCGCGACAGCATCTGTTGTATGGCATCCGGGGCGATCAAGTCTGGCGATGCAATCGTCCAGTGCAATTCAATATAGATGCGCGCTCCAGGGAGGAAATATGTATTGTTATACCATTCCTGCTGGAATGCCTGCCGCTGGCGCGGTGTAAGAGGAACGGCAGGGGTGACGCGCTGGCAGCCGTGCTCCAACAGCAGCGCCTCAGCCTGGTCCAGCGTTTCGATATGAATCAACAAGTCGAGGTCGGTGCTGGAACGCAGGCTGGCGTCGCCAAAAAGCCGCTGTGAGAGCAGCGGACCTTTAAGCGCACACACCAGGATCCCATGCTGCTCAAACCATTGGGAAATATGGCCCAGCTCCACCAGGAGCTGCAGAATACGCCGCCGGTTCTGCTCGGCGCGCTCTTTGAGCCCGGCAAGCACCGGCTGTGGCATCAGTACAGCGGCATGTGTGCTCAGATTGCGGTATACCGTAGGGATGAGATGGTGGCGCTCGACCAGGGCAAGGTAAGCCTTCCAGTCAATATCCGGACGGCAGCATGCCTCCAGGCGCTCGACTTCCGCACCCTGCAGCGGATGCAGGGCGCTCGCCAGCAGCAGGCGAAATTCGGGGCTATATTCAGGCAGGAGTGTGACAGGCATAGAAGCAAACTTCCGAAGCCTTGGGTGCACAGACTCCGGAAGTTGTTGAGATCACAATCGATGAATGTTCAGGACTTAGGAAAAACCATCGGCGTCAAAATTTTGACCCACGCTGATGGCTGTTTCCTGGATATCCATTTTCTTAAGTACCGGTGCGCTCCAGGGTTGCTTCTCTTCGTTCTGTTGCTCGGGCTTAGGCTCCATAGAGATCTCCTGTGAAAAAACATGAACGATCAGGGTTGGCAAACAAATTGACTGCGATTTGTTGTTAAATTTATACCTCAACAATTCGAAAAGCGCAACAGAAACATTCCCACCATAAGCCCGCGCAGTAGAATCGTACCGCACTCCTCATTTAGTCCAGGCGTCAGGCCGCGCTCCAGCGATGCCAGCACGCCTTGCATGCGCTTCAGGTCGAGCACCTGGCAGGCGAGCTCGTGCTGTCCGAGGCGGGCAAGCGCCGCTTCCACCTCATGCCGGCTTCCCAGCAGCCGCGCTCCCAAATCGGCAGCCTGCAGGCCGCGCCGGGTGTTCATCCGCACCGCATCGGGCAGGTGGCCTTGCATCGCCCGGCGGACCAACCAGCGATCCACACCCTGGCGCTGGTACTGCGATTCTGGGATCGCCAGGCAAAGCTCGATCAGCCGCCGGTCCTGGGTAGGATCGCGCACCTCCAGGCCGTAGGCGCCTCCCTTTTCGTGCCAGGAAGCGCCCAGGATGCTTCGCCCTGGTTGGATAATCGCCAACCGCTGCTGCAAGGGATGAGGGGGCGTAAACCTGGGCAGATAACCGGCCTCCGCCATCTCCCGCTCTAGCCCAATCCGGCGCGCGAACTCAGGCCGGATGGCTGAATAACTTTTCCAGACGTTGGCGCCCAGGCGGAACCGGCTGCGGATTTGATACATCACCGGCAGTACCAGCGGCTTGAGCAGAAAACGCCGCACCGCGCGCCAGCGGCTCAGTTTTGCGCCGCGGCGCGCCGCTTCGAAAGCCTGCGAGAAACCGGCTTCACCCTGCCGCAGCAAAGGCAGCAGGTTCTCTCCTGCGCCGGTCCAGGAAATGACGGCATTGCCCATCTGTCCGGTGAGCAGGCTGCCCACCTCTCGCTGGCGAGCGGCATCCAGCAGCGCCGCCAGCCAGTACTGGTTTCCGGCGGCATGCAAGGGCTCGTCGTGCACCCACAGCATACGCTCGATCGCCGCCAGGGGGGTAACCTGACCGGCAGGGATAAGAATATGCTCCACATTGCCCGAATAGCGCGCCGTTTCCGCAGCCAACCGGGTCTCATCGCCAAAGCGACCCACATCCGTGTACTGGCTGGGATCGCTCACCGGCGTGGAGGTAAAAGCCAGCAGGCTCTCGCCGCTCTCGCGCAGCACTCCAGCCGCCACCGCGGTCACCGCGCCCGAATCCAACCCGCCGCTCAGGGTCACCCCGACCGGTCGTTGGCTGCGCAGGCGAACGGACACAGCGCGGGTGAACGCTTCCATGAAAGCTTCCAGGTAGTCTTCATCCGATTTAAGACGCAGCTCGGAGACATTTTCCGGAAACCAATAGCGGTTGGTGCTGAGCCCTGAAGTGTTCACCACCAAATAGTGGGCGGGCGGAAGGCGCAGGATGTGCTCGTAGCCGGTTTGGGTGCCATCTCCGGGCCAGGCAGTCAGCAGTTGGGAGATGCGCAGCAAGTTTGGTTTCTTGGGAACCGCCTCCAGCGCCAGCAGGGCCTTTTTCGAGGAGGCAAAGGCGAAGTGGCGCGCGTTGTGGTAGTAGTACAGCCCGGTGTTGCCGTGGTGGTCGCGCGCCAGGAACAGCCTTTGATTGCGCTCATCCCAGACGGCGAAATGCCAATCGCCCTCCAGGTGCAGCACACACGCTTCGCCCCAGCGCAGGTAAGCGTGCAGGATGATCTCGGCATCAGTGACAGCCGCCTGAGAGCCGCCCGTTCGCAGGCCCAGATCGTTGAGCAGCTCGAGGCGGTTATCCAGTCGGGCGCCGGCGGTCAATGCCAGACCGCTGGCAGAGTGGTAGAACGGCAGGCGTTCGCCGGCGGCTTCAGGAGTGCTCGCCAGGTGCAGGCACCCCAGGCCTGCCGCTCCGGCATTCCAAACCTGTGCGCCATCCAGCCCCCAAAAAGCCAGCGCTGCCTGCATGACGCTCAGCTCTTCCGCGGCTACCGGGGCGCCGTCCAGGTTGAGGATGCCGAAAATGGCGTTCAATCGAAACCCTCGCTGAAAGCGGCGATCACCTTGAAGCGCTCGTGCTGCGGCTCACCGGTGATGATCTCCTCCCCACAGCGCAGCCAGGCGTGTGCATCCAGCCATTGCTCCTGCCCGTGATCCACACCCAGGTAGAAGGTGCTGGGCAGGCCGCGCCGCCGCAGCATCCACTTCGCCGCAATCGCCTGCGCCAGGCATTTGGCGTCCCAGGGAAGATAATGCGCCAGCGCTCGCACCGCCCAGCC
>JBGSTO010000109.1:0-5716 GCA_041736465.1 Anaerolineales bacterium | reverse complement strand
GCCGCCAGCGCGGCAGATCGCGCAGCGAATCCCCGCCCATCAAGTACACAAACTGCCCATCAGGAACCTGCTGCTTGAGCAATTGGATCGTATCCACGGCATAGTGCGGGCCGGGGCGGTCCGTATCCACCGCCGAATACTCGAACTGCGGGTTGTTCTCGATTGCCGCCAGCACCATCTGGCGCCGCGCCGCCACCGGCGCAAACTGCTGTCCTGGTTTGTGCGGCGGTGTGGGCGTCAGCACCCACAGCACCTTATCCAGCCCCAGCTGCCAGCGCGCTTCCTCCGCCAGGATCAAATGCCCGATGTGTGGTGGATCGAAACTGCCACCGAAAACGCCGTAGCAGATCACAGCTGCCAGCACGCTCTCTCCGCCAGGATCAAATGCCCGATATGCAGTGGATCGATGCTTCCGCCGAAATCGCTGTAGCAGCTCACTCACTCCACTCCAGCTCGAACTCTCCGATGGAAACCATATCGCCCTCGCGCACGCCCGCCGTACGCAGCGCCTCTTCGATGCCCAGCGTCTTCAGGATGCGCTGGAAGCGCACCACAGACTGGTCATGCTCCCAATACGTCATCGCCGCAGCCCGCTCGATAGCGCTGCCGCGCACCCGCCAGCCGCCGCCTTCGTGCTCCACCTGGAAGACGCGCGGGTCTTCTTCCGCACGGTAAACCGGAAGCTCATCCTCAACCGGCGCCAACCGCGCCTCCTGAAGCCGCTGATAGGCCTGGTACAGCAGCGGTCGCACGTTCTCGCCGGTGGCGGCGGAAATTGCCAGGGCCGCGTAGCCGCGCTTCTTCAGCGCGGCAGCCACTGCCTTCCAGCGCTCCTGCACTTCGGGCAGATCCATTTTGTTGAGCGCCACCACCTGCGGCTTTTTTGCCAGCTCGGGGTCGAACAGCGCTAGTTCGGCATTGATCTGATTGAAATCCAGCAGTGGGTCTTCCGCCAACCCATCCAGCAGGTGCACAAGCACACGCGTGCGTTGGATGTGGCGCAAAAAGTCGTGCCCCAACCCCAAGCCCATATGTGCACCTTCGATCAAGCCGGGGATATCTGCCAGCACCAACACTGTATCCTCATCCAGCTCCGCCACACCCAGGTTCGGCTCCAGCGTGGTGAACGGGTATGCTGCGATCTTGGGACGCGCATTCGTCACCACCGAAAGCAGCGTAGATTTGCCCGCGTTCGGCACCCCGACGATGCCGATATCGGCGATCAATTTCAACTCCAGGCGCAGCTTGATTTCTTGTGCGGGTTCGCCTTTTTCACCGATGCGCGGCACCTGGTTGCGGGCGTTCTTGAAGCGCGTATTGCCGCGCCCGCCGCGCCCGCCCTTTGCGATCATCAGGCGCTGACCATCGGTGGTCAGATCGCCCAGCAAATTTCCATTCGTGGCGTCAAATACCAGCGTTCCTGGAGGCACCTGGATCACCAGATCCTCCCCCGAGCGCCCGGTCATGTTCTGCTTGGCGCCGTTGGCGCCATCCGGCGCGCGAAAGCGCGATTGGTGGCGGAAATTGGTCAGCGTGTTGAGCGTAGAGCGCACTTCAAATACCACGTCGCCGCCCCTGCCGCCGTCGCCGCCATCCGGTCCGCCGTACGGCACGTACTTCTCCCGGCGAAAATGCACTGCCCCATCGCCGCCTTTGCCAGAGCGCACGTGGATAACTGCTTCATCGATAAACATCTTTTTCCTTCCTGAATGGTTGTCCGAGGCGTGATTATACCATCCGCCGCTTGTACCCTTCTCGTGGGGGTTTGCACAAATAGACAAATTGTGGTAAATTTTACACACCCAAAAACCAAACAGGAGCTGCGCATGGGAGAAAAGTACATTCCCGATATCGTTGTGGGACGTCTTCCGCTGTACCTTCGGACCCTGCAGCGCATGCAGGATGAAGGCCGTCAGGTGACCTCTTCTCAGGAATTGGGTGAACGCCTGGGCATCTCCGCTGCCCAGATCCGCAAGGACTTATCCCAGTTCGGCGAGTTTGGCAAACAAGGCACCGGCTACAACATCGAATACCTGGTCAACCAGCTGCGCGGCATCCTGAAGGTGGATCGCGTCTGGGATATCGCCGTGGTGGGCGCCGGTGATATCGGCAGCGCCGTGGCGCGCTATCAGGGCTTCGAGAACCGCGGCTACCGCGTCACCCTGCTCTTCGACAACGATGCCGAAAAAATTGGCCAGCAAATTGGAACCTTCACGGTTCTCGATATTGCCCGGCTCGGCGAAGTCATCGTTGCTTCCGGGGTCAAAGTTGCCATGATCACTGTCCCGGCAGCCTCCGCCCAGGTGGTAGCTGACGAGCTGGTCAAAGCCGGCGTGCGCGCCATCTTGAATTACGCCCCGATTAACCTGGTCGTACCCGAAGGGGTGCACGTGCAGCACACCGATCCGGTCACTCACCTGCAGCGTATGTCCTACTACCTGGATTAACCCAGGTATCTGCTCCATCTGCTCTTTAGGAATTAACCTTCTATTAACCTGTATATTCGATTTAACTGATAAAATTGCTACGGATTACGCGCAGCAATCTACTATATGCAGAATCTGAATTCGTAGCATACTCCACATACGTCCGCGACTGATTGGCGATCCCGCCAGCCAGCGTGGATGTTTGTTTATCATGCTTTGAATTAATCAAGGAGGTGGAAACCAGATAGCTGCCAATTCCTTCCTAGAGACTCAGCACTCGCTCTACGAATCCATCATGAAGCATCACTCACCATCTAACAGGAACAGAGGATATGAATCGAAAACAACTGATTTCCGTTTTTAGCCTGCTCTCCATTCTCGCACTTTTGGCTGGCGCATTCACCGCTCCCACTACCGCTCAAACCCAGCCCACCAACCCGGCTCCATTCACTGTCATCCAAGAACCTCTCCAGGCCGTCGCTGATCTCACCGGCGGCAAAAGCCCACAGCGTTACATTATTCTCTTCGATCAAGCCCCCGTCGCAACTTACCAAGGCGGGTTATCCGGGATGGAAGCCACCAGTCCCGCAGCCACCGGCAGCCTCAAGCTGGACGTAAACAACCCGGCAGTCCAGGCCTATGCTGGCTACCTACAGGCCGAACAGGCCAGCTTCCTGGACTCTGCCAGCCAGCTGCTCAACCGCAAGCTGGATGTCAAATTCCAGTATTTTCACGCCGTCAACGGCATGGTACTCGAGCTCAATGCGGCTGAAGCCGACAGCCTGGCAGCCCTTCCGGGCGTACGCCAGGTAGAGCCGGATCAATCATTCTTCGTGACCACCGACGTTGGTCCCGGCCTGATTGGCGCCCCCAGCATCTGGGACGGCACCAATACCGGCGGTCTCCCCGGCACCTTCGGTGAGGGCGTCATTGTTGGCATCCTCGACACCGGCATCAATATGGACCACCCCTCCTTCGCAGATGTTGGGTTCGATGGCTATAACCACACCAACCCACTCGGGGCAGGCACCTACGTCGGCTGGTGCAATCCGGCCCACCCGTCCTACGATGCCTCCCTGGTTTGTAATGACAAGCTTATCGGCGTGTATGATTACGTGGATACGTTCGGCAACGAATCCGATGGCCCTGAAGATGGCGACGGTCACGGCAGCCACACCGCCAGCACCACCGCCGGTAACTTCACCGAGTTCGTCTATGACAGCGGCGTCAACCTGATCACCAAGACCATCTCGGGTGTAGCCCCGCACGCCAACATCATCGCTTACGATGTGTGCGAAGCGAACTCCTGCCCTACCTCCTCCGTAATTGCCGGCATCAACCAGGCGATCGTGGATGGCGCGGATGTACTTAACGAATCCATCGGCATCGGTGAAGACAGCTTCACCGGCACCAAGCAGCAGGCATACCTCGGCGCAGTCGCCGCGGGTATCGCTCCCTCCCGCTCCGCCGGCAACTCCGGCCCTGGCGCCGCAACCGTCGGCCCTGAACCCGTATGGGTCATGTCCAGCGCCGCCACCACACACAGCCGCCTGTTTGCCAACTCCATGGATATCACCGGCCCCAATCCAGTCGATCCAAACCTGGTTGACCTGGCTGCCCTGGTTGGCACCGGCCCGGCCATCACCACCACGGTATCGGCAGAAATTCGCTACAATGCCGCTAACGTGACTGGCTGTGTCGCTCACCCTGCGAACTTCTTCTCCAGCAGCCTGGCGCTTGTCTCACGCGGCACCTGCGACTTCTTGACCAAAGTGAATAACGCCCTCACTGCCGGAGCGGTGGGTGTGGTCGTGTTCAACAATGTTGGCGGACCACCTATCTCGATGGGCGCCCTGGAAACCACCACCATCCCATCGGTCATGATTGACAACGCCAGCGGTTTGGCAGTGCGCGATTGGATTGTCGCTAATCCTGGCGCCACCGCTCAAATCGATCCCCTGGCTGTTTATGTGCTGAATCCCGCCTACGAGGATATCGTCGCCGGTTTCAGCTCGCGCGGCCCTGCGCCTGTCGATGTCATCAAGCCGGATATCGCCTCCCCAGGTGTGAACATCCTGGCAGCCTACAAAACGCCCGAAGAATTCGGCTTCCTGCAAGGCACCTCCATGGCCTCCCCGCATACTGCTGGCGCTCTGGCGCTGTTGCGCGACCTGTATCCCACCTGGACGCCCACCCAACTGCGCTCTGCTTTGATGACCAGCTCCGATGCCACAATGTTGAAGGAAGACGGGGTTACTCCGGCGACACCCTTCGACCAGGGCAGCGGGCGCACCGACCTGAACAAAGCCGCCCTGGTTGGCCTGGTGATGGACGAAAGCATTGCCAATTTCACTAATGCTGATCCGGCATTGAGCGGCGATCCCTCGACCCTCAACCTGCCCAGCATGCAGTCCAGCGCTTGCTACCAGAACTGCACCTGGACGCGCACGGTGATGAATCCCACCAGCCAGACGATGAACTGGAGTGCTTCCTATACCGGCGCTGGCTCTGCCATCATCACCCCATCCAGCTTCTCTGTTGCTCCTGGCGCAACCGCCACATTCACCACCACACTCAGCGTGACCTCCCTGCCGCAAGAATCCTGGCAGTTTGGCCAGGTCGTGTGGAGCGAAGATGCTGCACTCGCGCCGGATGCGCACATGCCCGTGGCAGTCTACGTTACCGCCAGCACCGACCTGAACGCATTGGTCAAGGAAGCGGACATCTCCCAGGCAGTTATAGGTGATATCGCTACCTACACCATCACCCTGGCGAACACTGATGTCGTCTCCCACACCTTCTACCTCACGGACGACATCCCCACCACAGCCACCTATGTGCCTGCCTCCGCCACCGGCGGTCTGGTATACGATGGCGGTAACGACCGGCTCACCTGGAACGGGGAGATTGGCCCATCCGGCTTCAGCGTAGCGCCAGGCATTGCACAAGGTTTTCTACCGCTTGCCTCGCTGGGTGTAGCGCCTGCATCCCTGCCTACCAATTCGGATGATGGTGGTTTTCTCTACAATGTTCCGGCCTTCAACTACTTTGACCAGACCTACACCCAGATCATCTGGTCGGTCAACGGTACCGTGGAAGTTGGAGCAGCCAGCGGTGTAACAACCGGCGGGGCCAACCAGTCCTTGCCCGGCGTGTCTGCACCTAACAACTTGCTGGCGCCCTGGTGGACCGACCTGGACCTGACCACTGCGGGCAACTGGTACATCGCCGTCGTCACGGATAATGTCGACGATTTCATCGTGCTGGAGTGGAACAATGTACCTCGCTTC
>JBGSTO010000055.1:0-2158 GCA_041736465.1 Anaerolineales bacterium | reverse complement strand
GCCTGTATGCCTGTTCATCGCGATACGTATGCTGTCAATGTCGCCGGTGTGCGCCGAGAGCTGCCGCTGTTCGAGGTTGCGCCTGGCGTGCGCATTGCTGTGCTCAACATACTGGGTGACACCGAGCTGGTGCAGGCTTGCGCCGCAGCCCTGGCGGAGCGCCTGGCGAATCTGGATTATGACATCCTGGCAACTGCGGAAGCCAAAAGCATCCCCCTGGCGCATGCATTGTCGGTAGCTGCTCGCAAACCTTACGTGGTGCTGCGCAAGGTGTACAAGCCTTACATGGGTGTAGCGCTCTCAGCCGAAACACTGTCGATAACGACCGGAGCGCCCCAGATGCTCTTCCTGGATGAAAAAGACCACAACCTGGTGCGTGGCAGCAAGGTAGTGCTGCTGGACGACGTGATCAGCACAGGCTCAACGCTGGCTGGCATGCAGCTCTTGATGGAAAAAGCCGGCGCTCAGGTGGTGGGCGAAGCTGCCATTTTCACCGAGGGCGACCGAGATAGCTGGAACCACATCATTGCCCTGGGCCACCTGCCCGTGTTCATTGAGTCTCAGGGGGATTGATCCGGCGCGCAATCACCACAATGGGTTTGCCCTGCAGATGGGTCAGAAAAAGCACCCTCTCTTCTGCCCCTTGAAGCCGTAAATCATGGATCAGCCGCTCCGGTTGGAGCGGCGATCCGCGTTTTTTGACCGTCACCAACCCCACGCCGCGCTCTCGCAGGTGAGCGCGCAGGCGTTTCAACTGGAACGGCAGCCAGTCTTCCACCTGCCAGCAGCGCGCAAAGGGTGTGGGCAGACGCCGGTGCGCGGTCAGGTAAGCGATGTCCGGGTCGAGCTGGTTGGCCTGAAGCTGCCAGCCCACGGCAGCCACCAGCCCGGCGCGCAGCACTGCCGGATCCGGTTCGTAGATGTATGCCAGCGGTACGCTCAGCGGCAGCGGCTCGTGCTGTGCTGAGGAATTTGCAGTCAGCGTATCCCCACCCGGCAGCAGGGTCGCCCGCCGCCAGGCTGTGCGCAGCGGTCCAAACCACAGGGCGGCCTCCTTCAGCTCGCCGCGCAGCGAGATAAACTCGACCTCTGCCGCGTAGCTTGAAAGCTCAGCCAGATCAACCCCCGGCGAGATCTTGACCCCCAGGGCAGGGAAGCGACCTTGCCAGCGGCGCAGCACTTCCAGAGGCGGCTGGTAGTCGCGCACTGAAAAGGCGCGTTTGCTTTCCGTACGGCGAGCAGGGTCGAAGAAAAGAGCGACATCCTTGCCCTGGGGAGTCAGCGGCAGCGATCGGAGCAGGTCTGCTCGCACGAAGCACAGCCGCTCCGCCATATCCAAGGCGGCGGCGTTGGCCTGCGCCATCGCCAGCCGCAGCTCATCCCGATCGATGCCCAGCAGCGGGACTTTTTGAGACAGCGCCAGCGAGTCGCCTCCCACCGAGCAGCCCAGATCAACCGCCATCCGGAACCCGGCATAGCGCCTGGCGCGGTAAGAAGATGCCTCCCAGGAGGATGCCTGCTCTAAAGCCTGGCGGGTCAGGTACAGTTTGGATGCGAAGGGGAATTTGCTTTCAGCCTCCCGGCGCAGGATGGCAATCTCTAACCCTGCCCGGGCAAGATCGGGCGGGTATGAACGGGAAAGCGTTTGAAAGTGTGCCAGGAAATCAACCTCACGCGGCTGCAGCGCCTGTGCGGCTGCCAGGGCATCCAACCCGACGGGCGTTAAAAGGGTTCGAAATGTGTCCAGCTGCATAGGGCTATTTTATCAGCCCAAAACAAAGCGCAGCGGTGGGAATATTTTCCCACCGCTGCGGCTGGATGCCTGAAAGGCAAGTAACGTTGTTTGGTTTAGTTCTTGCTGACGACCGATTTGGCTTTGCCTTCGATCATGGGGGTTTCGCCGCTGCGAACTGCAATGCGCTTGGGCTTCAGTTCTTCGGCCTTGGGCAGGCGCAGGGCAAGCACGCCGGCCTCGTAGCTGGCCTCGATGGCGTCACCCTGGATGCCGCGCGGCAGGGTAATCGAGCGGGTGAAGCTGCCGTAGCGGCGCTCGCGCAGGTGGTAGCGGGTGCCTTCGGTTTCTTCCTCAGACTTGACTTCGCCGCGGATGGTGAGGGTGTTGTTGTTGAAGGTGATCTCCAGATCATCCGGATTGATG
>JBGSTO010000029.1:0-5718 GCA_041736465.1 Anaerolineales bacterium | reverse complement strand
TGCGCACGCACTTTCTACCCGCGGTCATGCCGACATGATCGACATTACCGAAGAAGTCGGGCGGGCGGTATTCCAGTCTGAGCTTGCCAACGGTATCGTCACGGTTTTTTGCCCATCCTCCACCAGCGGCGTGACCACGATAGAGTATGAGCCCGGCGCGCTGCAGGACCTCAAGCGGCTGATGGACGAGATCATCCCGGCTAAGCGGGAGTATGCCCACGATGCGGCCTGGGGGGACGGCAACGGTCACAGCCACGTGCGCTCGGCGCTGCTGGGAGCTTCGCTGAGCGTGCCGTTTGCCAACGGGCGCTTGATCCTGGGCACCTGGCAGCAAATCATCTATGTGGATTTCGATAACCGCCCGCGGCGGCGGGAGCTGATTTTTCAGGTGATGGGGGAATAAACTCTAAGGGTTCGAGTCCTTCCGCGCTCACTTAATTTGTGCCCGCAGTGGACAAACACCGACCAATGCCTGTACTCCAGGAGAAGTTAGCCGAACTTCAGCGCAGAATCTATTGCTGAAATTAATTGCTTCCATAATGCCCCGAAAAGAGATTATGGAAGTATAATATTTTCATGCCAGAGGCGATGACATCTTATTCAAATTCTCAGGGAGTTCAGCTTCTTGAAAGAGCCGTTAATGAGTTCGGCCCAATCTTCACGCTTGAGCAGATTTCATCTCTGCCTGAACATCAAAGCTTGGCTCCCAAGCAAATCACAAAGCTGGTCAGTAAGCTCGCTCAATCTGGCTGGATTGATATTCTTAAGCGTGGAACGTATGCAGTAAAAACCCCTCTCTATTCTGGTGATATTCCACCTTTCGCCATTGCAAATGCACTGGTTCGCCCTATGGCGATCAGTCATTGGTCTGCGTTGGCGCATCACGGTTTCTCAAACCAAAACCCAACCATGATACAGGCATCAACGCCGGTCAAAGTCGTCACCCCAGAAATGCGTCAGGGTAAGGCTTATCGCCCTAGAGGAAGAGCTTCCTGGCGGGCTTTTGACCTGGAATTTGAATTCATCTATGTCAAGAAGGATTGGTTCTGGGGATTTCAAAAGTTTTGGGTAAACTCTTGGTCTCAGGTGAACGTCACAGACCGTGAGCGAACGGTTTTGGATTTAATCGGGCGCCCCGAACTCTTTGGAGGGATTAGTGCCGCCAGTGAAATTATGGAAGGAGCGCTTTCGCAGATTGATCTGCCCCGGTTAGTTGACTATGCTTTACGGTACGATGTAGGTACAGTGATTAAGCGCCTGGGGTGGTTGCTGGAAAGAATGGGAGCTGATGCCAACCTGATCCTTCCATTGATGAATTACCCTGTTACAGGAACAGTCTTATTGGATCCAAATCAGCCACGCAGTGGAAATATTGATTCATCCTGGCAAATCAATGAAAATCTGAAAAGGTCTTAAATGCCCAACGTCCCCCAGTTAATCCGCTCGGTTGCCCGGCAAAAACGAATCCAACAGTATATTATTGAAAAGGACTATGCCTTGAGTTACCTGCTGGCTGCCATCGTTCACACAAACGAGCTGGGGGAGAACCTGGTGTTAAAAGGCGGTACGGCGTTAAAAAAGCTCTATTTTGCAGATTACCGGTTCTCTGAAGACCTGGATTATTCGACCTGGGTGCCGGGTCCTATTCCGCGAATCGATCTATTGATGGATCTGGTCGTTCACGCACTAAACGAGATGTTGAACGAACGCGGGCCTTTTCAGGTTGCCTTTGAGCCGCTCATTCTGAAACAACCTCACCCAGGCGAGCAGAAATCGTACTTAGTTCGGGTGCAATTCCCGGAACAGCGCCAACCGCTGTGCCGGCTCAAAGTCGAAATAACGGTGGATGAACCAATCTTCACGCCGGTAAATACTCGCCCCGTGCTGCACGGTTTTGCTGAGGAATTTGAAACGCATATCCCAGTGTATTCCCTGAAAGAAATCACCGCGGAAAAAATGCGCGCCTTGTTACAAAGCAAAGCCCGGTTGCATGAGAAGGGCTGGGGCGCCAGTCGGATTTGCCGCGATTATTACGACCTGTGGAATCTGCTGCAGGTTCCCGGATTGAAATCGCCCGACCTGATCCCTCTTTTGGCGGAAAAGTGCGCGATCAGGGGAGTCTCCTTTGCCTCTCCACAAGATTTCATGTCTGAAGACTTGCTGACTGTAGCCAGTTCAGAATGGTTGCAGCAGCTTCTGCCCTTTGTGCCAGAAGCGCCTTCGGCTGCTGATTTGTTACCGCAAGTTCAATCATTGATCTCATCCATATGGGAGTGACATTGTGGCTCTAACCAACGAACAAACCCGCGAAACCCTCGCCAACGATATGTTACAGGCCTGTAAAATCCTGCGCCGTGATAATGACTTCGGCGGGGGTGATGGAATCTATTGAACATCTGGCCTGGCTGCTCTTCCTGCGCGTTTTGGATACCCAGGAAGAGATCTGGCAAACCGAAGCGGAGCTGGCGGGCAAGCCATATGAAAGCATTCTGGAAGGTGAGCTGGCCCGGCGAGCCAGTATCCCGCAACCAGACGCTGCCTTTGCTCCACTGGAGCTGAGCCTGGCGATAAGCGTCACGAATGTTATCACCTATACTTATGATCCCCTGAATCGCCTGACCGCGGCGGACTACGACAATGGAGTATACTTCCACTACACCTATGATCCCGTTGGCAACCGGCTGACGCAAACCAGCAGCCTCAACCAGGGCAATCCGGACGTGTACGTGTATGATTCTGCCAATCGCCTGACCAGCGTCAACGGCCAGAGCTACACCTGGGACAACAATGGCAGCTTGCTCGACGATGGCGTGTACAGTTATGTCTACGATCGCGCCAACCGGCTGGTAGAGATGAGGGAGGAGGGGATCTCTGCGACCTATGCCTACAATGGCCTGGGCGAGCGCATGCAGCAAACGGTGGACGTTCAGACGACCGATTTTATCGTCGACCAGGCGGGAGGTCTGACGCAGGTTCTCTCGGATGGGATGGACAGCTACCTGTATGGGCTGCGGCGCATCGCCGAGCAGGATGCGGAGGGCTGGCAGTATTACATGGGCGACGCACTCGGTTCGGTGCGCCAGTGGGTGGAGGAAAACGGCGAGGTGCGCCTGGCGAAGGAATATGAGCCGTATGGAGGGTTGTTGAGCAGTGCGGGGGAGGTTGAGAGCAGGTATGGTTTCACGGAAGAGTGGATTGAAAAGGCTATATTATGGGATAGTATGCAGGGAGCTGACTCTCAATGAGTAAATATCTCAGCCGATTATGCCTACGTGAAACATACTGTCTTCATATGATTACGGCACTGCTTCTATCGGCAATTCTGATGAGCTCGTGCAATCGAGGCATCCCTACAGAAACCATCGATCAAAATTTACCTGCAAAGCAGATAGCCTCGATGACTTTACCTGCTCAAGAATTGTGGCGTAAGCCGCAGACGAGTATGCTGTACGGAGGCATGTCTGCTGGGATGGAAGCAACACAATATTATCTGAGTTATTTTGAACAAGAGGAGGATAAGCTGCACGTCATTGTTCTTGATACTCGTACAGGTGAGCGTATCCGGCGCTTTGAAGACATCCCTTACCCACACTCGATGTTCATGCACGAGGATTATCTTTATCTTGCAGTCAATTGGAATATTCTGGCGTGGAATCTTTCAACTGGCGAATTGAATTGGGAGAGCGAAGATCTCCGCGATCATACAGGGTATCAGATTCATCCTGCACCATTGGAAGACAACATTCTGGTCTATTCAACCGAGACCAACTTTTTTATTCCTACACAGTTGCTGAGATATTACAATCGAAATGATGGAGAATTGGTTGAATTGATCACAATAAGGATAGAATCGGACTCGGGATTCATGTTTTTTCGTTCCCCACAGGTTGATTACTGGATTGGCGACGGTCAACTATGGGCGGTGAATTTCCCGGACATGACGACGCTTTGGCGGGTGGATATGAATAACATGAATAGGGTATCAGGATGGCCCATCGTTCACGAACAACGCCTGATCGTCGCGCTGGGGACCTATCCAACTATTCAGGCTTACGACACTACCACAGGTGCATTAGTATGGGAATATAACGAGAAGCTTCTATCTAACATTGTTGTCATGGATGGCGTGCTCTACGCTCTTCGGACCGACGGCGTCCTCGTTACTCTAGATGCTAACAGTGGCACGGCTCTCGGATCGGTGACATTTGCACCATTTGAAACGCAAAGTGGTCCAAGGTCAAAGGCCTACTGGATAGGGGCATCCGCCGGAAGGATATTCGTTTACTTTGGTGATAGCCAGGAGCTTGTTGCAATTAGAATACATGAGTAGGCGCCCGTTAGAAAATGTCTACGCGACGCGACTCTATCCGCTCGTTTCAGCAGACGGGCACCATTACGACGACCAGCCACACCCTGTTCTGCTTGCGGCCTATCTTTTTGAGCAATATTACCATCAGTATCAAACCAATCCATGCAATCCCTACAAATATATTGTCCAGTAAGCAGGTTTGGATAACGTTTACACTATGTATTCAACACACCGAATTTACGTATGGTTGTCCCAGCGCCGATTATAGGTGCTTCTCATTGTATTGGTAGGGTTAGCCTGGATAGTTCAGTCTTGGCTTCAGAGGCCTTCAGCTCCCATTACTCGAACGCTTGGATCTTCTACACAGCATGCCAATGTGTTATGGGTTAGAGAGGATCTCTCCCCTCTTATGATTACCGCGAATAGTAACGGCCTGCTGTTTGCAATGCCAATAGCACGGGATAGACTTAGAACCTATCCGAAAATTCCAGTTAGTAGGATGTCCGCACAAGCGAGTTTCACAAATGCGAGCCAGTTCTCTGATTTCTTGCACCATCGGGTCGCAATGCTTCGACGCTTGGCTAACCATCCTAACGTTCTTTCAACAACCCATCGTCGAGCCGGGAATCTCAGTTCACCCGGGATTGGGCATTCACCCTGCTTGGGTTCATTTCTCCGTCGGCGATGTTTAATATGAGCAACATAATTCTTCACCTGGATGAACTGATGAACATCCGCAGAGTCATAGCCTTTGTCCGCACAAAAGTGTTGTTCGGAGTAAGGTCGCTTGACGACAATGGAAATCACCAGGTCATCGGCGGACCATTTATCGTGTTGGTTAGCACCCGTGATGTAAACGGCTAATGGCGCACCTCTTTCATCGACCAAAATATGGATCTTGCTCCCGGATTTACCCCGATCCGTCGGATTCTTGCCAGTATCCGCACCGCCTAACGGCGCTGGAGACATCATGCTGTCGACCGATTACCATTTCCAGCCGATGCGTTGCTCTCTGGAGTAGTACCGAACCATCTTTTTGAACAACTTGTCAAATAATCCTTCCTTCTGCCAGGTCTGAAACCGCTCATGCAAGACACTGCTCGAAACACCAAACCAGTCTCGCTCAATCGCTTTCCATTGACAGCCTGTCCAAAGCACATGCCAAATGCCATCGATGACATTCCGGTTATTCACCCTTGGTCGACCCGGCCCTTTGACCTTGGGTGGTTTCGGCAGATGTTTCTTCAGAAATTTCCAAAGTTTTGTCGGAATTCGATACGGTTTCGCTTTCTTCGGTTTTGTGCTATCCTTTTTCATGGAGACGGGTTCCTGCTTTCAGTGGATTTTGGCGAATCCTGTTTTAGCAGGTCCCGTCCCCTTTTTCAAGGTCTATTTTTCGGATAGGTTCT
>JBGSTO010000016.1:0-14513 GCA_041736465.1 Anaerolineales bacterium | reverse complement strand
GGGCGCGGGCGCTGGATTTCGGAGCCATCTACCCGAACCTGCCCTGCCTGGGGAAAGCGCAGTCCAGCGATCAGGTACAACAGGGTGGTTTTGCCGCAGCCTGATGGGCCGAGCACCGCCCAGGATTCGCCCGGCCGCGTCTCCCAGGTGAAGGCTTCGAACAGTGGAACGCCGGAATGGTATCCGTAGGTGAGTGCGTTGAGCTGGATCATGATTTACCAGGCGAGAGTTTGGGCTGCCCGGTCGAACTGGACAGCCCAATGGGGATCGCGGGTTAGTTATGGCAGGAAAGAAGCATCGACCGAACCGGTGTAAGAGACATCCTGATCCAACAGGCCATTTTCTTTAGCCCATACCAGCACGTCATCCCACTGAGCCTGCGAAGGCACAGCAGCAGTCGGGAAGGAAGGTACACTGAAGCCGCTGGCTGTTGGGGGCACCAGCTGTTGGTCGGTGAGCACACTGGCGAACCTGGCTGGGTCGGCATTGATCAATGCAATCGCCTCTTCGACGGCTGCCAGGAAGCCGCGGATCGCCTCAGGGTGCTGATCGATCACCGCTTTGCGGAAGGTGAGCACACTGTTGGAGAATTCGGGATGCTGGCTGGCATCCAACACATTTATTGCACCCTGCTGCATTGCCAGGTAACCGAATGGATCTGGCAGCACGGCCGCATTCAACTCGCCGGATAACAGCAAGTTCAAGCGATCCGGTATCCTGGGAACGTTGATCGTCTTGATGTCCTCTGCCGCGAGTCCTTCGGACTGCAGCAACCGGTCGGTCAGGTATTCGATAACGGTGCCCTGGGAAATGCCAATTTCAACGCCTTTAAGACCGGACACATCGGTGATGCCGCTCTGCGAGGACGCCAGGATATAGAAATGGGCAGTGGTCTGGCTGGCAGCCTGAGCATAGCGCACGATCTGCACTTGCACCTGTTCCCGGTTGTACAGCATGACGGAGACGATCTCGTTTACCATGCCGTCCGCTTGTTCGGCCGCGATCACCTGATCCCGCTCCGGGGCGGAGCCAACCGGGATGATCTCCACGTTTACGTTGTGCTTCGCAAACAGGCCTTCTCGCTGGGCGACAAAAACGGGGACAGCGTCTAAGATCGGCAGCAAGGCCATCTTTAACGTGACCGGTTCGGCTGCAGGCAGTTGGGGCGAGGCTGCCGGTGCGCACGCGGCTAACAGAATACTGCCTGTCAAGGTGAGAAGCAGCAGGTACAGAATGTGTGCTTTCCTACTCATCACAAAAAACTCCTGTAGTCGATTTACCCGTGCAGCAGCAAGAGGGTGCGCTTGCACGGGATTGGGTCGATTTCTATTCGGGAAGGAGCCTGGCGGACTTTACATCCCTGTTAGAACCAGGCTCAAACCCTATAATTATAATCCTTGCTGCTTGACACAAAGGCATGCCTGTGCTAAATTTATGGTACTCTAAGCTAATTCGATTTGTTTTTTTTTGCGCCAATACAAAATTAATGGAATTTTTTCTTGACCCTCGTGCTGGTCTGAAAAGCGGGTCAATGATTGATTAATAAGGAGTGACCGCATTGACAAAATCACGCTCCCAAATGATGGTAGACAGGTTGCGCGACCTGCAGGCATCTTCTCCGGATATTGAAGCTTCAGCCGTGGTGAGCGTTGATGGTTTGAGCATCGCTTCTGCGCTGCCCAGAGAAGTTGAAGAAGACCGCGTCTCAGCTATGTCGGCTGCCATGCTCTCTCTGGGAGAGCGAATTGCGAATGAGCTTGGCCGCGGCTCATTAGACCAGGTGTACATCAAGGGGGAGAACGGATACGTGATCTTGATGTCGGTCGGAGAGGAAGCTGTGCTGACCGCCCTGGCGCGTGAACAGGCCAAACTGGGCCTGATCTTTCTGGACATGCGCCGTGCTACGGAAGACCTTGCCAAGCTGATCTGAGGTGGTGTAATCATATGGAACCTATTCCAAAGAGCGGGTACCATTACGCCAATAAAATGGCGCTTATCACAATCAAAGCCCTGGAAGAGGTGATGGGCAAGAACGGCCTGAACGCGATTTTAAATCTTGCGCACCTGAGCCACCTGATTGGCAACCTCCCCCCTGACAATCTGCGGCGCGAGTTTGATTTTGCGGACTTGTCTGCATTCAATCTTGCCCTGGAAGAGATGTATGGGCCGCGCGGCGGTCGTGGTCTGGCACTGCGCGTGGGACGTGCGGCTTTTGCCGACTCTCTACGCAACTTTGGCGCACTGGCGGGTGCGGGTGATCTGGCCTTCAAAGTTTTGCCTTTGAGCGCCAAGATGAAGATCGGTATTCCTGCCATGGCAAAGATCTTCAGCCAGATCAGCGACCAGTACACTACCGTGCATGAACGAGAAACCGATTTCGTCTACACCATTCATCGCTGCCCGGTATGTTGGGGGAGATCTGCGTCCGATAAACCTGTTTGCTTTATCGCTGTAGGCCTGCTTCAGGAAGGCCTTAAGTGGGTATCTGGTGGTAATGAATTCCGTGTCAACGAATCGCAGTGTATGGCGATGGGGCACGAGGTTTGCGAGTTCATTATCCAGAAAGTGCCCATCAGCTAGGCGGCTGCATTGTCCAGAGACACGCCCCTCATTCTCGTCGTCGAGGATGATCCTGACGTGGCAGATATGCTCAGTGCATACTTCCACGTGCAGGGCTATGAGACTATCACCGTGCATTGGGGTGAAGATGCACTGCATGCCTGCCGGCAGAAAAGCCCCGACCTGGTAATCCTGGATATCCGCCTGCCTGATATCGATGGATATGAAGTAGCCCGCCGGCTGCGCAGCAGCCGCCGCACCGAAAATATCCCCATCATTTTCTTGACCGAAAAACGCGCCCGCGATGATCGCCTGTTGGGGCTGGAGCTGGGGGCTGACGATTACATCACCAAGCCCTTTGATATCCAAGAACTGCGCCTGCGGGTTCGCAACGCTTTGCGGCGTTTCTCCTCCGGAGTGCTCAATAACCCTGTCACGGGGCTGCCTGAGGCCGCTTTGATGGACGAGCGTCTGGAAGAGTGCTTGCACAGCAGCGGATGGAATATCTTGCGGGTCACTTTCGAGAATCTTGATGCATTTCGAGACGCGTACGGCTTCGTGGCTTCGGATGATGTGCTGCGTGCGGTAAGCCTGATGATCAAAAACGCGGTTAGAGAACTCGGTGGCCCGGGTGATTTTATCGGCCACCTACGCGATACCGATTTCGCCATTGTCACCACCCCGGCTGCTTTACCGGGTCTGGCTGAGCGCATACGCACCCGGTTAGAGCAATCGCTGGATTACTTCTATCCACTGCGCGATCGCGCCCAGAATAATTACCCGGGGAAGAAGTTGGCCGTGAGCATGGGCAGTCTGGCTGCTGGCGACCAGGGGATTGCCGACCTGGAGAGCTTGAAGCAGGCACTGTCTGGCGCACGCCTTTAGGATTTTCTGTGCAGCTAACTATTATCATTCCTACCTACAACGAGGCGGAGAACCTGCCAACGTTGGTTTCTCAGATATTTAATCTCGAAATCCCGGGGGCGAAAATTCTGGTCGTGGACGACAACAGCCCGGATGGTACCGGTCATTTGGCGGACGACCTCAGCAGCCAGCACAAAGGGCAGATGGACGTTTTACATCGTCCAGGCAAACATGGACTGGGCACAGCCTATATCCAGGGCATGCGCCAGGCGCTGCAGTCTGGTGCAGAAGCTGTTGCCCAGATGGATGCCGATTTCTCACACCCACCTGAGCTGCTCAGGGATTTGCTGGATGGGCTGCAAAACACCGATGTAGCCCTGGGTTCGCGCTACGTGCCCGGCGGCGGCGTGGACCGGCGCTGGCCGCTGTGGCGCAGAAGCTTATCGGCATTTGGGAATATCTATGCCCGCAGCATCCTCAGGCTGCCAATCAGCGATGCTACTGGCGGCTATCGGATGTGGCGGCGCTCAGCCCTGCAGTCTATGCCGCTGGAGCGTGTGCGTTCGAACGGGTATGCCTTTCAGGTGGAGATGACTTACCTGGCACACCGGTTGGGTTTTCGTTTTTGCGAAATCCCCTTTTATTTTGCGGATCGAAAGTGGGGCCAATCCAAGATGTCCTTCAGCATTCAGAGAGAAGCCGCGGTGCGTGTCTGGCAAATGCTGTTGGAATATCGTGATTTGAAGCGGTAATCGTTTATTGATCGGTCATCCTGAACGAAGTGAAGGGCCTGGATCCTACTGCGTGACCCTCATGGTGTGATCAACTTTTACCCGTCGCATTGGGGTGACGAGGTACGCGGCAAGCCTGGCTTGCACCAGTAAACAGCGATAAAATTCCCCCGATGACAGCAGAAGGCCTGACTCCAGCGGAACGCTCTAATTTCCGGCATCTGTATGCAGATGTTTTCTGGTTTGGTGTGCTGGCGGGCAGCTTAATGGCATTCATGACAGTGTTTGCTGCACGGCAAGGCGCCAGCAGCTTCCACCTTGGTTTGATCAGCGCAGGCCCGGGCATTGTGAACCTGGCGCTATCGCTGCCGGCAGGGCGTTGGCTGGAAGGCCGCAGCAATGTGAGCGTATCGTATTGGACATCGGTTGCCGGACGCCTGGGCTACCTTGTGTTGATACCCCTGCCAGCTCTCTTTGGTGAACAGGTGCAAATCTGGGTCTTGATCCTGGTTACGCTGCTGATTTCGGTGCCCGGCACCATCCTGGCGATTGCATTCAATGCCATGTTTGCCGATCTGGTGGCGCCTGCCTGGCGAGCTATGGTGGTGGGGCGGCGTAATGTATTGCTTGCGGTAAGCATGATCATCACCTCGCTCGCTTGCGGGCAGATATTGGATCGCCTGCCCTTTCCATTAAATTACCAATTTGTCTTTGCTCTGGGTGTGCTGGGCGCGCTGATGAGCAGTTATCATTTAGGGCGCCTGCGCTTGACCGGCGCGACACCCAATCGCGTTGGAAAGCCGATTCTGGATTTTGCTAGGCCTGGACTGTTGCGCTTTACGGACTCTTTTCGCTTGCCGGCCGGCCTGCGCTATCTTACCCGTGGGAGCGGCAAACCCCTGCTGCGCCTGGACGTGCTGCGCGGCCCCTTTGGGCTGTTCATGTTATCCTACCTGGCGTTTTACACGTTCCAGTACCTGCCCATTCCAATCTTTCCCATATTTTTTGTGCGTGATTTGAACTTAACCGATGGGCAGATCAGTCTTGGCTCGGCGCTGTTTTTTGTGTCCATGATGCTGACTTCATTCACTGTAACGGCGCTGACGAATCGCCTGCGCCATCGCGGGGTATTGATCCTGGGAGCCTTTTTGTACGGTTTATACCCGATGGTCAATACACTGGCAAGGGATGTGAGTTTATATATGGTTGCATCTCTCATCGGCGGGGTGATGTGGGCGCTGACCAACGCCGGACTGCTCAATCGCCTGATGGAACGCGTGCCGGAAGATGACCGCCCGGCGCACATGGCTATTCATAACCTGGTGCTCAACTTTGGCATCCTGGTAGGCTCGCTGTCTGGTCCTGTGCTGGTCGAGTGGCTTGGCATCCGTTCGATGCTGTGGTGGAGCGCTGGCTTGCGTTTCCTGGCTGCAATTATCTTCTTGTTTTTTGCCTGAAATTTAGCCTGCAAGTCGGGACTGTATACCAGTGAAAGCATCTACCAGAACATACCACTCTTCCAGCGAAAGCGTCTCGGCTCTTCTTTGTGGCAAAATGCCAGCGGATTGAAGCATCTCGGCTGCCTGGTCGGGCTGCCAGGCAAGCCCGGCAGAAAGGGCGTTGCGCAGTGTCTTGCGTTTTTGGCTGAAACCCGCTTTTGCCAGCCGGAAGAAGCTCTGCACCTGCGGTGGAGTTAGCCGGGAGGTTGGGTATAGATCCACGCGAACCACAGCCGAATCAACCTTCGGCTCCGGGTAAAAGGCGCCTGCCGGAATGCGGGCGTGGATTCTTGGCAGGCCGTATAATTGCACGCTCAAGGCTAATAAGCTCATGCTGCCCGGCACAGCGCAGATGCGTTCTGCCACTTCGCGCTGCACGGTCAGAATCACCCGGCTTGGGCGGCGGCCAGCTTCTAGCAGGTGGCGGATTAATGCCGAGGTGATATTGTACGGGATATTGGCTGCAACCAGGTACTCGCCGGCAGGAATAATTTCTGCCGGGTCAAACCCCAGGATATCGCCAGAAATGATTTTCGTGTTCGGAAACTCGCTCAGCACCTGGCTCAACAGCGGCAGCAGACGGTGATCCAGTTCCACCGCTACTACCTGGCGGCTGGCACGCGCCAGGTGGCGGGTGAGGCTGCCCAACCCCGGGCCGATTTCCAGAACCGTTTCACCGGGTTGTATCTCTGCGGCTTGAACAACTTTAAGCAGGGCAGTCTCGTCGATAAGGAAATTTTGCCCCAGGCGCGGGTCCGGGCGTAACCCGTGTTGGCGAAGCAGTTGGACAATGTTCAAGGGTGGGAAGGGGCTTGTATTCATGATCAGGCAATCAAATTATATCATCGAGGCTTTGGCGGTTTGCGGCTTAGAGACGTATAATGAAATGGCGATGATTTATAGGGCAAACTTGCAAATTGACCAGATCAGAGAGAATTAGTCAGTAATTTCACGCCAGGCCGTATCTCTCAGCGAACTCTGGCGTCATATAGAGTGACAAGATGAGCGATGAACAGACTCTGTTACAGCGCGCCCGAAATTTTGAAGAGCAAGCCTTGGCTGAGATATACGACACCTACAGCCCAAAGCTTTATCGCTACGCGGTGCGCCTGTTAGCCGATGATGATGTGGCAGAAGATTGTGTAGCAGATACGTTCAGCCGCTTCTTGAAAGCCATGAGAAACGGTGCCGGCCCGCAGGAGCACTTGCAGGCATATCTGTACCGGATCGCGCATAACTGGATCACCGATACCTTTCGCCGCCAACCACCGCCTGCCATCTCCCTCGATTACACCTATCAGGCCGGGGATGATCCAGATCCGTCTGAGGTGGTTGGAGACAATATCGATCAAGAACGAGTGCGTGCTGCGCTGCGGCTGCTAACACCAGAACAAAGGCAAGTTGTCATCTTAAGATTTATTGAGGATATGGAAAATCAGGATGTTGCAGCCGCTCTGGATAAGCCCATTGGGGCAGTGAAGGCCCTACAGCACAGGGCATTGAGCGCGCTGCGGCGCATACTGGTGACGGAGGTTGGACAATGACATCAAATCAAGAGCAGTTCGAACACCAGGTGGTAGAACACCTGCGCGCTTTGAAAGACACCCCATCGCGCAATGAGCACAAGGCTGCGCTGGGACGGGCGCGCTTCCTGGCGGAAGCCGGAACCCTTGCAAAAAAGAAAGGGCTAAATCCCATCGTATCTTCATCGCTCCCACTGCGTCTTAAAGAGTGGTTTGAACAAGTGAGCAGTCCAATTAGAAGAAAGGAGCGATATTCAATGTTTACAGTCCTAACAAGTATGGTAGTGGTTTTTAGCATGCTCTTTGGCGGAGCAGGCATTACAGTGTACGCTGCACAGGACAGCATGCCCGACGATGCACTGTATGGCGTGAAGCTTTTGAGCGAGGATGTGCGCCTTGGGTTGGCTGGTTCGACCGCAGAGAAAATCGATCTGCTGGTGGAATATGCAGACCGGCGCAGCGAGGAAATACTGGCGTTCGCGCGTGAAAATGCCGAGAAGAATGCCGGCGAGCTGACCGAGAATACGATGGGGCCGCTCACCCGCCGCTATGAGGAGCAGGTGTTCCATGCGCTGGAATTGGCAAGCCAGCTGCCGGATAGCGATATGGTAAGCGCCCTGGCGGTTATCGGGGTACACATCCGCCAGCACGACCGCGATAGGATTATGGGTCACACCAAGCAGCCCGATGACGTAGGCGCAGTGATGGCTCGGGTGGTAGCGGTGCGCAGGCTGCAGATCGGCCTCTCGGAACTGGGCATCACCGATCCGCTCGCATTTCGCAACCAGCTGCGCTGGGCGCAGGAACAGCTTGAGAGCGGCGCCCTGCTGGACGGCACCGAGCCGGTAGAGGTGATCAGCGACACCATCGACTGCCCCGGATGCGGCCAGCAGTCTGGCCCCGGCCCTGGCCCCGGCCCTGCAAACCAGGGTGAGGTCACTCAGCCAGAAGATGGCTACGGCCCCTTTGGTCCCTTCGGTGATCCGCAAGGCGATGGCAACAGCTACGGCCCCGGCGAGCAGAACGGGGGCGAGGTCACCCAGCCCGATGCCGGATATGGCCCCAGCAACGGAGCCGGTCCTGCAAATCAGGGTGAGGTTACTCAGCCCGAAGATGGCTACGGTCAACCAGAACCGGTTGTGACCAAGGAGCCTTCTGGCGGTACCGGTGGAAAAGGCACTCGCCCGTAAACCACTGAATTTACGAACAGGTAAGTCATCACCTCCCCACGGATAATTTCGTGGGGAGGTTTTCATTGTGTTATCATTATTGTAACTCCATGATGTTTGCGGAAATTGTAACAAAATGCATTTATGCACGTTTTTTAGGATGAGCGAATGATTGGCGGGGATGAGGTTGGCGATGTTCAGCTTCTGAGCCAGGCTCGCGCAGGAGATTCGCATGCCTTTGGTGAGTTGTATGAGCTGTACGCGCCGCGCGTATTCCGTTTCTTGTTCGCGCACCTTGATAACCGGCTGGATGCAGAAGATTTACTGGCGGAGGTATTCCTTAGAGCCTGGCGCTCGCTGCCAGGATACCAGGAACGAGGCCTGCCCTTTGCGGCATTTCTCTTCCGGATCGCAAGGAACTTGTTGATCGACTACTACCGCCAGTCCGGGCATGCCCGTGGGCAGGTGTCCATTGAGGATCTGAGCTTACATGACACCGATCTTAGCCCCGGAGAGAAGGTGAGCGCGGGTCTCGAGCGCAGCGAGCTGCGTGAACAACTGGCGCAGCTGCGGGATGATTATCGTTCAGTATTGGTGCTGCGTTTTTTGGCTGAATTATCTCCTGAAGAGACGGCCCAGGTGATGGGACGATCTCCAGGAGCCGTACGGGTGTTGCAGCACCGCGCGCTTGCGGCGCTGCGTGCAATTATGGAAGATTCGGCAGGGTAGCTTAGATGTCGGAACATCACGAACACATGGAAGACATTCTACAAAATTGCCTGGCCTCGAT
The DNA here is from genome assembly GCA_041736465.1 of Anaerolineales bacterium. Taxonomy (GTDB): domain Bacteria; phylum Chloroflexota; class Anaerolineae; order Anaerolineales; family UBA4823; genus JAJUJL01. The sequence goes on along the minus strand of JBGSTO010000016.1, from coordinate 5,378 downwards.
GGAAGCCGGAGAAGCCGGCGCCTCGGAACTGGCTGCAGGCTACCCTGAACTGCGTCCAGCGTTGGAAGCAGCCGCTCTCCTCTCTGGCGTCCGCCAGAGCTTCGACCTGCGCCCCGGCTACCTGACAGCTTCTCGCATGCGCATGCAGTCGATGGTTGCCGACATACCGCGAAATCATCCTCCAAACCCCTGGTTCCAGCCCTGGCTTAATCTGCTCCAGTTTCTTCGCTTACAGCCGCGCGCCTTGAAATTGGCCGTTACCCTTTCATTGGTGATGATATTTTTCTTCCTTGGCAGCGGTGTGGTGGTGGTGTCCACTGCCTCGCTGCCAGGCGAGGGGCTCTACCCGGTAAAGACAGCGCTTGAGGATCTCCGGCTTGCGGTCACGCTCAGTCAGGAACAAGACGCTCGCTTGCATATTCTGTACGCCGAACGCCGGGCTGGAGAAGCTCAGCTTCTCGCAGCCTTAGAACGCACAACCTGGCTGGCAGCAACTCTTGACCGCATGGAGAGCCATATCCAGAGCGCGATTGACCTGATCCTTGATATCCGCCAGCGCAGCCCGGTTGTGGCAGCAGCTTTGGGGCATTCTTTAGATCAGGTTTTGAATAACAGCAGCCTGGCGTTCGCTGCCCTGCTGCAGAACAGCTCGCCGGAAGTTAGGCTAGAGCTGCAGCGCGGTGTGACGATGGCCGCGGCGGGCGACTTAGAGGTGCAAGCTTTGATCGCGGAGATAGAAGGTAGTGCGGGGATTGCCACTGACGTACCCTCGCCTACCCTTGGCGGTGTGATTGCTGTCTCGGACACTCCACAACCATCACTGGCGCCGAGCAGCACAGCAACCCCTCTGCCATCGCCAACGGCAACGCCGGAGCTAAAACTGACAGCAACGCCATCGCCTACGCCTACCGGTGGAATTCCCACCTATACAGCCACCCCCACCGAGCAGGCGATCGAGGCTCCTGCAACACCCACCGAGACGAAGAAGCCAACCAAGACGCCGAAGCCGACCAAGACGCCGAAGCCCAAGAAGACAAAAGACGAATAGCTGATCCCCCCGGGAGGGCAGAAAAAACCCAGGCCTGTGTCTTCAGAGATCAGGCTTGGGTTTTTGACCCTAGAATAAGCAATAAAAATTACATAAAAACGATATTTGGTAATAAGCCTATCGAATTTGAAAGTTTCCCGTTTGATCGTAACAGCTTCGTTGTTTATTCGTTGTTAGTTATAATAAAGGAGAGCGAAACGGTTGGAATTATCCTCCGTATCGTGTACACGGCAAGGAAGGCTAGAGAATACAGGCAAGGATGTAATGGCTAAATACCTACGAACCCTCAATCGAACGAAACAAAAAGCCCAGGGCATGGTTGAGTTTGCCCTGGTTTTACCGCTGCTGCTGCTCGTGATGTTTGGTTTGATCGAGGTCGGTCGCTTCCTGCTCGTCTACAGCATGGTCTCGGCTGCCAGCCGCGAGGCAGCTCGCTATGGCTCGGCTGCAGGTGATGTCGGCGGCGGTGTGCCGCACTATCTTGATTGTGATGGCATGCGGGCTGCAGCCGTGCGAGTTGGCAGCATTGCTGGGGTCAGTGCAGCCAACACTTCGATCGGTTACGATCATGGACCGGATACCAGCGTTTTTGCCAGCACCTGCCCGCCGGGAGGCGAAGTGGTGGAATTGGGAGATCGCGTCAGGGTGAACGTGGTGGTTAACTACCAGCCGATTGTCCCCCTGGTCAACATTCCTCCCGTGCCGGTTACGTCTACTACCGCCCGGACAATCATCAAGGATGTGGAAGTGCTGGGTACCCCACCCACCCCTTACCCCACCAATACGCGCCAGCCAACCATCGGGCCCAGCCCGACAACTACCAGCACTCCGACAATTACTCCCACGCCCACCAGCACCAGCACACCGACGGCTACAGCCACGGCTACAAATACGGCTACCAATACGGCGACGGCAACCCAAACGGATACGCCTACACCGGGACCATCGCTGACGCCTACCCCAACCGATACCCCGACGCCCACGCCAACGAACACTTCCACTCCTACCTACACGCCAACACCTACGCCGGTTTGCCCGATTGGTGCGTTGGTGGTTGAGGTGGAGCCTAACCGCAAAAAGGTAAAGTGGACGATAACCAACGCTAACCCCACGATACCGATCGGTGTAACCAAGATTTACGTGTCCTGGCCTACCGATGGAAATGTAGACCTGAAGTCGATCACCTTCCTTGGAATCGATGAAGCGCCACCAGACAAAACGACCTGGCTGCCACCCTCGGTAACGCGCTTCCCCAATTGGACCGGCACCTTCCCGGATGTCCAGTCGCCGCTGGTGTTGACCTTTGGCAGCGCAATCTATTCCGGTGTATACCAGATCGAGCTGACGTTCGACCGGCCTTACTGCCAGGTGATCAGCGTAGTTACCAATATTCCTTGAGGCTTGTGATGAGACGGTCATCGAAACTTCTGCGCAGGATAACCTACATGCTGCTGGCAACCTCCCTGCTGGCTGCCAGCTTTTCCACAATCGCGGTTTGGGCAGCCGAGCCTGGCCCCAGCCCTGCAGGCACACCGGATCAGCCTGTCAAATCGGATGCCTCTCGTTTTCAACCGGGCATCTCTCCAGCCGAATCGGTGGCAATCGATTTATTTGGATATACGATTGAGAGCCAGGCGCCAGCCTGGATTGATACAACCACCTCTGGAACTCAGGTGGACTTCACCACCCGTGATGATGACTATGCTGGACCGATCGCCATAGGTTTCAACTTTGAATTTTACGAGCAGACATTCTCTGAGCTGTACATATCTACCAACGGTATGATCAACTTTGGTAGAGAGAGCGATGAATTTGTCAACCGCTCGATGCCTCGAGATACCTACCCGGATAATTTCGTGGCACCCTTTTGGGATGACCTGATCATGTTGGTGGACCAGTATGGCAACAAGATCAGCCGCGTCTTCGTACAATCCCTGAGCTCCCCGGCGGGTAAATCTTTTGTGGTGGAGTGGAACCAGTTTGCCCGTATTGGCAGCAGTGATCTGGTTACTTTCCAGGCGGTACTTTACGATAACGGCGACATCGTACTCCAATATCACGAGCTGAACGGAATATTGACCGAGGCTACGGTCGGTATCGAGGACGGTTATGGCTCGGATGGGCTGCAGTATCTGTATAACGCCCCCGGTCTGAGTACAGGTGCTGCGCTGCGTTTCAAGCGACCTGCTGCTACCCGCCGGGCAAAGATTACACCCGTGTACACCTCGGGGTTCGCGACCTCTCAAAAGGCTGAGCTTTCATTCACGATTATTAACAGCGGCGAGTTGGGCGCCGACTCGTACACCCTCCAGTGGCTGCCAGACCAGCCCGGCTGGCAGGCCGAGTTCTACAATGCCAGCGGCGCCGCCTTGAGCACAACCCACGGCGAAAATACGGCTGAAACCGGCTCACTTGCCCAGGGCGCTGCGATGGTGGTCAAGGTCAGGCTGCTGGCGCCCTCCAATGCAGGAGCTGGAAGCTTCGTGCATGGCAGCCTGCGCTCCACCTCGAACGCGGATAGCTTGCACCAGGCGGAAGCAGAACTTCAGGCTGCCGTTCCAGCTTCCTTTGCCCAGGCATATTTCGATGCCGCCCTGGGTATGCGCCTGCAGCTCATCTGGCAGGAGACGCGCTTCAGCCCGCGCATCAGCGACCAGCAGTTTACCGGCAGCAATATTTCGATGACGCAGATGCCGGGCGGTAATTATTTCTACGCCTGGGAGAAAAACACCACCGTAAAAATTTCTGACACGCTCACCCTGGTGAATACGGATTTGGAGTTCACCATCCTGAATCGCTTTGGTCACCTGCTGGCGCCGGGGCGCAAGCTGACCGACAACGCTACGGCAATCTTGAAAACCGAAGACCGTTTTCTGACCCTGGCAGGGCTGCCAAACGGTCGTGTGGGCGCCATCTGGGTGCGCATTCTTACCCAGGGATTAACCACCAACCAGAACATTTACTTTGGTGTGCTGGATAGCAGCGGGAACGTGGTTGCACCTGGCGTGCGCCTGACTGACAACGACGAATGGCGCGGGCGGGATGACTACGATGTGCCCGTTTACGTCTCCCCACGCATCGCCGCTGTGGGAAGCGATCATTTCCTCCTGGCCTGGAACGACGAGCGTTCTCACCTGGATGGCAGCAGCTCAGACGTCTACATGGCAGTTTACAACTCGAACGGCTCAGCGGTCAAGCTGCCGGCGGCGATCACCCAAAGCCAGCACGGAGGTATTCGCTACAGAACACCGGCTTTAGTTCCATTAGAGGATGGACGATCCGTATTGGCTTTTGTGCGCCTGGACCCAGGTGATCCGGTGGATCCGATGGATGACCTGAATATGAGTGCATATCTTCTGGTGGACGCCGGCGGAGCGATTGTAAAAACCGAGACGCTTATCAATGGCAGCAACGGGTCTACCGCAGATGGGGTGCAGCTCAAGGACGGCGCGGTGGTACTGGCATGGAATGTCCCCAACGGCAGCGCTGTGCAATATACACTGCTGGGCGGGCAAACCATGGATGTCATTGTTCCTCCAACACTGCTGGCAGAGCCGAAAGGGCGCGCGCCCGGTGTGGTATCGGTGACTCAGGATGGGTTTGGACGGGCAGCGCTAACCTGGGCTGAGGTCGAGCAGAGCAATTATCTCAGTTATGCTCTGGTAGATGGCGCCGGCGGCGTCGTTACTCCGCCGATGATCTTCCAATATGGCGCGGGCTTGAATCCCACGGTCAGCACGAACATGTATGGCTGGGGAAATGCCCTGTATGATGGCGCCTGGCAAACGTACATACCGCTTCTTCAGCGGTGATTTCAGGAGGTGCAGAGATGAGTGTAGAGAAAAAACGCAACGAACGTGGACAAAGCATCATCGAGTTTGCCATGAGCCTGGCGCTGCTGCTGCTGCTGCTGGCAGGGCTGGTGGATCTGGGCAGGGCAATATTCACCTATATGGCGCTGCGCGAGGCCGCCCAGGAAGGCGCCATGTATGGCTCCATTTACCCAAACATGACTACAAACATCGAAGAGCGGGTGATGGACAGCTCCAACGTCTTGCAGGTGCTTGCCAGCGAAGAATCTGGCTCTGGTACTTCATCCCTGGCGTTTGCGGAAGAGGATGAGGTGATTATCTCTGCCGATCCGGTGGTAGCGATATCCGTCAGTTTCCCAGATGGCGCCTCCTGCGCCGGCAAAGGTATTCGGGTCGAAGTGGAATATTCTGAGTTTCCATTGAGCATGCCTTTCCTGGGTACAATTTTAGGCTCACAAACTGTGAGCATCAGCGCATCTGCCACGGATACCATCCTGACACCTGCATGCAACTAAGGG
>JBGSTO010000733.1:0-5317 GCA_041736465.1 Anaerolineales bacterium | reverse complement strand
AATTCCCTGAAATCGTGCAGATCAACCAGGGGCGCTGCATCGCCTGCGGCATGTGCGCGGTGGTGTGCCCGTTCGACGTGATCACTTATCACGCTTCGCCGGCAGCACAGGAGCGCCCGCTGGTAGCGATCAAATGTGATCAGTGCGTCGAGCGCCAGCGGGTTGGACTCGAGCCAGCCTGCGTGGAAGCCTGCAAGGTGGGCGCCCTGGAGTTTGGCGAGCTGAACGAAGTGCTCAAAGCGCAGCGCGTGCGCTACACCCACGCCGTTCTGGCAGGCGCCCAGCCGGAAGACACCCCGGCGCACCTGCCCGCCAACGTCGCCGCCTGGCGCGGCTGGGGCGCAGTAGTCACCGGATTGAACGAGAATGGCAAGAAGGGAGTGTGAACCATGACCGTGATAAGCAGCAATGGACATAAGAAACGAAGCATCAACGCCGATACCCAGGCCATGCTGGAGGTAGCCCGCAGCCAGGGCATCCCCACCGTCTGGGACCGGTTGGAAGCGCAGCAGCCGCAGTGCGGCTACTGCAACCTGGGAACAAGCTGCCGCATCTGTGCCATGGGACCCTGCCGGGTGGATCCGTTTGGCGATGGGCCGCAGAAGGGTGTGTGCGGCGCAGATGCCGACATCATCGTGGCGCGTAATCTGGCGCGCATGGTGGCAGCCGGCGCATCGGCGCACTCTGACCACGGGCGCGATATCCTGGAAACCCTGCACCATGTCGGCGAGGGGGAGACAGATGCCTACAAGATCAGCGATCCACCCAAGCTGCACCTGCTGGCGGCCGAATATCACATCCAGGTCGATGGCAAATCCGACCGGCAAATCGCCAAGGAGCTGGCCTGGGAGATGATGGAAGATTACGGCATGCGCCGTGAACAGCTTCCCATGAGCCGGCGCGCCCCGCAGGTGCGGCAGGATCTGTGGCATAAGCTGGGGGTGATGCCGCGCGGTGTGGACTGGGAGAACGTGGAAACCCTGCACCGCACTCACATGGGGGTGGACAACGATTGGGTCAACATTTTGCTGCACTCGGTGCGCAACGCCCTGAGCGACGGTTGGGGCGGCTCGATGCTGGCGACCGAACTGTCCGACGTGCTGTTCGGCGTGCCCACGCCAAAAATGTCGCAGGTGAACCTGGGTGTGCTCAAGCCCAGCCACGTCAACATCATCCTGCACGGGCACAACCCGGTGCTCTCGGAGGTGATCGTTGCCGCCTCGCAGGATCCCGAGCTGCAGGCGTTGGCGAAGGCCAAAGGCGCTCAAGGGATCAACCTGGCAGGGCTGTGCTGCACCGGCAACGAAGTGCTGATGCGCAAGGGCATCCCCATGGCGGGCAACCACCTGATGCAGGAGCTGGCGATTATGACCGGCGCGGTCGAGTTGATGCTGGTGGATTACCAGTGCATCATGCCGGCAGTGACCGAGGTGGCGCACTGCTTCCACACCAAGGTGGTCAGCACCTTCGATAAGGCCAAATTCCCTGGCGCAGAGCATATCTCCTTCGACCCGGCGCGCGGGCTGGAGATCGGCAGGCAGATCGTGCGCCTGGCAGTGGAAAATTACAGCAAGCGCGTGCCGGAGCGGGTCTTCATTCCCGCCGACCCCGTGCCGATGATGGGCGGCTTTTCGATCGAGGCCATCCTGCAGGCGCTGGGCGGCACGCCGCAGCCGTTGATCGACGCGATCGTTAAAGGCGCCATCCGCGGCGCGGTGGGCATCGTCGGCTGCAACAATCCCAAGATCAAGCAGGACCTGGGGCACACCGAGCTGACCAAACGCCTGATCGAGAACGACATCCTGGTGGTGGTCACGGGCTGCGCGGCAGTGGCGGACGGCAAAGCCGGGTTGATGACGCCGCAGGCTGCCGAGAAGGCGGGACCCGGCTTGCGCGCCGTGTGCCAGGCGCTGGGCATCCCACCGGTGCTGCACCTGGGCTCGTGCGTGGATAATGCGCGCATACTGGTGCTGGCGGCGGCGCTGGCGAACACGCTGGGCGTGGACATCAGCGCCCTGCCGCTGGCGGGCGCGGCTCCCGAGTGGTACTCGGAAAAAGCAGTCTCGATCGGGCTGTACGTAGTGGCATCCGGCATCTACACCGTGCTTGGCGTGGCGCCGCCGGTGTTCGGCAGCCCGAACGTGGTCAAGCTGCTGACCGAGGGGCTGGAGCAGGTGGTGGGCGCCACCTTTGCCGTGGAGGCCGATCCTGAGCGGGCGGCGGCGCTCATTCGCCGGCACATCGAGAAGAAGCGCCTAGGGTTAGGCCTGGAAGCGCTGGCGCCGGAGAGCATCCCGCTGCCTGAAGCGCAGCTGGCGCTGGCGTGACACCTAACCCCCTATCCCCCTTCCCTAAAAGGGAAGGGGGAACCAGAGGAGGCGGAAATGAGAATCGTGATCATTGGCGCGGGACCGGCAGCGGTCAGCGCGGTGGAGGCGTATCGCCAGGCCGGCGGCGCGGGCGAAATCAGTATGTTGAGCGCAGAGCCGTCCCTGCCCTACTCGCCGCCCGCCATGGCAGATCACTTTCTATCCGGCTCTAACCTGCACCTGTGGCGCGGGATGGATTGGCTGGAACAGCAGGCGGTGGATTTTCACCCCGGTGCGCGGGTGACTGCCGTGGACGCGCAGGCGCAGCGCCTGGCAGTGGATGGGCAGCCCGACCTGAGCTACGACCGCTTGCTGATCGCCAGCGGCGGGCGGCTGTACGCACCCGTCTCCGGCGCAGACCTGCCCGGTGTGAATAATTTCAAGTCGTTGAAAGCCGCCGAAGCACTGGTGGCGCAGGTGAAGAGCGGCGCAGCGCGCCATGCCATCGTGGTCGGCGCCGGCTTCATCGGCATGGAGATTGCCCTGCTGCTTACTGAGCTGGGCGTGCAGGTCACTCAGATCGAAATGCTGGATCAAGTGATGGCGGGCATGCTGGATACAGACACAGCCTCCATCGTGCTGGGGCAGATGCGCAGTCGCGGCGTGCAGGTGCGGCTGAAGACCAGGGCGCTGGCTTTCACCGGCAATGGGAAGGCCAGCGGGGTGCAGCTCGAGTCCGGCGAAGCCCTGCAGGCCGAGCTGCTGATCGCCGCCACCGGCATCAAGCCCAACCTGGAGTACCTGGCAGACTCTGGCATCGCCCACGGCTGGGGCGTGCCGGTGGATGAACGCATGCGCACCAACCTGGCGGACGTGTACGCCGCCGGTGATATCGCCGAGACGCGCGACCTGTTGACCGGCGACGCTTACGTGCATGCCATCTTTCCCAACGCGGTGGCGCAAGGCAGGGTGGCGGGCTTCAACCTGGCTGGTCTTGACGTCACCTACCCCGGCGCAGAGCGCTTCAACAGCTTGAAGCACCTGGGGCTGGCGGTGGTGGCAGCCGGGCTGAAGCAGGGCGACGAGGTGCTGCAGGAGCGGCGCGGCGCAAATCTGCGCACGCTCTACCTGCAGGAGGAGCGCCTGGTGGGCTTTCAATTGGTGGGCGACACCCGCTCTGCGGGAACGCTGCACAGCCTGATGCTGAATGGCAGCAGCGTGAAGGCGATCAAGGGCAGGCTGCTGGAGACCGGCTTCGGGGCCGGGATGCTGGCGTGGCAGGCAATCGGCACGGGGGTGTGAAGGGCTGGTAGTGAGCACCTGGCTGGCCCCAGGAGATCTGGAGCCAGCCAGGTGTTTTTAGATCGGCGGCTGCCTCGTAGATAGAGCAACGATCAGGCTGCCTTCAGCAATGCCAGAGTAATGAACGTGTAAATGGCGATGTCGCTCAAGAAGTGGATCCACCACGCCCAGAATAAGCCGCGCGTCTCCAGCATGGCTTTTCCCAGGATCCAGCCCATAAAGATCGACAGGATGCCTCCTGCGATGTTGCCCGGCGTGCCAAAATAATGCGCAATTCCGAAGAAGTAGGCTGCCATCCACAGGGCTTGCTTGCTGCCGCCCACCGGCTCGAGGGTTGCCAGCACCGGCGCCCGGTAGATCATTTCCTCATTGAAGGCGTTCAACGCGGCATAGAACAAGATAGACGGCAGGATGGGAAGCAGCTTGATCCACAGGCCGCTATCCGGGCGCAGGCTCAAGTACTGCATCACTCCCAGGGCCGCGGCGATATAAAAGCCCCACTGCAATGCAAAGCGCTGCCAGGGATCGGGCTTGGGGAAGCCCATCAGCGGCACCGGCTCCATCGGGGCATGCAGATCGCCGCGGGTCAGGAAGAAATCGCCTCGTTTGTAGCCGAGTACCAGCAGCACGGCGATCATCAACCCCGAGACTACCAGCTTGCCGGTTTGTTCTGCCTGCATCCGGGCATCGAAAACGTTGCCGCCGAACAACGCCTGCAGGGGAGGGCAGGAAAAGTCGATCAGCGGGCGCAGCTGGAGCAGGCCGAAGAAGGCCAGCATGGCGATGAAAAAATTGCGCAGCGGGCGCAGCGGATTCCAAACAAAAGCCGCCAGAGCCAGGAACAGCACCAGCCCCATTTTGGCGAAGCTCAGCCAGGCGGGAACTCCACCTGCAAGCTGATCAAAGGCAATGTCGGGCAAAGTGCTGAGAAGGATGACTACCACCCAGGCCAGGATGGTTAATCTGCGGCTGCCTTGTGGAACAGGGTATGGGTTGGCTGTCATTCAGGCTCCATTTATGGCATTTGATCCACCAAAGACTGGATCACGAAAGACCAGATGACGCCGGAATCAGGCTCCGGCCCGAAACGCACGACGACCACATTTTTCTTGGGAGAAACGTAGATAATCTGCCCAAGGTTGCCGCGCGCCATGAAATCGTAGGAACCATCTTCCTTGTTTATACCCCACCAATGATAGCCGTAATAGCCGCCAATTTCTTTCCATTGCGGATAACCTTCAAAAGCGCGCCGGTCATTGGGGTCTGGCGCGGTTGATTCGGCAATCCAGGAGGCTGGCAGAATCTGGAGGCCGTTCCACCAGCCGCCATGCAGGTAGACCAACCCAAAACGGGCGAAATCTACTGCTGCGGCATTGATCCCGCTTTCCATCTTTTCAAAACCCGAGCCTTCACTATCCAGGCTCCAAGAGGCCGGAAATTCGGCCCCCATCGGCTTCCAGATGCGCTCTTGCAAATATTCTGCCACGGGCATTCCGGCGGCACGCTCGATGATCAGCCCTTCCAATAAGGGGTGGAAATTGTTGTAGCGGAAGGCTGCTCCGATTGGCGTTTCCGACGCCTGGACGCTCAAAGCGATCCGGCGCAGATCGGGCGGGTAGTAGGTGAGGGCGTCATCGCTGAACGGTTCTAAGAAAAAGGGGCGCTCGTCAGAGCTGGTGTAGCGGATGCCGGTATCCATGCGCAGC
>JBGSTO010000730.1:0-1777 GCA_041736465.1 Anaerolineales bacterium | reverse complement strand
CCACCAGCAGCTCGGGCTGCTCCACCAGTACGGTGCCCAATACGACGCGCTGCACGCCCAATGCCAGGCTGCGCTCGATGTCTGCCAGCGAGCGCACACCGCCGCCGAACTGCACATGGGCGCCGTGCTCCCGGCTGACCTGCAGGATGTCCGCCAGCGCAAGCAGGTTGGGAGTCTGCTCGTCCGGCGAGCCGCCGAAAGCTCCGTCCAGGTTGACCACGTGCAGCCAGCGGCAGCCCTGCGAGAGCCAGCGCCGGGCGGTCTCTGCCGGATCGCGGCTGTAGGTGGTCTGGCGCAGGGGATCGCCCTGCATCAGGCGCACCACCTGCCCGCGGCGCAGGTCGATCGCCGGGTAAAGCTCGAAATCATCGCGGTTGTCTGGTGCATCAAGCATTTCGTACACCTTATTTTGATCTGTCATCCTGAACGCAGTGAAGGATCTAGATCCTTCGCTCCGCTCAGGATGACATCCTTGTGCGTGGCGCACTGCGTGCGAACAGCTTATGGCGTTGCTGCCACAGCCACGTAGCCCATGGTCGACCAGGATGCCAGGAACTGGGCGATGGAGCGTGTGTAGATCGTACTGCCGTTCAAATAATAAACGCTGCTGCTCGAGTAGCCGGTCACCACCACCACGTGCTCGTAGCGCGCCACCAGCGTGGTCAGCCCGTCGCTGGCGGGGGTGTAGAAGACGGGGATGCCGTACTCCACATTGCCGGTGATCCACACGATCACCGGGCGCCCGGCGGCGATCTCGGCGCGCAGCCAATCCCAACCCATCGGGCGGCGGGCGTAGGCGGGCAGCCCGTAGTCGCGCAGCAGGGCGGCGATCGGCTCGGCGTGCACGCCGTAATCGTCCGGGGGTATCTGTCCCCAGGTGCCGTATACGTTGCCGACGAAGCCTTTGTCGGGGTTATCGGAGTGCGGGATCTGGTTGAAGAAGGTCAGCTCGTTGATCGTCACACCAAAGTACTTGGCCCAGTCGACTGCCGAGCGCGATTCACAATCCAGCGGCAGGGCCTGGGGCTTGCCGGTCACGCCCGAAAGGATCACCTGCGAGGGCAGGCTGGGCGGCGGGGGCGGGGTGGGTGTCGGTTCCGGGTTGGGGCTGAGCTGGGCGAACAGGCACCAGGAAGTGATCTTGCCGGTGTCGTTCGGGTAGTTATCCGAGACATTCAATGTCCAGGTGCCCTGGATGGGCATGCCGCTGAATGTTTCCAGGGGCGTGCGCGGCTCGAAGCTGCCCGGGAGGCCAGCCGGGCTGGGGGCGCACACGTTCTCGGCGCTCGAATCCATTTCGTCGTTGAATACGGCGCGCACGTTATCGCCTTCGCAGCCGTATTGGCTCGCCGGGTAGCCGGGACGGTCGAACAGGCTGGCGCTCAAACCGGATTGCTGGTGGCTCAGCGTGGCTGCCAGGTCGCCTACCCAGGGATGGTCGATGGTTACGCGGATGTCCAGATCGGCGATGACGCGCTCGTCAGTCAATACCATGGAGCTGTTCACCCCGCCGGGCTGGTTATCCGGGATGCTGATGGTTGCGCCCAAAGGGGCGCAGTACAGCACGCCCTGGGTCGGCTCATAGGGCGGGAACTTAATCACCAGGGGCAGGAAAGTAAACGGGGAGAAAGGCGGCGGCGTAACGGTGGTGGTGAGCGGCAGGCTTGCCTCGGGCAGTGCAGGCGTCGGAGTCAGCTCCAGGGTTGGGGTGATCGCAATGGTTGGGTTTAGCTCCAGCGTGGGCGCCGGCGTTGGCGGTGGGGCGGTCGTGGGCGGC
>JBGSTO010000728.1:0-17598 GCA_041736465.1 Anaerolineales bacterium | reverse complement strand
AGCGCGGCCACATCCCCTGGAAGGCTGCCATCACCGGCTCGCCGGCCCACAGGCCGAGATGTTCGACGAGCGCCGCGGTGAGTTCATCGGCGGTCAGCTCGGCCTCCGCGAGTACGACTGCGATGGCTTCGATGATCGTTTCGGCCTGCTCGGGGGTGAGCAGCTCGCTGCGAGGATCGGCGCTCTGACCGTAGGGCGTCGCCGACAATGCCCCGGCCCACAGCGGCAGATCCCGGGTGGGCAGCAAGTGCACGGTGCCGCGCGGGCCGTAGGTCTTTACCAGGCTGCGTTCCTCCCACAGCGCTGTGCGGATATGCACCCGCGTGAGAGAGGCGCTGCGCAGCCCGATGGACAGCTCGGCAGCCGACAACACCTGGGCATGGGCACCGCACATTGCCTGCACGATGGCAGTGGGATCGGCTTGTTCCGAAGGAGATGAGAGGAAGTGGCGATCCAGGCGCCGTGCGCAGGCCTGCTCCCACGACCAGCGCGGGGGATCAAGCTGGCTGCTGCTCATGGTTGATATCATAGTCGATCACCAGTAATCAGAGATACAGTCCGCATTATTCCAGGTCTTCCTGGATCATGCGCGGCGAGGCATGGATGCAGACCAGCTCCAGCCGGCCTGTGCCGGTGTTCTTGAACTTGTGGGGCGTGCCGGCGCTCACCACCAGGATATCGCCAGGCCCAGCCTCGAGCACCTGGTCGCCGGCGGTGAAGAGTACCTGACCGGAGCGCACGATCCAGGTCTCGGAGTAGGGATGGCGGTGCAGCACCGGCCCGTCGCCGGGCTGGTTGTTCACCAGGAAGAACGAGACCTGCGAACCGTAGGCCTCGCCTTCGAATTTGATCGTGCCGCCGGGGCTGGGCAGCAGCTCGCCAGAACGGATGATGGTATGGGTGGGCATGAGACGATTCCTTCAGCAGGTGAAATCCAGCAAAAGATGAACGCAGATTCTCTCCGCAGATTTCGCCGATTTACGCAGATAAAGATTGTTAAAGAAATCTGCGAAAATCTGCGGAGAAGGCTTTTCATCCAGGTGAATCTGCGATTGACTGCGCTCCAGTATTATGCCACTACCAGAAGCAGCTCTTCCAGGCGGTCCCAGGATTCGACCGCGCCGCCTTCCATACCAGACTGCAGCATGCCTTCCAGGTCTTCCAGGGTATTGAAGGTGGTGGTGGCGGTGATGCGCGTCTTGCCGCCGGGCAGCTCTTCGAGGACCATCGTCTCGGTGGAGATGTGACCTGCCATCGGCTCGAATTCGAATGTAAGGCTCACCCGCTCGGGCGGTATGATCTCTTTGTACACACCGTTGAAGGCGTATTCGTTGCCGCCGGCGTCGCGCTGGATGAAGCGCCAGGCGCCGCCGGTGCGGAAGTCCAGCTTTTCCACGCTGGTGGTCAGGTAGCTGGGCCCCCACCACTGCGGCAGGAGGGCAGGGTCGTTCATCACTTTCCACACGCGCTCGCGCGGGGCGTTGAAGACGCGCGACATGCTGTATGACAGCTTCTCACGTTCGACTACCAGGTTGTTCTTGTTCATGGCTGTTCTCCTTTGAAATCGTTAAATTCAATCGTTAAGCTCACTGGTACTTTTCTGAACTGCTGTGGTGCTCTGCTACTCGCTGTTTCTTGCTTCGTCCTCCTCCAATAACTTTTCCAGGGCATCGAAGCGCCGTTCCCACAGGCTGCGCAGCCGGCTGGTCCATTCTTCCAGCTCGAGCATGGCTTCGGGATTGAGGCGGTAGATGCGCTGCTGCGCCCGCCGCTCCACCTGTACCAGATTCGCCTCGCGCAGGATTTTGAGGTGCTGCGAAATGGCCTGCGGTGTGATCGAGAAACTCTCGGCGATCTCCGAGGCGGAGAGCCGCCCGTGCTGCGCAAGCTGTTCGACGATCTTGCGCCGGGTGGGGTCGGCGAGGGCTTGAAACTTATCCATACGAGTATTATAAAGCAAACACTTAATTAAGTCAATACTTAATTATACATGATTTTCCACGCTTCCAGTAAATTAGATATAATATATCCAATAAAGGAGACTGCCATGCCCGACTCCATCACCGTCGCCGCTTTTGTGATTGGCCTCGTGTTTCTGATCGCCGCTTTGATCGGCAAAGAGCTGAAAATTGCGGCGGTCGAGATGCCCGCACTCAACAGCACGCAGCGGGTGATGGTGGGCGTGTTAGGCGTGGTCCTGGTATTTTTTGGCCTGACAGAGGGCCAGGGATTCGGACGCCAGGCTGACCCGCAGTCCGCGGCAGCCACACTGCCAGCCGCCACTTCTGCTCCAGCAGCAGACCCGGCACCCACCAGTCCAGTTGAAGAACCAACCCAGGCCAGCCTGGAGAGCATCGGAGTCGCTCTGCCTCCGGAGTTTGCGGGCAACATCCGCAGCGCCAAAGCCAGCTATGGCTGCGGCATCTTGCTGGGCGTGGTAAACAACACCGAGGAGCAGCTTACTGTGTGCGGCTTAATGCCAGACGTGCCGGAGGAATGGGTCACCAAAATCAGGCGCGTCAACATCGACTGCGCCACCATCGCCTCCGATCGCATCATTGTGGAAGTATGGACGGAGGCAAATTATTCCGGCGAGACGTGGGGCTATACCTTTGGCTGCCCATAAAAGACATGGATGAACAACCACGCGACCTGTTTTTCGGAGAGCTGATCCAGGCTTACCTGGGAGATCCATATTTCCAGCCGCGCTCCTGGCTGAGCGAACAGCTCGTCAGTTTGCTGGAGGAGCCGGACTGCCGCTTCGTGCTGCTGCTGGGCAAGCCCGGCGCGGGCAAGAGCGCCTTCCAGGCCAGTCTTGCTTCTCGGCAGCCGGATTGGCCGCGCTATTTCATCCGCCGCGACAGCCAGCACCCACTGCGCAGCGGGGACGCGCGCTCCTTCTTGTTCGCCGTGGGGCACCAATTAGCGGTGCGCCGCCCGCAGCTGTTCGATCCCGGGCGGGTGAAGATCGTCGTCGAGCAGCGCATCTCCGAACAGTTGGAGAGCGGGCAGGCGGTGGGGGTCGACATCGGCGAGCTGATCGCCTCACCCTTCTACCAGACCAGCCTGCAGGTGTCGCAGCAGGTAGATATCCAGGCAGGCGAGCTGGTGGGGTTGAGCATCGGGCGACTGACCCCGGAGCCGCGTTTCATGGAGGTGAACAACCTGCAGTTCCTGGCGCTGCTGAACCCGGCGGAGCTGCTCTACCGGCTCGACCCGCAGCAGCGCCTGGTCGTGCAGATCGATGCCCTGGATGAGCTGCGCTACAGCGCCTCCGAAGGCAGCTTGCTGCACTGGCTGGCGGATCTGCCCGAGCTGCCGGACAACCTGCGCTTCGTGCTCACCAGCCGCCCGGATGAGGGTTTGCTGGCAGATTTCCGCCGCAGACAGAGCAAGTGGCTGCGCGAAATCAGCATCGATCCGGAATCCGAAGCCGTGCAGGAGGACCTGCGCACCTATACCCGCGGGTTTGCCGCCGCCTCTGCCATCCGGGAGCATCTGCAGGCGGAGCAGATCGACCCCGATCAGTTTACGCAATCCGTGGTGGACAAGGCAGACGGAAATTTCCTGTACATCACCCTGCTGCGCCGGGCCATCGAGCAGGCAATCGAAGAAGACGACCGGCAAGCGCTGCGCGGACTGCTGAACGCCGAGGAGATCCCCGAGAGCCTGGAGGGATTGTACGCCCACTTCCTCAGCCGGCTGCGCGCCCAGGTTGGTGAGGCGCGGGTCGAAGTCGAAGGGGAGACGCCGCTGGAAACCGTCTCACAGCCGGCCTGGGAAGCGCTCTACCAGCCGGTCTTAGGCGTGTTATCGGTCGCCTTCGAGGCGCTCGAGCCAGACCAGATACACGACCTGGCGCGGCTGCGGGTGGAGGAGCGGCACCTGCAGGCGGCGCTGCAGCGGCTGGCGCAGTTTCTGGACCAGCGCGCCGGGCGGCTGGGACTGTTTCACGCTACCCTGGCCGAATTCCTGACCTCGCCCGGCACCCGGCAGCGCCATGCCGCGCTCTACCTGGACCCCAGCGAATGGCACCGCAAAATTGCCGGCGCTTACCGGGGCGGCGCTTCCGCGTGGGATGAAGTGGATTGGGAGCAGGTGGATGATTACGGTCTGCTGCACCTGCCCCGCCACCTGCACGCCCTGGCAGCGGAAAAGCGCTTCCGCCCGGACTTCCACAGCCTGTTTTGCCGCACTTTCGTGGAGGAAAAACGCCTGCGCTACGGCTCGTACGCCCAGGTGCACCAGGACCTGACCCTGGGCATCCAGACCGCGCTGGAGAGCCTGCCGGCAGAGCTGCCCCAACTGGCGCGCCTGACCTTGCTGCGCTCCATTTTGAGCGCCATCACCAGCGGTCTGCCAGAGCCGGTGATTACCGCCCTGGCGCAGCTTGGAGAAAGCGAGCAGGCGCTTGGCGCGGCGGCATTGATCCAGGCGCCGGATAAGCAGGCGCGCACCTATGCGGAGATCTCCCGCTTGATGATCGAGAGCGGGCAGAAAGCAGAGATCGGGCGAGCCCTGGCTCTGGCGGCAGCGGCAGCCTGGCAGCACATTTTTAACAGCATTGGATCGATGACCGTGAGCCACGACGACATCGCCGCTTACCTGGCAAAACCAGCTGCCCTCGCCGCCCAGGCGGGCAAACTGATCGAGTACCTGAGGGCGTACCAGCAGGCAGGCGGAAGCCTGGACCCGTACCTGCTGGCGCTGCTTGCCGACCAGATGGCCCAGGTACCCTCCAGGGAAGGCGCAATCGAGGCGGCTCACCTGGCGATCGCCGACCTGGAAAACTGGAACCTGCAGCCGGGTATCTACCTGGCGCTGCTGGCGTTTGCCGCCCGCGCGCTGGCGCGGGCTGGCGAGGCAGGTGAGGCCAGGGAACTGATCGACCAGGCGCAGCGCTTCGCCAGCGAACTTCCAACGGAAGGCGTGGAGCTGTGGCTGGCGCCGGCGATGGCGCTGCTGGGCGACTTCGACCAGGCCAAAGCCATCACGCTGGAAAACCTGCAGTACGAGGAAAGCCAGGATGCGCTGCTGATCCTGGCGCAGGCGCTGGTGAGCGCCGGGCAGCTCGAACAGGCGCTGGAACTGGCAGAGTACGCCGAAGATGATGATAAAAAAGATGGGGTGCTCAAGCAGATCGTGCTGGCGCTGGCGAGAGGCGGCGACGACCAGCAGGCCGTGGAAACGGCGGAGCGGATGACCTATGGCGACCGCTACGCCGATGCGCTGAGCGACCTGGCAGCCGTCCAGGCGCGTGGAGGCAGGCTCGCCGAAGTGCTGCAGAGCATCCACCTGTTAGCGAACACGCGCCAGAAATCGGCTTTACCCCTGACGTTAAGCGAGCAGGTGCAAGGGATGCAGGCTGAAATTCGCACCAATGTGCCCGATCTGCAGGCTGACCTGCTGGGGATGCTGGCAGGCTTTCTTCACCAGAAAACGGAGCCGGCTGCGCAGAAGCTCCCCTTTGCCGAGCTGGAGGCCTTCACAAGGAGCGAAAATGCCGAGCTGCAATCAGCCGCGGCGCGCCTGTCGGCATCAGCCGCACTGGCGGCTGGCGACCTGGCGGTAGCGCAGGCCATATTCGCCGCCCTGCCGCCTGGGTTCAACCGGCTGGAATTGATGAGCGCGCTGATCCACGCGCTGGTCGACCGGGGTGAGGTGGATGCAGCCCGCAACCTGATCGACGATGAAGAGGAGCTGACCGATGATGGCGCGGCCCTGTTCGCAGCCGAGCTGGCGCTGGCGCTGCATGGCGCCGGGCAGATCGATGAGGCTGAGCTGGAGATGGAGATCGCGCTGAGCCTGCTGGAAAGGCTGCCCGCCTCCGAGCAAGCCGTGCTCGGCCTGTGTGCTGCGACTGCGCAGCTCATCGCCGGTGAAAAACCGGAGGCGGTGCACCTGCTGCTGGAGCTGGGGAACGAGCTGTGCTCCGAGATGGAGGAAATCGTTCCCTACGTGCGCTGCATCTCCCGCCTGAGCCAGGCATATTCCCAGGCCGGTTCGCCGCAGCAGGCGCTCGAGCTGGTTGAAGAAGCCAGCAAGTTGCAGGTGGGCGATTACGGCACTCGGTCCGAGGCGCTGCGGCACCTGCTGCCGGCAGCCGCTGCCCTGAACAACCCGAACTACACCCGGCGGCTGGCAGCCGCCGCGCTGCAAACCATCAACCACCTGAGCGAGCCGCTGGAACAGGCAGAGACCCTGGCAGTCATCGTGCAGTGCCTGGCAGAAAACAGCTTGTTCGAAGATGCGCTGGGGCTGGCAGCCAAATTGGACAATCCACTGTACAAACTGCAGGCATTGGGCGACCTGCTGGAGCGGCTTGGCCCGCAGGGCGACCAGGCCATGGTCGAGCACGCCGCAAAAACCGCCCAGGAGCAGATGCAGCAGGGCATCGGCATGTGGCAGTATCACGGGCGGCAGTTTCACATCGTCAGCGACGATATCGTGCAGAATCTCAACCGCTTCGCTTCCAACTGGCGACAGGAAGCGCTGACCTACAACCGGCTGGCGCGCGGGCTGAAACGCGCCGGCTACACCATCCCGGCGGAGGCGGCTTTTGCTGAAGCGCTGGAGCTGGCAGACAAAGAGACCAATTACGCCGCAGGTCCCGCCATGCTGGCGGAGCTGGCGAAAACTGCAGTTCAAATGGGCGAGCAGCCGGTGGCCAAAGAGCTGGCGGGGCAGGCGCTCGAATTGGCGGATAAAGCAGAAGATTGGGAAGCGTATGCGTTGGGATTGAGCAGCGCAGCGCAGGCCTACCGGGCGGCGGGCGATGGGGGCAAGGCGCAAGAGCTGGCGCTGCAGGCGTGGAAGGCGCTGGCGCGATTCAGTTTGGCGAGGCGGGCGAGCGTGTATGAGGTGCTGGAGAGGAGCGCGGAGGTGCTGGCGGCGATCGATGCTGGAAAGACGCTGGAGGGGGTGGGGATGTCGATGGCAGAGGTGGAGCGGTGGTGGCTGGAGTGAGATCATGCTAAAATTGGAGGCGACTTCAATTGTAGTCTGAAATGGAGCACAAATACAACGGGAGGGAACTGATATGAGCCGCGCAGCAATCAGCGTATTTGTCTGGGGAATCTATATGCTGGTGATGGGAGCCACATTCCTGCTGATCCCGAATGCCGTCTTGCCGCTCTTTGGCTTTCCGCCTACCGATGAGGTCTGGATCCGGGGAATGGCTATGCTGGCAGCCGCACTGGGTTATTTCTACGTCCGTGCGGCGCCGCAGGAACTGCTGCAGTTCTTCCGGTGGAAAGTACACGGTCACATCTTCGGCGTCATCTGCATGGTGATGTTCGTCATCCTGAAGTTGGGACCACCGATGATGCTCCTCTTTGCGGGCGCCGACCTGCTG
Organism: Anaerolineales bacterium; assembly: GCA_041736465.1. Taxonomy (GTDB): domain Bacteria; phylum Chloroflexota; class Anaerolineae; order Anaerolineales; family UBA4823; genus JAJUJL01. Next base: position 10,244 of record JBGSTO010000728.1, on the reverse strand, counting down.
GCGGCGGTCTGGACGGGGCTTGCCCTGCGCTATCCACGGTCTGCAGCCACTGAACGCGCCTGAGTGAATGGCGGAAGGTATTCAATGCGGGCGATTTGATCAGGCTGCCGGTGCGGGCGCAGCTAAAAGACGGAGCGTAGAACTGCGCTTGACTTTATCACCTGGTTGCGTTATCCTATACATAAATGTATAGGATAAGCGAACTGCTGCAAATAGACCGCAAGCTGTACCACACCAACGACCTGGCTGTGCTGTGGGGAATCGCCAACCGGCAAACTTTGTATGTGACCATCAGCCGCTACGTGGATCAGGGCGTGCTTTTCCCGGTGTACAAGGGGTTGTATGCCGTCGTGCCGGTAGATTTGCTTGATCCCCTTGCGCTTGGCGCGGCCATCATCCATCGCTACACCTACCTGACCACGGAGTCGGTGCTGGCGCAGGCTGGCGCTATCGCGCAGCGAGTCTACGATTACACCTTTGCAGCCGATCAGTCCAGGCGAGTCACGATCGGGCGATGGTCCTTTCGCTTCCGCCAGCTCAAAGATGAATACCTGTACCACCCGGCCGGCATCAGCAGCCAGAATGGGATCTTTATCGCCTCGCCCGAGCGGGCAGCGGCGGATATGCTGTATTTCAATCCCAAGTATTACTTCGACGTCCCCGAAAGCATCGATTTGGACAAAATCCAGGCGCTGCAGAAAGAGATCGGGTATCTGTGATCGCGCTGCGCCCCGAAGACATCCTGCACAAATCCTACCTGCACCGGCTGCTGATGGAGATCGTCGACCAGCCGCGGCTGGCGCAGGCGCTGGCCTTCAAGGGCGGCTCTTGCGCCGCCATGCTGGGCTATCTCGACCGCTTCTCAGTGGATCTGGATTTCGACCTGTTGAAAGACGCAGACAATGCCGAATTGCGCGAGCTTTTCCGCCAGGTCTTCGAGCGGCTGGATTTTCGCCTCACGCTGGAATTCGATGAGGTTCTTTCTTTTCAACTGCGCTATCCAAGCAGCCCCGGAAAACGAAATACTTTGAAGGTCAGCGCCAGCAGCCTGCGCGTAGAGGCCAACCAGTACAAAGTACAGTACTTTGCGGAGATCGACCGGCTGATCAACAGCCAGACGATCGGTACAATGTTCGCCAACAAGCTGGTAGCGGCGATGGACAGATACAGGCAGCACAAATCCATCGCCGGACGGGATATCTACGATATCCATCACTTTTTCGTGCATGGGTATCCCTATGACGGCGCAGTGATCGAGGAAAGGACCGGGTTGGCGGTGAGAGAATACTTCGCCGAGCTGGCGGCATTTGCGAGAAAGCAAGTCACACAGAGAATCGTGGATGAGGATTTGAACTCGCTGCTGCCGGTGCGGCAGTTCCAACAGGTTCGCAAGATATTGATTCCGGAAACGCTTGCCTGGTTAGAGAGTGAGGAGAAGAGGCTGGCAGGTCAGATGTAAGCACATCACTCAGGCATATCTACAATAAGTCGCCTAAATCTCCAGGAAACGACTGCAGAAAATTGCTGGTATTATGAAATCCTTTTATGCTATAATCTTACTGGTAAGACGAAGGAGGAGCTATGGAAACCATTGCCACCACACGCATGTCCTCAAAGGGACAGGTTGTCATTCCGGAATCAATTCGTAAGCGATTGGATTTGAAAGAGGGAGCGCAATTCGTGGTCATCGGCGAAGGGGATGTGGTGATCTTAAAAACGATAACTACCCCCAGCCTGGAATCTTTCGATGCACTCATACAGCAGGCGCGCCAGCAAGCCGAAGCCGCGGGATTGAAACGCGCAGACATCGCGAAAGCAGTGTCGAAGGTACGTGGAAGAAAGTGAAGGTTGTCCTCGATACCAATGTGTTCGTTTCGGGCGTCTTTTTCGGCGGGCCACCTCACAGAATTCTTCAAGCATGGGAAAAGGGAGAATTCCAATTGGCCCTCTCGCCTGAAATCCTGGAAGAATATTCCCGGGTGGGGGAAACACTGGCTGAAGACCACCCCAGCATTGATCTAAATCCGGTACTCGATTATGTAATCCGAAATGCAGAGCTCTATTCAGCGCCAGCTCTGCCAGAAACTGTTTGTGAGGATTCCGACGATGACAAATTTTTGGCTTGTGCGCTGGCATGCGGCGGAAAAATTGTCGTAAGTGGTGACAAACACCTGCTCAGGGTGTCCGGGTATCAAGAAATTGAGGTACTTAAGCCGCGCGATTTTGTAAATAAGTACCTTGCCTGAAAGAGCACACATCGGTCTTAATCCTCCCAATTCGCATACCCCAGCAGCGTGCGGTTAAGCTCCTTCCGCACCTGCTTCCAATCCGGCAAGAAACGGTCCATCAGCGCCTTGATGCGGGCGTTGTGCGGCGGCTCGATCAGGTGCGCCATCTCGTGCACCACCAGGTACTCCAGGCAGTTGGGCGGCTTCTTGGCCAGCTCGGTGTTGAAGCGCAGGTGGGGCAGCTCGACTGAGGGGGATAATCCAGGCGCAGTGCGAGAGTTGCCTAAAGTCAATGACATGAGATTTGATTTGTGCTATCCTTCACAATGATTCGACTTGACTGTCACCCCGTTTTTCTCTGAGCAAAGATTCAAGGAGATGAGAATGCACAAGGATATTTCTCGCGTCAAGCTGCCCGGATTGATTCTTACGCTGGCCCTGGCAGCAATTTTCCTGGTTGGGTGCAGCAGCCCAGCAGCACCGGTGGAAGAAGCTGCCCCAGTTGCCGAAAGCCAGGCGACAGAGCCGCCCACCCCGCCGCCAACTGAACCACCAACTGCAGTGCCTACCCCCACCCTGGAGCCCACCCCGGTGCCGGAACCTGAAGCGCCTGGCGTTGCGATCGACAGCCCAGAATATATGCTGGTGCTGGCAACCTGGGAAGGGAGCCCGCATGGCAACACATATGGGGAAGGAAAAGGGCCAAACACTTACTGCTCGCGCTGTCATTCACCGCAGAACTGGGATCCTACCACCAGCGTCGATCTACCTCCAAACTGTGTTACCTGCAAATTCCCAACCGATGAATCCATGCGCATGGCAACGACCATGGAATTCGTGTCCGAGGAGGATTGGGTAGGGATCGCTTGCGAAACCTGCCACAAAACCGAGGATGGCAGAGTCCTGGCAGAAGCGAGTTGGCTGAACCCGCTCACGCTGGAGCACGAAGCGATTGGGATTCCGAATGAACTATGCACCAAGTGCCACGCGGATACCAAAGGCGTTTCGGCAAGCGGCGGGCGGGGTGTCGAGCATGCCATAACGCTGGGCGGAAGCGCACACCTGAACTGGGCAGGCGCTTTACCCCAAGATCACCGCCCGGCTTACTGCTCTGATTGCCACGATCCCCATTCGCTGCTCCCCAAGCAGTGCATCGACTGTCACGAAGATGTACTTGGGATGGAGACCCATATTAAGGGGCAGGCTGAAGCCCATGCCAATGTCTCCTGCCTGGCATGTCACGACGCGTCTGGGATGGAAGTGGCTCCGGTGACGGTTGAAGGCGAAGAAGCTGAATGGGTGACGGTGCTCACTTCGACCAGCCGCAGCGGAGAGACAACCGTTGCGTATCAAAAATCCCACAGCATCGCATGGCTGGTGGACTGCAGTCGCTGCCACTTCGAAGGCAATCCTTGGGAGTTGAGCGTTCTGACGCCCGAGGGTGAACCTGTCGAAGAAACCAGCAATTAATTCAGAAGGCTGGTTTCGGGCAACCCATCATGAGTGTTTCGCCGCCAATGAATACATCTAAACAGCCTGGTCGCCGAGCATGGATCCACTGGATAGGGCTGGTGGTGCTAGTATTGAGCCTGACTGCTTGCAGCGCTGCCTCCACAGCCGAGCCGCCGCCAAGCAGCAGCTCCAATCCGGCTAGCGAGAGCAGCGCGGGCAGCGAAAGCCCTGTGGCCGCGACAGAGACCGCTAATCGGGACAATGAAACCCCTGAAACCGTGGTCGAGGAACCGGAGACACAGGAATCGATCCAGGCCAAGTGGCAGGAAAGCGCGCATGCCAGCAGTTATGTGCTGGACGAGGCCGGGAAGAACGACGCCTGTGCCAGATGCCACGCACCGGTAAACTGGATTCCTTCCATGGAAGATATGCCAGAGAGCTGTTATGCGTGCAAATTCGAAATTGACCCGCCGCCCCCGCTGATCAACGAAGCAGAGTGGACACATATCGAGTGTAAGGTGTGCCACCAGGTGAAGAAAGACAGGGTCGAACCCGAAATTAAGTGGCTGGAAATTGCCCAGATCGAGGAATACACCGCGGTGGAATCGGCACAGGTGCTGTGCTTGAAGTGCCATGCTCCTGCAGATTTGCCCGGTCACGTGAACATCGCCGTAGGCGGGGCGCATGTGGAAATGGCGTGCAGCGACTGCCACGAGGCGCATACCCTGGCGGCAAGCTGCGCCGAGTCAGGCTGCCATGAAACGATGGAATCAGCCAGTACGTCTACCCCAGGGCATGATGCCGATCATGCCGGGGTGAGCTGCAGCGCGTGCCATGATGCTGCGGGATTGGAAGTCGGGCCGGATGAAACCGGAACCTGGGTGACTTTTGCTCCCCAAGCTGAAAGCACTGCTGCCACGCCCAGGACGTTCACCTCCCACGACACCGCGCTGGAGGCGCCCTGCCAGCGCTGCCACTTTGCGGATAATCCCTGGGGTTTAAGCCTGGTCGAGGAGGGCGCGCCATAAGCGCGCCCCTCCTCTAAGCTGGGAGAAAAACTCCAATAGACCGGCCCTGAAAGTTTCCCTCGCGGCGCAGCAGGGCTCGAAGAATTGAGCCTTGCTCGCAAACGAGCTGGAGCTTTAGCGCCGGTCCTGGGGTTATCTACCGTATCGGGATAGAAAAAGAATCTGCTGGTAGTCAACCCCGGACCGCAAGCAGATCAACAAGGAGCATTTTCATGAAGGCAAACAAGACCAGAAAAATTTTTCGAGTGATTGCCATTGTCCTGGTAGGGCTGACAGCGGCGATGAATTTACTGGGGGGGATTGGCACGACTTGCGCGGCATTCTTTACCAAAAAATACCCACCCATGTGGGCGTTATTTGATTATCAATGGCTGTACCAGGCCTTCGTGATCCTCACGGTGCTGGCCGGCATGGCGGGAATCTGGACAACCGTGAGCCTCATACGGGGCGGGAAATACGCCTACAAAAACACGGTGATCGTGCTGGTCGTTGGCAGCGTGATCAATCTCATACACGTGATTTTCTCCATCTTGCTGAGGGGAAGCGCGACCCCAGCAGATGTGGTTCTGGGAATCAATGTGCTGACTTTACTGGTACTGGTCTATCTGGGTACGCCGGCAAAGCGGAAGCTGATCGGCTTTGATCGGGAGGCGGATGGCACAGCCATTGCGGCTGCCGGCGGGATTTCGGCCATCATTACCGGCGCGGTGGTGTTGTTCACCCCTGTGTGGGCTGGGCCAACGCACACTTTTCAAGGTAAAAGCTGGGTTGACCTGATCTATGTGCCGCTGACCCTGGTTGGAGGCGCGCTGGTGATTGCTGGGATCGCGCTGCTGGCGCGGGCGGTGATTGCCGAAAGAAAAATTCAGTCGGCAGCCGTCGAACGAACTTCGGCAATGTGAGCCAGATGCGCCGGGTTGAGCACAGTGATGGCGGCGCGGGTGCATCTGATGGCGCCGTGCTGGCGCAAAACACGCACCGCCCGGCAAAATGGTTCTGGAACAGTGGCAGCCTGGGCAGCCAGAATCTGATTGGTGTACAAACGCCGGTCAATCGGATTTCGCCCGTGATTGCTATTATTGAGCAGGATTTTTGCCGTACGACCAATGACCGAACGGAAGGTGACATCTTCACAGAGAGACAGCAGCAAGCGGTTGCGCCCAGCAAGAATGGGCAGTAAACTAAGAGGAATTTCAGGGTAGCGCTGGGCCAGGCGCAGGAAGGTTTCCCTGCTGATCCGCCACAAGACACTGTCTTGCTCGATCAGGGCGGTGACAGGATTTGACCCGCCATCCAGAACGGGCACCTCGTTGAAAATGGTCACCGGATCAATGATCGCAATAATCGATTCCTGGCCTTGTGGACTGGTTTTACATAAATGCACCCGGCCGCGAAAGAGCACGAACAGGCCAGAACAAGGCTCTCCTTCGGTATAAAGCACCTGCCCTTTCGAACAGCGCCTGATTTCTCCGGAGGTAACGATTTCAACCAGCGCAGATACGGGGAGTTTTCTAAAATGGGAAACTTTACTTAGCAGTTGTACAAGATTTTCCGTGGTGAGCATTCTTCCTCGATGACTTTGCTGTAATGGCGCGGCGCTCACTGTACGCAGATTCTATCCAACGCGAACAGGCTCTTATTGCAAAGAGCAAATGAAAAAGCTTTTACACCAGCACTATAGCATAGAGGGATTGAGAAAGATTTGACTTTAGTTAAGAGCGTTCTAGAGCAGGTCGATCCTCCCACTCCGCATGCCCCAACGGCGTGCGATTCAGCTCCTCCCGCGCTTGCTTCCAACCCGGCATGAAGCGCTCCATCAGCGCCTTGAAGCGGGCGTTGTGCGATGGCTCGATCAGGTGCGCCATCTCGTGCACCACCAGGTACTCCAGGCAGTGGGGCGGTTTCTTGGCCAATTCGGTGTTGAAGCGCAGGCTGCGCATGCGGGGATTGCAGGAGCCCCATCTGGTTTTCATTCGCCGCACGTAGAAGCGTGAAACCTTCACCCCCATCACCGCTTCCCATCTGGCGATCAGCGGCGGGATAGCTGCCTCGAGCTGCCGGCGGTACCAGGCCTCTATGAGAGCCTGTCTCTTTGCTGTTCCGGTTCCAGGGCGCACCTGCAGCAGCAGTTCGCCGGGGCGCAGATCGATTGAGGGCGGCCCGCTGACTTTGATCACCTTGAGCGTGCAGCGCTCGCCCCACGCGAAGTGACCTTCGCCGTCCAGGTATTCGTGCAGCGTTTCGCGCTCCTGCGCAAGGATTTTGCTCTGCTGCTTCTTGATCCATCCCAACCTGGAGATGGCGAAGAGGCGGATGGTTTCGAGGTCCATGCGCAGCGGGGCGGTGATGCACACTTTGCCGGTGGGAGGCAGGACGCGCAGGTAGAGGTGCTTGATGTTCTTGCGAACAATGTCGACGGTGAGGTCGTCAAGCTGGAGTTGGGTGTTCATCGCTGCTCTGACCGCGCTATTTTGAGATATGCGCTCTCGCAAGACATTAAGTACATTCTATGCCAGATAAATACCCTTCGACCTGGCAATGACAGTGATTAATTCTCTCGCTGCCTTGCGTTTTTCCTTGGGAAGCCCAAACTCGTGCATACGAGTCGCCTTACCCTTTACCCAGAAAGTGTATTCTCCCATAAATGGTTCGATCTTGATTGTGTCAATCTCGTCCCAGGCAAAGAACAGCTTCCGCGATGCCTCGCGGTAGCGCACGCCTTGAGAATCGATATTTATTTCGCGTGTACTAACTGCATGAGTGTAGTGAAACAAAAGCCAGACAGCCCCAACAAAAAATACTATCGTAAACCATGTAACAGAGATTGTGAGAAACCACAGCGTGAATGCAAAGAACGCTCCTATCGAAAAGTACATGAACCAGTTGAGTGGATCAACCAATACAGATTTTGGCGTTGCTCGAACAGAGAAGGGAAGTTGGCCGTCGAGATTATTATTGGGGACAAAACTTTGACTCATAGTGGATTTAGAATAACCGATTTATACGAGATCCTGAGTTAGCTGGATTTCAGACATCATAGCAGGACAGAATGTGCACACAGCCAGGCGAAGCCTTCTTACGAACGTCTGGCTGTGTGCATTATCGAACAATTCACATCAGGAGACAGTCGATCTTCTCTCTACTTCCTCCTCCGGCTCCACCAGTACACCAGTCCCGCCCCCGCCGCTACCACGATCGCCCCAATCCCGTACGGCAGCCAGGGCGTCGCCTGGGGCTGCTCGGGCTGCTCAGGCTGCTCGACCTCCGCCGTCGCGTCAGGCTCGGTAGGCTGTACCACCTCCGTCGCCGTTGCTGCCTGTGTTGCAGCCGGCTCCGGCGCTTCCGTCGCGGTAGGCTGCATCGTCACCAGCGGCGTGACAGTCGGCTCGGGCGTCGCCTGCTCGAGCACGAACACTGCCGCACTGCGGCCGGGCACAAAGAACTCGCCCGCGGCGGCATCGAAAGCCGCCCCGGCAATGACGCTGTCCACCGACTGCGCCTGCACCGGGTGCAGCTTGAGCGGCAGGCCCGCCAGCGAGGCTTCGCTGAACTCGGCCGCCTCCAGCAAAGCGTTGAACACTACCACGATCTTCTCGAAATTGGGGTCCAGGTCGCCGCCCTGGGTATCATCCAAAACCATGACGATCACGCCCGGGATGCGCGTCTCGGCGCTGCCCGGGAAGGACAGCCGCTCCAACACCAGCTCGGCGGTCTGCATGCGGAAGAGCGGCGAGGATTTGCGGATCTGCAGCATCTCCAGGAAGTGCTCGTGCGCGAACAGGATCTCCTCCGGTCCGACGGTTAAGTTGGGCTCGGCGAACAGGCGCTGCATCAGCTCGTAAGCGTCGCGGCGGAAGTCGGGTAGTCCCACTGCCCAGTTGTTGGACTGGTAGGTGAAGTCCAGCTTGTTGTACCAGTCGCCAGAGTTGTAGGAGTTGCCGTCCAGCGACTTGGAGCGCAGCAGATCGTCGCCGGCGTGGAAGAAGGGGATGCCCTGCGAGAGCATGACCAGGCTGACGCCCAGGTTGTTGATGCGCGCCCGCTCCTGCGGGGCGACGCTGAGCGGCGCCTTGTACTGGATGGCGTCGAACAGGGTCTCGTTGTCGTGCGCCGAGACGTAGACCACCTGCTCCTGCGGGTCCTGGGTGTAGCCGGCGGGAGCGCCGTTGTAATCCACCTGGGCGCCGGTCACTTCGCTGCCGCGCGAGTCGACCAGCACGAAGTCTTTCAGGTTGCCCGCCAACCCCAGGCTGATCCAGTCCATGTATTTGAGCAGCTTGCCCTTCTGCACGGTGGGGCGCCCCTGGTCGTAGTCGTTGGGAGCGTTGAGCAAGCCGGTGATGAAGCCCTGCTCCTGCACCGGGGCGAACGGCCCGCCGCCGCGGGTGGCATCCCGCAGGCGGTCGTTGAAGGTGGCGATGCCCGTGCCGCCCAGGTTAAGCTGGGTGGCGTTTTGGCCGCGGGCATTGCCCGCCACCTCGCCGAAGTCCCAGCCCTCGCCGTAGACGATGATCTTGGAGCCGTCCACGCCGTCCTTTTCCAGGGTCAGGGCGTCCAGGGCGGAGCGCACCTTGAGCATGTTGCTGACCATGTGGTGACCCATCAGGTCGAAGCGGAAGCCGTCCACCTTGTATTCTTTGGCCCACAGCACCACCGAATCGATCATCAGCTTTTCCATCATCAGGTTTTCGGTGGCGGTGTTCTCACAGCAGGTGGAGCGCTCGACCTGCCCGTCGGCGTTCAGGCGGTGGTAGTAGCCGGGCACGACTTTGTCGAGCACCGAGCGGGCGGACTGCCCGGAGGCGTTGGTGTGGTTGTAGACCACGTCCATCACCACGCGCAGCCCGGTCTGGTTGAGGGCCTGCACCATCTGGCGGAATTCCAGCGTGCGGGCGGAGCCGTCCGGGTTGGTGGCGTAGGAGCCTTCCGGGGTGCTGTAGTGGAAGGGGTCGTAGCCCCAGTTGAAACCGTCCTGGTCGCGGAAGGGCTGCAGGGCGTTGGCGGCTTGGTCGGAGTCTTTGGCGAAGCCTGCCAGCACTGCCGGGTCGACCGTCTGCCACAGCGATTTGTCTTCCTCGATGCTGGCGATGTCGAAAGCCGGCAGCAGGTGGATGTGGGTGAGACCGGCCTGCGCCAGGGAGGCCAGGTGGAGCATGCCGTTCGAGCCGCCCTGGGTGAACGCCAGGTAGGTGCCGCGCAGGTCGGCGGGCACGCTCTCATCGGCGGCGCTGAAGTCGCGGATGTGCAGCTCGTAGATGACCGAGTCTTCGGGGGCTGCCAGCAGCGGTTTGGCGAGCGCGTCCCAGCCATGCGGCTGGAGGGCGCTCTCGTCCAGGTCGACGATCTGGGAGCGGCGCGAGTTCATGGAGAGGCCGGTGGAGTACGGGTCGGTGACGGCGCCCTTGATTACGCCGGCTTCCTGCGGCACGTAGACTTCGATCTCGTACAGATAATACTGCCCCACCCAGGCGGCGTCGCCGCTCAGCGACCACACGCCGCTTTCGGCATCCAGTGTCATCGGCAGGCTCTGGGCGGC
>JBGSTO010000721.1:0-8373 GCA_041736465.1 Anaerolineales bacterium | reverse complement strand
GCCACATTGCCGCCCAACGTGGCGCCGGCCTCCACCAGCGGCGGGTCGAACGGCAGGAACTGCCCGTGCTGCTTCAGCTCGGCGTCGATGTCTGCCAGCCGCGTACCCGCCAGGGCGGTGAAGGTGAACTCCTCCGGCTGGTACTGCAGCATCCCCGACAGCCCGCCGGTTTCCACCGCCGCACCCTCACCGCCTGTGCCGCTCAGCGCCGTCTTGCTCCCGCCGCCGCTCAGCCGCAGCCGGGTATGTGATTTCACGATCTCTTGCAGCTCTGGAATGCTCGTTGCTTTCATTTTCTCTCCCCCCTTCCCTTTTAGGGAAGGGGCCGGGGGTTAGGTTTGAGGGTCCGGGGTTAGGTAGAAGGATGGAATCAGGTAGAAGGGGCCGGGGGTTAGGTTAACTCGGAAACATCTTTCCCCTATTCGCGATCTCCAGCGGATCCATCTGCCGGCGGATGGCCTGCATGGCGTCCACATCCGCCTCCGCAAACATAACCGGCAGGTAGCTGCGCTTCTCCACACCGATGCCGTGCTCGCCGGTGATCGATCCCTCCAGGCGGATGCACAGGTGAATGATCTCTTCTGCCAGCTTCTCGGCCTGCTCGTACGCCCCCGGCTGGCGCCCGTCGAAAAGGATCAGCGGGTGCAGGTTGCCGTCGCCGGCGTGAAACACATTTGCCACGCGGATGCCGTACTTTTCGCCCAGCGCCTGGATTTCTTCCAACGCATAACCCAGGCGGCTGCGCGGCACCACCCCATCCTGCACCAGGTAATCCGGGCTTAAGCGTCCCACCGCCGAAAAGGCGCTCTTGCGCCCTTTCCAGATGAGCATGCGCTCGCTGTCGTTTGCCGCCACGCGCACCAGATACGCTCCAGAGCTTTCGATGATTGGCATCAGGGTTTCGAAATCTGCCGCCACCGACAGCGCTTCGCCATCCAGCTCGACGATCAGCAGCCCGGCGGCATCCGGCGGATATCCGGCGTTGACCGCCGCCTGCGCCGCCTGGATCGCCAGGTTGTCCATGATCTCCACCGCTCCCGGCAGCAGACCGCTGCGCAGGATGTCTGCCACCGTATCGCCGGCGTTCTTCAACGAGCGGTAAGCCGCCAGCACGGTCTTATAAGCTTCCGGTTTGGGCAGCAGGCGCAGCGTCACCTCCAGCGCTACCCCGAACAGGCCTTCCGAGCCGACGAACAGCCCGGTCAGGTCTGGCCCCACACTTTCCAGGCTCGCACCGCCCAGCTCCACCACCTCGCCGTCTGCCAGCACCACCTTCAGACCCAGCACGTGGTTGCTGGTCATACCGTACTTCAGGCAGTGCGCCCCGCCGGCGTTGAACGCCAGGTTGCCGCCGATGGTGCACACCGGCTGGCTGGAGGGATCCGGGGCATAGTACAGCCCGTAGGGCGCAGCGGCTTTGCTGACGTTCAAATTGATCACCCCTGGCTCGACCACTGCCAGGCGCTGCTCCGAATCGATAGACAGGATGCGGTCCAACCGGTTGAGGGCGATCACGATCCCACCCGCCACCGGCAGCGAGCCGCCCGACAGGCTGGTGCCGCTGACGCGCGTCACAAAAGGCACGCCGTACTGGTGGCACAGACGCACCGTCTCGACCACCTCCTGCTGGCTCTCGACCAGCACGACCGCCAGTGGGCGCACGCGGTAGGAGGTCAGCGCGTCGGATTCGTAGGGCGCCACCTGTCCGGGGCGCGTCAGCAGGCGGTCTGGAACAATCAGATGAGCCAAATCATTTAGAAAAGCGAGGGAATCCATAGGCGTCTCCTGGAGAGATGGAAAGCTCACTGTTATTGTACATCTTCAATCTGGCGAGTGCTTATTGATTTCTCCTTGAATTTACTGTACACTGTGAATATCCGGCATGAACAGGGGAGATCGTTCGCTGCCGTTTCTCTGGCTTATTGCTTTCACCGGTATCAAATATTCTTATATCCGGCAATCATCTTTCTCGATCTCAGGAGCCGCCCGATGAGCAAGAAGAAATACTCCGCATTTCACACCCTCATGCAGCGCGTCGCAGCCTCAAAACCCGGCGCCTGGTTCTTTTCGCGCACCATGCACCGTTTCGATGGGCTTTTGCTGAAATTGACAGGCAACCGGGCTACTCTGACCAGCCTGCTTGCAGGGCTGCCGATCGTGATCGTAACCTGCAAAGGCGCAAAAAGCGGATTGCCGCGCACGCTTCCGTTGATTTACATCCGCGATGAGGCGGATCCTGCCAAATTTGCACTCATCGCAACCAACTGGGGGCGAAAACACTACCCTGCCTGGTATTACAACCTGAAAGCCAACCCCAGGGCGAGCTGCTCGATCGCCGGCAGGCAGGGCGAATACGAGGCGCAAGAAGTGCAGGGTGAAGAATACGAACGCTTCTGGCAGGCGGCTCCCGAAATCTACCTGGGCTACCCGCTCTACAAGCAGCGCATCTCTGGGCGGCGTATACCGATCATGGTGTTGAAGCCGGTCTAAGGACGGGCCTGGATGCCCCCCATTATAGCTGCCAGGTAAAGCCAAACCTCCGATCAGGATGATGGATATGAGCTACCGCTTGCTCATATCCATCATCATCAATACGGATTTGGCGCGATTGCCATACCAGAAGCGCTTCCAGTCCCCGCCGCTGGTCTGGAGTGCGATGAAGGTATAAAGTGCGCCGGCCCAGAAGCCCAATACCATCATCAGGGCTACCCAAATAGCCGAGGGAAGCAGCGCCTTTTCACGGAATACGATCCAACATGAGAACAGGGCAAAACCAACGTAAAGGTCTACCAGCGAGACAATCCCCCAGGGCATGGCCAGAAGTTTGGCTCCCTCAGCAGCAAAATCCCCTGTTGTGAATCCATAAATCAGTACGCTCGTCATGGCAAGCAGGCCAGCCAGAGCAATCATCTTGGCAATTTTCATGATTATTTCCTTTCTTTAATGTCTCGATGCCGCAACAATAGCAAACCCTACAGCGCCCGGGCCGATATGCGCTCCGATCACCGGGGTAATATCTGCAGTCAGGAGTTCCATTTGCGGGAGCAAACCAGCCGCCAGAGCGCACAGATCAGCGATTCGTTGGGGCTGTGCGTGTGTATGCACGATAGCAACGCGCTCCAGCGTGCCAAAAGCCGCCAGCATCTCCACCAGGCGTTTCATCGCGCGATCTCTCGTGCGCACTCGCTCTGAACTGGGTTTACCTTGGTGCATGATCATGATCGGTTTGATTTGCAGCCACGTGGCGACGCCTGTCATGAATTTGTTCATCCGCCCGCTGCGTTTTAGAAATTCCAACGTATCCAGGGCAGCAAAGACATGACTACGTTGGATCTGATCGCTAAGAGCGGCCAGAATTTTGTTCACCGAACTGCCCGCAGCCGCCATCTTCGCTGCCGTCTCCACCAGGAAACCAGTGCCCAGGCTCAACTGCTGCGAATCGAACACCGTAACCGGTACCGCTGTTGTTTCCTGTGCAGCTGAGCGCGCCACATCAACTGTACCACTCAAAGCCGCTGAAATGTGAATGGACAGAATATCGCTGGCGCCTTCATCGGCCAGTGCCTGATAGATGGCATAGAATTTTTGCGGCGACGGCACGGCGGTGGTGGGGTGGGTTGAGAATGAGGGCAGCCGTGTGTAAAACTCATCGCGTTTCATGTCAATGCCATCCAGAAAGCCCTGGTTGCCCACGTTGATATAAAGTGGTACAACACAGATGCCATATTGGGCAATGATCTCAACCGGTAAATCACAAGTACTGTCGGTAACGATACGAACTGTCATAGTACAACCTTCTAAGCATTACAACCTGGGGATCAACACGGGCGTGTGTTTTTTGTAGGCTTCATAATCTGCCTGCCTGCCCCATTTCTGGTCGGCCTTCTTTTCAAGCAGTGGGATGCCGCTAACGCGGGTCAGAAGCAGGGTGACAAAGATCGGGGAAATCAGGGCCACCCATTGCCAGCCTTGCAGAACCGGCAGAGCGATGATCATAACGCCAGTCCACAAGGTGATCTCTCCGAAGTAGTTAGGGTGGCGGGAGCGGGACCACACACCAGATTGAATGAATTTGCCTCTGTTGTTGGGGTCGGCATTGAAGCGGCTTTTTTGATGATCAGCTGCCACCTCCATCGCAAATCCGAATACCCACACCAGGAATCCGATCAGGGCAAATAGATCCAGATCTTTGCGGTTGGCTGTGGTGATCGTGACCAGCGCAGCAATCAGTGTGAAGGAAACCCACAGGCCCTGGATGGTCCATACGTTCAAAAAGCGGATAAACGAAGGTTTGAGCTCATCGAAACGATCATCCTTGCCCGCTCTTTTAATGCGGCTGAACAGGAAGGTGCCCAGGCGGACTGCCCAGATCACAACCAGAGCCCACACAAGGATCGCTCTGCCATCCACACCGGTGCTCAATAACAGGGCCAGCGTGATGACGGTGATATACGTGAGACTGCCTGTCAGATCGAAGAACTTCTCGGTTTGCCGCCAGTAAGCCGGGATAAAGACCAGCCATTGGATGAGAAAAGCCAGGCCGACCAGCAGGGCCAAAACCGGTATCCCTGCAATCCGGTTGCCACCCTGGCTGCCGGCAATTGCTAACAAGAGGCCGGTCAAGATCAACACCGGGAAAACGATGAGCGCATTACGATCCGTTGTTTTCATAGAATGACCCTTACCCTTCCAATCATCTGAAACCGGGATTACGTGAAACAGGCCACAATCAGCTTGCACTAAACCGGGGCCAGGGTGCCGGTCCAGATCAGCCAGCACAGCACAGTTTTGGCTGACAGGCTCAGGATGATATAGACGCGTTCCCCGAACAGGTAGTCCTTCCACGGGCCGATCTTCTTGTACTGCAAAACCATGTTGATGGCGAAGATGTTGAAAAAGACGAACAAGGTCGGGACGATGGCGTAGACAAATGGCGGCGGCTTGGCATCACCCGAATTTACCGCGCCCACGAAGTAGAGCATGATCACGATCCACGGTACGATCCCGGCAATGCAGCCGTAGATAAAGGCCGTCCAGTTCGTTTTCTGTGTGTGCTGGTTGTGCAGTTCCATCATGATGCCAAACAGGTTCATCGTGGCATTGAGAGCAAAGATCAGGATCAGCGCGCCCAGGTCCCAAATGCCGATCAGCATGCCGATCAGTACAATCATCAGTGAAGAGCTGAGGGCATATTCATAAAAGCGTACCGGGTTCATGCCCTTCTTCAGGTTTGCCACATAGCGCTCGTAGCCAATGGTTGCCAGGTAGAAATGCGCTACGGCCGAGATGAGCAGGAAGAAAGCCACGGCTATCCCAAACGGGAGCTCATAGAAAAGCTCTGTGTTGGGTTTGAGCGAACGGGAGGCAGCATCGAAACTCAGGTAATTGGTGAAGATGGGGTAGGTGCTGTCATTGCTGACCAAGATCATAAAGATGCCCTGCACCAGGTGCAGGAAACCCATGACCAGATTGAAGCGCCGCAATCCGGTAAACTTGAGCTCCATTGCGCTTGTTGAACTGTCCTTGCTCTTACGCTTGGTCGCCATTTTTTCTCCTTATTTGGTCTGTCATCCTGAACGAAGTGAAGGATCTAGATCCTTGTGCGTGGCCCACTACGTGCGACCAGCATTTATACGAATCAATGGATTACTTATTATCGCGCTAAATAAGCCGCTTGCCAGCGATAAAGCTGATTCAACTCACCAATACGCTCAAGACGGTTCCCCTTTGATCGGAATCAAGACTTCGTTGCGCGCCAGAAACCCCGGCACCCAGGGGGGATTATATCCAGCCACGATGAAGTCCCCGGCTGTTTCAATGCCTTGTTCCTGCAGCCATTGGCTGAGACGCTGCTTGTTTTTCTGGATCGTATCTTGCCGGAAGAACCCGGAAAACCGGATGGCAGCCAGTGAGCGGGCGGGGATCAGCTTGAGGTGAATCCGGCTGTCTTTCGGCTGCGGCAGTGTTTCCAGGGTGTATGCGGAGGGCATGATGAAAGCTACCGTGAAACCGGATTCGCCGGTGACAGTAACCGGCATGGTCATGGCTATTTTTTCGGATTGAGATGCCTGTACGGGAGAGGTCATCTCAATTTTTTGTTTCGAGACATTGTTGCCGAAAATATATCCCGCCAGGACATTGAAACCTTTTTCAATAGCAGATTTATATCGCTTTTCGTCAATGACCACCTCGGCTTGAATGTAAGCGGGGTAATGCCGGATTTCAATTTCGTTTTGTTTCTTGATTACAGAATATTTCGGAGTCTCTGTCATACACGATTTCCTTTCAACACCAGCTTATGGATCATTGTGCCATTCCTTTGCATCAGCCAAAACCTGCTAACCCAGGCAGGGATAGGATTACCTAAGACTTGTCTATGTATTGTATATTTTATTATAACATATTGTATAGTATAATACGAAAACTAGTGCAGCTAAATATTCGAGATTGGAGAAAAAATGAAAATTGTGAAGCGCATTCTCTTGGGTTTAATCAGCCTGGTGATGGGGCTTGCAATCCTTCTGGCGGGTTCGATAGCCATTGATTTTGCGGTAGGCGGAGAACGCATCAACGCGGTCACCAATACCACCGTTCCGGGACAAAATGGCGGACCAGATGTGCGCGCCTATGTGGCTACGCCGCCCGGTGACGGTCCCTTTCCTGTTGTGATCATGATCCATGAATTTTTTGGGCTTAATGAAAGTATCGTTGGCAAGGCAGAAGGCTTAGCCCAAGAAGGGTACCTGGTGGTTGCTCCCGATACCTTTCGCGGCTCAACCACGGCGTGGATCCCACGGGCAATCTATCAGGTGGTCACAAACAAGCCGGAGCAGGTGAATCAGGATCTCGACTCTGTGTATGCCTGGATCGAAGCTCAGCCCAACGTAGCAGCTAATCGTACCGGGATCGTAGGTTTCTGCTATGGCGGCCGCGCCTCGTTGAGCTACAGCCTGCACAACGATCAATTGGCAGCTACGGCGATCTTCTACGGCTCGCCGATTGCCGACCCGCAATTGTTGCAATCTCTCCCTGGCCCAGTGCTTGGTATTTTTGGCGGAGCGGATAACTCCATACCAGTAGAAGATGTCCAAGCCTTCGAGGTTGCATTAAATCAGGCTGGTATCCCGAATGAAATTAGCCTTTATGAGGGCCAGCCGCATGCCTTTGTAACAGATATGGAGAGCATTCGCTCGGGCGGTGTACAGGGCCAGGCCTGGGCGCAAATGCTTGAGTTCTTTGAGAAAAATCTCAAGCATGGCGGCACATCACAAAACCCTGTCTCTCATCTGGTCTATACCCAGCCCTTCGATTGGGAATACTATCTGTTGCTGGTTTACGAACACGCCTTTGGCACGGCCAGTCATCATCATTAGCGGGCGCGCTGAACAGGCGCAGGCCTACGACTTGCTCTCACTTCAGGAAGCGCACAGGCCAGGCGTGGCGCCCTTCGCCCTGGGTTATGCCCACGAGGCACTGGCACGCTCCGCCCACATCGCTGGAAACACTCAATCGGCGAACGAATACCTGCAGCGGGCGCGTGCTGTGCTGTCTGGAATGTTGGACGAGGACGACCGCCAGCAGCTCGAAAGAGATTTAGATACTCTTTCCGCAGATTTCGCAGATTGACGCAGATAGAACTTTTGTTCACAGATTTTTTTATCATATCTTATAAAATCTGCGAAATCTGTGTAGTCTGTGGATGATCCGATCTTATCTGCGCAATCTGCGGATATTCTTGGCTATTCCGTGAACTGCTCAGCAGTTCACTCAAATATCATTCTGATATATAATTAAATCACACCCGCATCATCCTGCAAGGGAACGGGCGCATGGAGGGGCTATGTCTTTTCGGCGCTGGTCGGGTTGGATTGGTTTCGCTGCCGCGGTTGGGGCGGCAGTATCGCTGCTCTTCTTTTCGCACGCTGATGCCCAGGTGCCGCAGTGCCCGCCGGGCTTTGTCTTCGACCGTCTCTCCGGCGTGGGCTGCGTCCAGGTCGGCTGCTTTGATATTGCTAACGCTCGCTACTCCTACACCGGCACCTGCATCTGCAACGACGGCTTCAAAGGCTGCTACCAGGCGGTCGATTATGCCGGCTTTGACAAAGAGCTGTGCGGTCCCTTCTGCCCAGTCTCCGAACTGACCGCCTGCGTGGCTTCAGGCTCAGCCTGCCCTGGCGAAGCGCCGGCAGCACAGCCCCCGGCGCCGCCACCCGGCTCCGGCTCGCAAGACAGCCCCGCAGACTCGGCGGAATCACCGCAGCAAGCTGGGGAGGGTGAAGACCCGGATCTCGAAGAATTGATGCGCCTGCTGGAAGAAGCGCTCGTCCCGCAGCCTGCCAAGGATCCTGGCGAGTGGCGCGAGGCCGCTGCAGC
>JBGSTO010000672.1:0-3030 GCA_041736465.1 Anaerolineales bacterium | reverse complement strand
CCACGCCGGAGATGCCACCGTTACCAGGGCAAAGGGTATAACCAACCCGTGCGGGTTGGCGTACTCGATCGAGTGAGGCTGGCTCTGCTGGAAACCTGTCGCTAACACCGGCGGGTTTTTTCGTTTATTTGCCAGGGCGTACTGGCGCAGAGACGGCTTAACCAGGGTGGCACCGCGGGATCCCTCTCCCGTCCCTTGGGACAGAGAGGGATTTTGTATTCCTATCGGGTAAATGGAGGAGCCATGCTGGAGACCACTGCACCAAGTATGATTGACTTAACTGGAACGGCAATTGCGCCGATCGTGCGCGAGCTGCCCGCCGATCTTGAAACGCCAGTATCGGTATATATGAAGCTGCGAGGCAGCGGCGCTTCTTTTCTGCTCGAAAGCGTGACTGGCGGCGAGCAGGTGGCGCGCTATTCGTTCATCGGCGTGCAGCCCAGCCGGGCTTACGTGCTGCGAGATGGGCGCTTCGACGTTCACAACCTGCAGGATGAGGCCGCCGGCGTGGAGGTGGTGGATGCAAACGGCAATCCGCTGCAGGTGCTGCGCTCGGTGCTGGCAGCCCACCAGACGGAAGCGCACCCCGGTCTGCCGCGCTTTTCCGGCGGGTTGGTGGGGTACATGGGGTATGAGATCGCCCGCTACTTCGAGCCGGCGCTGGATCTCCCAGCCTCCACCGGGCTGCCGGAGGCGATCTTCCTGCAGGCGGATATCGTGGCGGCATTCGATCACGCCTATGGTCGCCTGCTGCTGATCGCCAACCCGCGGCAGGAAGGAGGTGCGTTGGGGAGGATTGCAGCGCAGAAGCAACTGGACGAGATCGAACGGCGCCTCTCCACGCGGCTGCCGGATTTCACACCCGAGCTGGACAGCGCGCCTGAGGCGGTGCTCGAGTCCAACCGCACGCGCCAGGAGTTCGAGCAGGCGGTTGAGCAGGCTAAAGAGTATATTGCCGCAGGGGATATCTTCCAGGTGGTGCTGTCGCAGCGCTTAAGCCGCAAGACAACCGCGCCAGCTTTCGAGATCTACCGCTCCCTGCGCCGTTTGAACCCCTCGCCGTACATGTTTTTCTTCGATTTCCAAAAAATTGGCAGCCGGGAGCCGCTGTACCTGATCGGCGCCTCGCCGGAGATGCACGTGCGGCTGGAGGGCCGGCTTGCTGCGCGGCGCGCTGCACTGCGACCAATTGCGGGCACGCGGCCGCGCGGGCAAACGCCTGCCGAAGACCTGAGGCGCGAACAGGAGCTATTAGCCGATCCTAAAGAACGGGCAGAACATGTTATGCTGGTAGACCTGGCGCGCAACGATCTGGGCCGGGTGTGCAAATTCGGCACGCTGGCGGTGCCGGAGATGATCACGGTCGAGCGCTACTCGCACGTGATGCACATCGTCTCACAGGTGGAGGGCGAGCTGAAGGAGGGGGTAGATGCCCTGGATTTGCTGCAGGCGACGTTCCCTGCTGGCACGGTGAGCGGGGCGCCCAAGATTCGCGCCATGCAGATCATACAGGAGCTGGAAGGCGAGGGGCGCGGGCCTTACGCCGGGGCTGTGGGCTACTTCGCCTACGACGGCTCGATGGACACCTGCATCACCATCCGCACGCTGGTGATGCAAGGAGAGCGCATCAGCGTGCAGGCGGGCGCCGGCATCGTGGCAGACTCGCAGCCGGAGCTTGAATACCAGGAAACGATGAACAAGGCGCGCGCCCTGGCAGCGGCGGTAGAGATGGCTGAGAGCGGCGCACGGGCACAGGCCATGACGAGGAGGCAGCAGTGATCGCGGTTATCGATAACTACGACTCATTCACTTATAACCTGGTGCAGTACCTGGGCGAACTGGGCAGCGAGGTGAGCGTGTACCGCAACGACGCCATCGATCCGGGTGGGCTGCGTGATTTAAACCCCACCCATATCGTCATCTCGCCTGGGCCGGGGGACCCCTCGGATGCTGGCATTTCTCTGGATGTGATCCGCCGCCTGGGCGCCGAGATCCCCATCCTGGGCGTATGCCTGGGGCACCAGTGCATCGGCGAGGCTTTTGGCGGCAGGGTGGTGCGGGCGGAGCGGCTGATGCACGGCAAGACTTCGCAAATTTACCACTATGCCGATGGGCTGTTTGTGGGCCTGCCAAACCCGTTCCAGGCGACGCGCTACCATTCGCTGATCGTAGAAACGCCGCTGCCAGAGGTGCTGGAGGTGACCGCTTTTACCACCGATGGCGAATTGATGGGACTGCGCCACAAACACTATCCGATTTTCGGCGTGCAGTTCCACCCCGAGTCGATCCTGACACCGGAAGGCAAACGCTTGCTGCGCAATTTCCTGGCTGTGGGGCAGCCGTATGGGCGGCAGCCTGGTGGAAGCCGCGCCGGTGCGGGGGCTGCGCCGGTATCGATCAGCTAGCGGCTGGACTGAGCATATCGTGGAGGTGATCCATGTTGAAGACTTATATCGCTAAAGCAATGCACCGGCAGAACCTGAGTGCAGATGAAGCCTATGCAGCCATGAGGCTGATCATGAGCGGCGAGGCGACCCCGGCGCAGATCGGCGGCTACCTGGTGGCGCTGCGTATGAAAGGCGAGACCGTGGACGAAATCGTGGGCAGCGCGCGGGCGATGAGACAGCAGGCGGCGACGGTGCCGCTGGCTGGGAAGCGCGTGGAACTGCTGGATACGGCGGGAACGGGTGGGGATGGGGCGCATACGTTTAATATTTCCACCGCGGCGGCTTTTGTGGTGGCCGGCGCGGGGCGCAAGGTGGCAAAGCACGGCAACCGGGCAGCCTCTTCGCGCTGCGGCAGTGCCGATGTTTTGGGGGCGCTGGGGGTAAAGCTGGATTTGACGCCGGCACAGGTGGCGCAGTGCATCGAGCAGGTGGGGATCGGCTTTTTGTTTGCGCCGCTCTTTCACCCGGCGATGAAGCACGCCATAGGGCCGCGGCGCGAGCTGGGGCAGCGCACGATCTTCAACCTTTTAGGGCCGCTGACCAACCCGGCAGGCGCCACGCACCAGCTGATCGGCGTATACGA
>JBGSTO010000475.1:0-2323 GCA_041736465.1 Anaerolineales bacterium | reverse complement strand
CGGGCACCGCGTGCCGGTGCGGGTGCGTGTGGCGCCGATGTACGACGAGCAGGGGCGCATCAGCGGGGCGGTGGAGTCTTTCTCAGACAATTCGCTGCTGGTGGATGCGCTGCGCCAGGCGCGCAGCCTGGCTTCTTCGGCCCTGCAGGATGCGCTCACCGGCGTTGGCAACCGCCGCTTCATCGAGATGCACCTGCAGTCTGCTCTGGATAATCTGCGTCACTTCCACGTGAGCTGCGGAGTGATTTTCCTGGATATGGACAACTTCAAGGACGTCAACGACCACCTGGGGCACGCCGCCGGCGACCGGGCGCTGTGTATGCTGGCGGACACGCTGCGGGCGAATTTGCGCGCTACCGACCTGGTGGGACGCTGGGGCGGGGATGAGTTCGTGATTATCCTGCCGGATGCCGGCATGGAAAGCCTGGTGGGGGTGGCGCACAAGCTGCGCAGCCTGGTGGAGCGCTCGCAGTTTAACTGGAACGGTGCGGTCGGCGGTGAACACACGGTGCAGATCACGATTTCGGTGGGGGCGACGCTGGCGACGCCGGAGGATACGCTCGAGACGATCGTGCAGCGCGCCGACCAGCTCATGTACCAGTCGAAGGGCATGGGGCGCAACCAGGTGACGGCGGTGTTTCTGGGCGGAGGCTATACCGGATTGGGGGAGCGCGGCTAGGGGGCGATTGTTTTGAAACGTTAAACCAGCCTTTACACAGCGTTAAATCCAGTGTGTTAAGCTTATCAGCAGCGGTTGTGTGGGCGGCTGCGATGCCCATGCCTGCGCTGGATTACTATCGTAGAGCATACTGGTACGCGAATAGAGGCTAAAATGCACATACTGGTAACCAATGATGATGGGGTCACCGCACCCGGGCTGCTGGCGCTGGCGCGGGCCATGCGGCAGACCGGCGAGGTGAGCATCCTGGCGCCGGACCGCAACTGGTCGGGCGGTGGGCACGTGAAGACGATCGACCGCCCGCTGCGCATCAAAGAAGTGATGCTGGCAGACAGCAGCGCAGCCATGGCGGCGGATGGAGCGCCTTCGGACTGCGTGGCGCTGGCGCTGCTGGGCTACCTGCCGGAGAAGATCGACCTGGTGGTCTCGGGGATCAACCCGATGCCCAACCTGGGGCACGATGTGACCTATTCCGGCACGGTCACGGCGGCGATGGAGGCGGTGATCTGGGGGCACAGCGGGATCGCTTTCTCCCTGGATTCGCCCGAAAACCACCTGGGGGTGCTGGACTACGGCCCGGCAGCCGAGATCGCCCGGCGGGTGGTGGAGACGGTGTTGGAGAATTCGCTACCGGCGGGCATCCTGCTCAACGTGAACATTCCTTACCGCAGCCTGGATCAGATCCAGGGCATGCGCATGACCCGCCAGGGCTTGCGCGTGTATCGCGACCGGCTGGACCAGCGCGTGGATCCGCGCGGCAAGCCGTATTTCTGGATCGGCGGCGAGGCGCCCACCGGCATTCCTGAGCCGGGCACGGATGTGGGCGCGCTGCACGAAGGTTTCGTTTCGATCACGCCGCTGCAGCTCGATCTGACGGCGTATCCGGCGATGCACCGCATGAACGCCTGGCAGTGGGGCATGGGCGAAAAATTGCGAGAGCGAGTGAAGGTGGCTTGATAAGAATAGACCCCAAAGGATTTGGAACCCTTTGGGGTCCATTTTGTAAACCGCGGCTATTTGCAAACCGCGGCTTTTTGCAAACCGCGGTTTTTTGCAAACCGGCACTGCTGCGATCCACTGACTCTTGAATCTGCCCTCAAAAAGGTCTATACTGTGAAAAGATACACAAGCCGCCTGCCGAGGCGTACTGTGTTGGCCGCGAGAGGCAGGCGCAGGAGGTGGGGAGATGGTGGATGCCAAAGCTGTGTTCATCGCGCGCCTGGCTGCCTGGCTGCTGATTGTGCTGGCGCTTGCCGGGTGTAGTGCCGCAGGGGAGATGGGATCTTCGGATCGACTGCAGCCTTCGGAGGCAATTCCGCTGCCTGCGGAGAGTTATCTGCCGCAAGACGCCTGTTCCGGGCAGCCAGCCCTGTCGCTGGATATTGCCGCTGCCGGGCAGGCGCCTACCCTGCCGGAAATCGATCCTTCCACGCCGCCGGTGCTGGGTGTACTGGGGCAGAGCGGGGCGAGCGAGCTAGCAGCCGGATTGGCGCCTGCCGGCACGTTCTGCAGCCTGGCGGTGTCTGAGGATGCCATGCTTGCCATCACCCAGGCGATGCATCTGGTGGAGCAGGGCAAGCGCGAGCAGGCGCGGGCCGTGCTGGCGGAATGGCTGGCGGGGCAGGGCCGTGCGCCCGCAGGTAA
>JBGSTO010000504.1:0-3916 GCA_041736465.1 Anaerolineales bacterium | reverse complement strand
TCTGCGGCGGCAGGTACGGCTCTGTGGCAGAAGTGGGCGTCGGGCTGGGAATTACGCCCGGATACGGGGTGACCTGCACAGGCGGCGCGCTGCCCGCCTCGCCTGAATCGACCACCTGGATCGCCTGCCCGTCCGAGACAGCGATCACCTGGCTGCCCAGGGCAAAGGCTGCCGCCAGGTCTGCGTCCGCGATTGCCAGCTCGAAGTACTCTTTCGAGAGGAAAACCACCTGGCGCGGCTGCATGTGATCCTGATCGTAGCCGGTGTCGATCCACACGCCGCCCTGCAGCACAAAGGCGCGCGATCCGGCGATGCGCACCACGTTGCTCACTTCTGGCTCGGCCTGCGCCGGCGCCTCGGCAGCCGACATACCGCCTTGATCGGCAGCTTTCTGCACCGCCTCCGCCCCCGAGACTGCCGGGCTGGGCGCCGACTGCAGCTCGTTGAACTGCCGGGCAGCGATATCATCCCGCCCGCCCTGCCCCAGTGGTAGCTCTTCGGTCACCAGGTAAGAAGTATAGGGTGTGACGATGCCGTAGCGCACGCTCAAATCCACGATCTGCTGGATCAGCTCTGCGTCCGCACCCTGCAGACGCACCTGGCTGAGCAGGTAGCCGATCTTGCGCGTCGCCCACAGCCGCGCCAGCGCCGCCAGCGGGTCCTGACCGCCGGATTCTTCGCTGAAGGTCTGCTCATCGTAACGGAACGTCTCAAGGCGCTCGCCGCTGCGCCCGCTCAGCGTCACGTTCGCCACCCCTCCCTCCCGGTAGCGCCCCAGCACCACGATCTGCGAGCCGGCGAACAGGTCGGGCAGCGGGAAGGGGTACAGGTCATAAAGTGTAACGCCATCCACCTCCAGCTCCAGGTCGGTCAGCACCGGCGTGCTGATACGGGCATAGAACGCCGACAGGATCTCATCCAGCGGTTCACCCGGCTGCACGTAAGTGCTGGTGCCGTGCTGCGCCTGGGAGAGCGAATCGAGCAGGAAGGTGTCCACGTCGTAGCCCACGCCGAAGCTGAACAGGCGCAGGTTGCGAGGCGCCGCCCGGCTGAAGTTGTCCAGGATGCGCTGGCTCTCGATCTCGCCCTGGGTGGGCAGCCCATCGGTCAGGAAAATCAAATAAGTGGGACGCTCGGCGTCCGCCATGGCAGCCGCTTCCAGCAGGGCGCGGTTGATGTCGGTGCTGCCCTGCGCGCCCAGCCGGTCCACCCAGGCGCGCGCATCGGCGGCTTCATCTGCCAGACGCAAGGAGGAGGCGTAGCTCTCCACGCCGGTGCTGAAAGCGATCACGTTGAAGCGGTCCTGCGCGCCCAGGTTCTGCAGGATGTAGCGCAGCGCCTCCTGCGCCTGGCGGAATTTCTCACCGTCCATGCTGCCGGAGCGGTCCAGCACCAGCAGCACGTCCTTGGGCAGCGGCTCTTGCAGAGCTGACTCGGGCTGCGGCGCCAGCAGCATCAGGAAAAAGCCGTCCGGGTCTTCCCGGTCGCCGGGATCACGGTAGCTGAGCAGGTGAAATGCCTGCACCTCGCCCAGCGAGTAATACAGGATGAAGTCGCTGTCGGGCAGCACGTGGCTGTCTTCATAGCCGGCGATGGCGCGCCCGTCGCTCTCGCGGCTGACGTCCACCGGGTGCGAAGGCGAGTACACCGCCCGGATCGGAGACTGCGATTCGATCTGCACCTGCACCGACACCTGCTGCAGCGGTTCCAACGAGAACTTCTCGGTGCTCAGCGGGTACACGTAGCGCACCAGCCCGTTCTCGGCAGTCAGCACCTGGCTGTACTCCAATTGAATGCGCCGCTCGCCGCCGGGTGGGATGGGGAAGACGTTAGCCTGCACCGCCCCACGCCCGGCGTATTCCAGCAGCGCAGGATCGCGCAGCGTGTTGACGATATCCTGGTAGATACGGCGGGCCTCCTCGGCTTCCAAAACGCGCCCCTCCACCGGCTCGCCGTCCACCCACAGCTTGAAGTTCGAGACCGCCGCCTCCTGCGGGATGGGGAAGATATACGTGCCTTCCACCTGCCAGTCGTTGGGGTTGAAGAACACCTGGTCGACGCGCGTGGTCGCCACCTGGTCGCGGATGCTCACCTCGACGTGGTGGTATTTGATCTCAAGCTGGACGATAGGGCGCGGCCAGGGCGGCGGCGGGCAGGGAAAGGGGAAGGGCTCGCTCCTGCCTGGCTCGAAGCACGGCGCCGGCTCGGGGATGATGATGCCATCGGCGCGAGCCGCGCCAGGGAAAGCTGCCAGCAGCAGCGCGGCGAGCAAAATGGCGAAAAGAAGGTGGGATTTCATCGGCGGCTCCTCTGCAGGGATGGGGAGGCAAACCCTGTGGAGAATAGACGCCGGAGAGGGGCGTGAGGTTCCGGGGAGGATGGCAACGGATTTCGAGCACTGGACTCTTTGGTCCACGTCGCCGCCACATCGTTCCAGGTAGTAACAATGTTCCCGTTGACGCGCAACCGCATCGCGGCGCGCACGCCATCATTTTTTTATGAATGTCAAGGGGCGGTTGTAGATGTGCATTTACTCAAATCGATGGGTCCTTGAGGAGGAAGTAGTATTTCTCTGGTTAATAAAAGAACTTGATCCTGACTAGATCTAAAAATCCCATGCTCTGTTTCATAGATGTAACCCAAGCCGATTGGGAT
The DNA here is from genome assembly GCA_041736465.1 of Anaerolineales bacterium. Lineage (GTDB taxonomy): Bacteria > Chloroflexota > Anaerolineae > Anaerolineales > UBA4823 > JAJUJL01. The sequence continues at coordinate 1,261 of JBGSTO010000504.1, read as the reverse complement.
GATAAACTTTCTGAGTATGTCTTCGCGTTTTGGCTTACTCATTTCATGTAGAATTGGCTCCAGGATTTCTATTTCCTTGCCAGTTTTTCCATCAAATATGATAAGTGCCTCGTCTCCTGAAGAATAGCGAATTGCCATCAAGATGGATTTATCTGCCATCCAATGTAGAAAAAGATATACACCATCTATTTGCTGGGAAACCCAACCTGGCACCCTCTGAGAGTTCGAAAGGACACCAATAATTCCATATTGAGGTGTTATTGATTGACCATCTTTGTCTCCATATGCTGAAAATGCCACCTTCTCTTCATCTTGAGACCAGCTTAGGCTTTTGATTCTCCAATTGTGCATATTCTCCCCGAAATTTGATAGCTGTAATTGTCGTTCTTCCTTTACTCCATAAACAAATATTTGTGCAATGCCTTTCTCATCGAAATCACTGTAAGCCAGATACGAACCAGAGGATGACCATGCCGGACCATAATATGGACCCCCTCCGTTTGACGTCAGCAATGTAGGTGCTGAATTGAGTTTGTCTTCAAAATCGATAATACCAACATCCAAGAACTCTGCATCAGCAGGACCCCTTCCCCCTTCCCCTGAGCTTACCATGTACGCCAGGTGATCCCCGGATGGTGACGGCAGAAAATTATACGTTCCATCAGGAGCCTTTAGTTTTTCATCATAGGTTTCAGATTTGATTTCGAGTACCTCGCCCTTCAGGCTGTGTTTTGATATCTCAGCATACCGGTCCTTGTACCACCCGCTCAACAGATAACAACCGCTTGTGTCAAATGTAAGAAGGCCACTATACTGGTCTTCGATCCAGAGAATCTCATCATTGGAATCTATAAATACGATTTGATACGGCTCATCAACTATTCTGACACCACTCAGAATCGCTGCTAGATAAGATTTCTCACTTTGCTGCGATGTGTTTTCGGTCGGCATCAAAGTTTGGGAATTACCTGCTGCTCTTTCAGATGGGGCAGGATAACTTGTCTCGGTAAATAGTTGATGATCTGGCACAGGTGTTGTTGAGATATCTAACTCAGTCGACAGAGGAGATGTTGTCACACCATTTGGTGAAGGGATGGGCTTCTCTTGCTTTATACTACATGAGTTCAACCCATAAACAAGAAGAAAGAACCAAATCAGCATCACGCCTGGTTTGTTCAGATCATGACAAGTCTTCATACTATCTCCATCCGGCATCTATTAACCATGGTGAGTACCCCCCAAACCTGGATGAAATATCTAC
>JBGSTO010000457.1:0-2533 GCA_041736465.1 Anaerolineales bacterium | reverse complement strand
GACTGTAGAAAGGGTAATCACGCATACCCCTCCACAATCATGGATGTCGAACTCGATCGTGTCCGCACCGAGGTTAGTGTTGGCATTGTTAATGGCCCAGCGCAGCGAGCCAACGCCGCTATCAAGGGTGTTGGTGACAGTATAGGTGTTTGCCCTGACTCTTTGGGTTGGTAGCATGGCCAGCACCAAGGCCAGAATGAGAACCATGCTGAACCGCCGTAATTGCTTCATGGCCAACGAGACTGCCGGTATGGATTGGAATAATTTTTTGCGAGACATCAATTTCTCCCTCCCTGGTTACTTCCTCTGTTGATCCAGAGCTACTCTCGTACGGTTTCTTTCCCCAACATGCAACCGTCGGGAAAGAGTGATCAGACTGGACCTCAATCTTAACCAGTGCTCAACGAAAATGGGTCGCACGGACATACATAACAACGACCGAAACCTTTTTTTCCCACCAGCCACCGAAATGCTAAAAAAACATTCGATTGTGATCGTTACTACAATTGTAGCAAAATAATCAACGCGATTCAACAGGCTTTTCGGTGAAGTAATTGTCTTAAAGCTGGTGTGTGAATCTACGTGGATACAGCCAGTCGCTATCCTCCCTCAATTTATACATTCAATCAACGCTTGCTCCAGCCAGTATCAATGCATTGTAAATAGCGAAGCTACCCCCAGCTTCGAAGCGAGTGTGTGTAAAGTTACTATCGGCGTTTGCTTAGCAAACAAGTAAAGAAATTTAAACGCGATGGGTTTGTACTTTAGACTATCTGAACGAACCTGGCAAAGCCAGGCTTCGACGAGAACCTTAAAAATCCAATCGTCTCGCCCGATGCATCAGACAGCAGGTTCCGGAACCTGACCCGCTCCTCGGGGTCGAGTCCCACAGTTGGCTCATCCAATGAGCAGCTGCGGGGCATGGGCGTATCATTTTTCTTCAGGCACCGCATTCACGGAGATCAATGTCAAACCCAGGTCGCTGATGCGTTTGAGAACGCCCTGCAAGGCAGCCTGATCTTGCAAATGACCGGTTAGCAAGGCCACCCCGTCATCCAGATTTGAGATGGTCAGGTTCTCGAACCATTCGGCTAAGGCGGCATCCAGGTGACCGCTGACTCTGATTTGGTAGGTCGTTGGTTTGTCCATAGGCCAAATCAGGGGACTTCCATCTTGCCCGAGCCAACCCCGGCATGCAAATCCAGAGTCAGCGTATGCGCTTCTTCGCCAAAAGCCCGATTGACGTACCCGTTATCATCCTTGATCAGGTTGTTCGCTGTCACACCGACCAGGGCTATATCCATATTTTAAAACTCTTCGCGCCCAAAGCGCCACAGCGCAACAGCTGTCATCACGATGATCAAGCACGAAACAACCAGTATTGGCACAAACCAACCAGGCGGCAAGGGCATCTCCAGCGCCAACGCGCCGCTGAGGTCTTGGAACAGCCAGGGGGTGAAGAGCAATACCTCAAGCGGGATAATGCCCTTAAACATCGTGCCGGTCAAGATCATGGCGAGCCCAATTCCAGCGACGGGGGCGCGGCTGTTGAATAGTGTGCCTAGCATCAAGGTCAGGACGATATAGAAAAGGAGATGCAATACCGCTACGGCCACCCCGACCAGAAAGGGCATCCAGGGGAGCGAAGCGGGGATCAACCAGCGCATTTCGATGAAAAAAAATTCAGGAGCGTTCAGCTACGGGGAGCAATCCCTTCCGGGCTGCCGGGATGAGATCCTGGGTGCTAGCTGTTTTCGATTGTGTGGTCATTTTGACGTCTCCTCTCTGACCAGGTTCAAGAACACTTCTTCCAGGTTATGCGTTTTGAGCCCGAAGCTTTTCACGCGCAATCTGCGGTCTTCCAGTATGAGTGGCAGCAGGCAGTTCGTGGCGGCGCGCCCAAACATAAAGTGCCATCAGCACCGATATCACCATCATCCCGGCACCAAATTCGGTGACAAAGAAATCGGTGAGCGGATAGCGCGCCATCAGCGGGTCATACACATTCAGGAAGAAGATGTTGTGGCTGGCGTGCAGAAACACGGCAGGCCACACGCTGCCGCTTCTGGCGCGAAACCAGTTGTGCACGAACGTCAAGGAGATGGCAGAGATGAAAAACATCACCACCTGAAACGCGATGGGTGCGGTGCTGTTGTAATCCGAGAACAGAATCAGGGGCAGGTGATAGAGCGCCCACACGACGCCGCCGATCAGTGAGGCGGTTGTGAACGAGGTCATGCGTTCAAGCTCTGGAAACAGGAAGCCGCGCCAGCCAAGTTCCTCGCCCAACGTGCTGGGCAGGCCGCTTCTCAGAAATACGATGGTGCCCAAATAAAGCGTGTAGATGGCGACCATCTGCCCACGGGGAGCGCCAGCCATACCCGGACCCACTATCTCAGCGACGACATCTGTTGTGAAGCCGCCCAGCCCGGCAAGCCACACGATCCCGTAGACAACCGCGCCATACAGGATCGGCAGCAGATAGGCCAGCCCGAGCCACTTGGCCGGACCGGGCTTCCAGCCCAGGCCCTTC
>JBGSTO010000443.1:0-1521 GCA_041736465.1 Anaerolineales bacterium | reverse complement strand
GCCGCCGCATGAAATGACGCCTCCGTGGCAAACCATTTTGCGAGAGAAGTTTCACGCGTGTTGCGCAGGCCCTGGTTCTTCATCCACCCGGCCCGCAGATAAAAAAGACGCGCCGCGTCATAAGATTGTACCATAATCGCGATCTTCTGTTGGATCAGCTGAAACCGGCCGATCTCGCGCCCAAACGCCCGGCGGTCCCGGGCATAGGCTGTGCTGGCATCCAGGCAGGCCCGGATCAAACCGGTGGCGCCCGCCGCCACCGTGTAACGTCCGTTATCCAGGCACGCCATCGCGATTTTAAAGCCTTCCCCTTCCTGGCCGATGCGGTTGATCACTGGCACCGCCACATCTTGAAGGCTGATCCAGCCGGTCGAGCCGGCGCGCATTCCCAGCTTGCCGTGCAGGTCACCCCGTTTCACGCCCTCCTGATCCAGCTCCACCAGGAAAGCGGACAGCCCATCGTGCGGGTCTGCGGTCGTGGGGTCCGTCCGGGCGATCCACAGGCAGTGATGCGCTTTCGTCGCTAGCGAGATCCACATCTTTTCCCCGTTCAAGACGTATACATCCCCCTGTCGGCGCGCGCTGGATTGTATCCCCGCCACATCCGATCCAGCTCCGGATTCGGTCAGCCCAAAACAGGCGATTTTCTCGCCGCGCGCCTGTGGGCGCAGCAAGCGCTGTTTCTGAGCTTCATCCGCCCACTGGAACAGTCCCATGCTGTTCAAACCAACGTGGACCGACATCACAACCCGCAGCGTAGAATCGACCGCCTCCAATTCCTCGCAGGCCAGCCCGAGCGAGATATAGTCCATCCCCTGCCCGCCGTAGCGCACCGGCAGGCAGATCCCCAGGATACCCAGCTCTGCCATGCGCGGCAGCACAAAACCGGCCATGCCACCCTGCCGGTCGCTTTCTTTAATCACAGGTGCGATCTCTTTCTGGGCGAACTCGTGCACCATCTGCTGCACCATGCGCTGTTCTTGCGTAAGCTCGAAATCCATGTCTGCCCTCTCCACCTCAATTCGAGAAAGAATTTTACAATTAGATGCGCGCAACTGTCAATCGAAGCGCTCTGCAGATTCCGGCCTCACAGAAATCCGCTTCTTTCGAGCGAGTATGTTGATCTGAAACGAACTCTCGTTCAGCTTCGCTAAAATCGATATAATCAATGAGATGAATAGATACACAGACCGCGGCATCTTTTTCCCCGGCCTGCTGCTCATATTGCTTTTACTGCCCCCTCTGGCAGTCGCAGCAAACACCATCACCGCGGGCTGCAGTGCTGCCCTGTCCGGCCGTTCTGCCACCGAGCAGCAGCCCGGAGGCGCACAGGCAGAGGCCGCAGCCTGCTTTCCCTGGAAAGTCGTGTTATGGGAAGAAGCTGCTCGCCAGGCCCTCCAGGCCGGCCAGCCTGAGCTGGCAGTCCGCTATCTGGAAAGTGCGCTCCAGAATTCCAGCCGCTTCAGCCCGGCTTCCGAAAATCCTGCCTCCACCGCACTGCTCGTACTGCTGGCAGATGCC
>JBGSTO010000425.1:0-15807 GCA_041736465.1 Anaerolineales bacterium | reverse complement strand
CTTGCTGGCGCCGGTGATGGCAGCCAACCTGCGGGCGCTGCGCCAGCGCGATCCGCAAAGCCCGGTGTTGGAGCGCTATGCTGAAGTTGCTCGCCTGCTGACCGGCAACCCGGAAGCAAAACCGGAGGACGGCGCCGCCTGGGCAGAGAGGCTGGCAAGCAGGCTGAGAATCCCACCGCTCAGCGCATACGGGCTGAAAAGCGAGCATTATGCCGAGGTGGCTGCCGCAGCCGCGAAAGCCAGCAGCATGAAGGGCAACCCGGTCGTGTTGAGGGAAGAGGAGCTGGTGGCGGTGCTGCAAATGGGGGATAAGTGAGGGCCCCGGCGTTAACGCCCGCGTAAACGCTTTGTGAACGCTCCCCTGCTACCATAGGGACACTTCTTCGCCGCCGGAACGTCCTCCATTCCGCAAGGAGACCCTATGCTGCGCGGATTCCACCACCAGCTTAATTCTTCTTCTCTGCAACCCGGCGAGCTGCAGCTGCGCATCGAGGATCTGCAGCTCAGCTTTGGCGGCGTGACCGCCCTGTTCAACGTCAGCCTGGACCTGTACCAGTCCGAGATCCTGGCGATTATCGGTCCCAATGGCGCCGGCAAGACCAGCCTGCTCAACTGCATCAGCGGGCTGTACCGTCCCCAGAAGGGACGCATCCTGTACTACCGCAGCGCTGCAGGAACGGATCCAGGTGGGCGTTCTGCGCCCCCAGACGACCCGCCCGACCTCACCCGCCTGCACCCGCACCAGATCGCCCGCCTGGGCATCGCCCGCTCGTTCCAAAACATCGAGCTGTTCCGCCACATGACCGTGCTGGACAACCTGATGGCAGGCTGCCACGTGCACATGCGCTCCAACCTGCTTTCCAGCATGCTGTATTGGGGTCCGGCGGAGCGCGAACAGATCGAGTTCCGCCGCTATGTGGAAGATATCATCGACCTGCTGGAGATCGAATCGATCCGCAAGCATACCGTCGGCTCGCTGTCTTACGGTCTGCAGAAGCGGGTAGAGATGGGCCGCGCCCTGGCGATGAAGCCCGCCATCTTGCTGCTGGATGAACCCATGGCGGGCATGAACGCCGAGGAAAAAGAGGATATGGCGCGCTTCGTCCTGGATATCAACGAGGAGCACGGTGTGACCATCGTGCTGATCGAGCATGACATGGGCGTGGTGATGGACATCTCCGACCGGGTGTCGGTGCTGAACTTCGGGCAGAAGATCGGCGAAGGCACTCCCGACGAGGTGCGCCAGAACCCGGTGGTCATCCAGGCCTACCTGGGCGAGGACCGCTCTGTGTTTCCCTTCAAGATGGCTGCGAACAACAATTCGAACGGCGGCTGAACGGCGAGGAGCGCATGGCTGAGACACTGCCCCAATTCCTGTTCGAACACGCTCAAAAATACCCGGAGCGCATCGCCCTGCGCGAGCGCAACTACGGCATCTGGCAGTCGCTCACCTGGCGGGAATACGCCGAAAAAGTCAGGTACTTCTCCCAGGGGCTGCTGAGCCTGGGCTTGCTGCCAGAAGAGACCATTGCCATCATCGGCGATAACCGCCCGGAGTGGCTGATTGCCGAGCTGGCAGCCCAATCGGCGGGCGCCAAATCCATCGGACTGTACCAGGACGGGGTGGTCAAGGAGATGATCTACATCCTGAACCACGCCGGTGTGTCTTTCGTGGTGGTGGAAGATCAGGAGCAGGTGGACAAGATTCTGGAGATGTGGCCCGAGGTTGGGGCGACTCGCGAGTCGCCCCTACCCGGCGTGCACGAGTCGCCCCTACCCGGCGTGCGCAAGGTGATCTACTACGATCCCAAGGGCCTGCGCAACTACACCGAAGACTTCCTGGTGCACTTCCCCGACGTGATCGCCCTGGGGCAGGAGTATGAAACGCAGCATCCCGGTGAGTTCGAGCGCCGCCTGGCAGCGGGGAAGAGCGAAGATGTCGCTATTCTATCCACCACTTCCGGCACCACCGGCAACCCCAAGCTGGCAGTGCTCAGCCACCGCAGCATGGTGAGCATGGGGCACAACCTGATGTCGGTGGATCCATTGAAACCGGAAGATGAGTTCGTCTCCTTCCTGCCGCTGGCATGGATCGGCGAGCAGATGATGGTGCTGAGCTGCGGATTACAGATCGGCTTCACGGTCAACTTCCCGGAAGAGCCCGAGACCGTGCAGCACAACCTGCGCGAGATCGGCCCGCGGGTCATGTTCAGCCCGCCGCGTATCTGGGAGAACCTGGTCAGCCAGGTGCAGGTCAAGATCCAGGACAGCTCGTGGCTGAAGCAGAGGCTGTACGAGTGGGCCATGCCGGTGGGCTACGCCATGGCAGACACCCGCTTCCGTAAAGAAGAACCCTCCAGCATGCTGCGTCTGCGGTACTTCCTGGCAGACTGGCTGGTTTTCCAGGCGATCAAAGACCACCTGGGATTGCGCCATCTCAAACGGGCCTACACCGGCGGGGCGGCGCTGGGCCCGGACGTGTTTCGCTTCTTCCATGCCCTGGGCGTCAACCTGAAGCAGATCTACGGACAGACCGAGATCAACGGCATCGCCGTGGTGCACCGCGACGGCGACGTCAAGTTCCAGACGGTGGGCACGCCTATCCCGCAAACAGAGATCCAGATCGATGAAAACGGCGAGATCCTGATGCGCTCGCCGGCGGTGATGGAAGGCTACTACCGCAACGAGGCCGCCACCGCCGAGTCGCTGGTGGGCGGCTGGCTGCGCTCCGGCGACGCCGGCTACTTCGACGAGGATGGGCACTTGATCGTAATCGACCGTGCCAAAGACGTGATGACCCTGCACGACGGCACCAAGTTCAGCCCGCAGTTCATCGAAAACAAGCTCAAGTTCAGCCCGTACATCAAGGAGGCGGTGGTCTTCGGCGGAGACTGGCCTTTCGTGACCGCCATGGTCAATATCGACTTCGCCAACGTGGGCAAGTGGGCCGAAAGCAACCAGATCGCCTACACCACCTACACCGACCTGGCGCAGAAGCCGCAGGTGTACGAGCTTGTACAGCGCCACGTACACCATGCCAACGCCGACCTGCCGCCGGCGGCGCGCATCCGCCGCTTCCTGCTGCTGCACAAGGAGCTGGACGCCGACGACGCCGAGCTGACGCGCACGCGCAAGGTGCGCCGCAGCCTGGTAGCCCAGCGCTACGACGACCTGATCTCGGCCCTGTACAGCCAGAATGATTACGTGGACGTGGTGACGACGATTACCTACCAGGACGGGCGCACGGCAAAGCTGCAAACCCGCCTGGCAATTGCCGGCGCTGACGCGTAGAACTTAAGACTGAAACACAAAGAGCACAAAGGAGGCGCGAAGTCCACAAAGGAATGCTATAAAGAATCTTTGCGATCTTTGTGTTCATCCTTTGTGTCCTTCGTGTTGATCTTTTTCTTCAAAGGAACTGGCTATGGAATTGTTCATCCAGCTCACATTGACCGGCCTGACCAACGGCGCCATCCTGTCACTGGCGGCGCTGGGCTTCGTGCTGATCTACAAATCCAGCGACGTGATCAACTTTGCCCAGGGCGAGTTCCTGCTGGTGGGGGCATACATCACCTATGCTTTGATTGTGCAGTTCGGACTGGCCTGGCCCCTGGGCATGGCGCTCACCCTGGCAGCGGCGGTGGGAGTGGGTATATTGGTCGAACGCTTCGTGCTGCGCCCGATGATCGGCGAACCGATCATCTCGGTGATCATGGTAACCATCGGATTGAGCAGCCTGCTGCGGGCTATCGTCAGCACCATCTGGGGCACGCTGCCGCGCTCTTTCCCGGCTTTCATTCCCAGCCAACCGGTACACATATTGACTGCCACGGTTGGCGCCGACCGGCTGTGGGCTATCGCCATCGCCATAGTCATGTTGGGGCTGTTCACCCTGTTCTTCCGCCGCTCGCGCGAAGGCATCGCCATGCGCGCCGTCGCCGATGACCAGCAGGCGGCGCTGAGCATGGGCATCAGCGTGAAGAAGATCTTCGCCTGGGCCTGGTCGATCGCCGCCGCCACTGCCGCTATCGCCGGGGCGCTGGTTGCCAATATCGTTGGTGTGAGCGGCGAGCTGAGCGGTTTCGGGCTGCACGTCTTCCCGGTGGTCATCCTGGGCGGGCTGGACTCGATCCCCGGCGCTATCCTGGGCGGGGTGATCATCGGGCTGCTGCAAACTTACACCGGCGGCTACATCGGCATGGGGCTCAACCAGGTGATCCCCTTCGTGGTCCTGATCGCCATTCTGATGATCCGCCCTTACGGCCTGTTCGGGCAGGAAATCATCGAGAGGGTGTAGGGGCGGCTCGCGAGCCGCCCGTACAGGGCGGCTAACGAGCTACCCGTACAGGGCGGCAGATCATGATCTGCCCGTACAGGAGTATTATGGAATCAGGTATATTCCACACCACCTACCGTTCGGACATGACCCTGCGCCGCACCCACGCGCAGAAGATTCGCATCGTGCTGTTCCTGCTGTTCATGATCGCTTTCCCGTTTTTCGCCGACCGCTACTACCTGACGCTGGCAAATCAGGTAGGCATCGCCACCATCGGCGCTATCGGGCTGAACATCCTGGTGGGCTACACCGGGCAGATCAGCCTGGGGCAGGGCGGTTTCCTGGCGGTGGGCGCCTACACGGCGGGCATCCTGACCGCCCGCCTGGGCCTGCCGTGGTGGGCCTCGCTGATCGCCGCCTGCCTGGTGACAGCGCTGGTTGGCGCCATTTTCGGCATCCCCTCGCTGCGCTTAAAGGGGCTGTACCTGGCAATCGCCACGCTGGCAGCGCAGGAGATCATTCTGTGGACAGTGACGCATTGGGACGCCGTCACCGGCGGCGTGGATGCGCTGGTGGTGCCCAACCCGATGCTGTTTGGCATCCAGCTCAACACCGATTTTAATTTTTATTGGGTCATCTGGGCGCTGGCGGGGTTGACCGCTCTCATGGCGATCAACCTGTTTCGCACGCGCTTTGGGCGCGCCTTCATCGCCATCCGCGACCAGGATATCGCCGCCGAGGTGATGGGCGTGGATCTGTTCCGCTACAAGCTGCTGGCGTTTGCAGTTTCATCCTTCTTCGTCGGGCTGGCAGGCGCGCTCACCGCCCACTACCGCAGCATCGTTACCTGGGAGCGCTTCACCGTGGACGTCTCGGTGCTGTACCTGGCGATGATCATCATCGGCGGGCTTGGCTCGGTGACCGGATCCTTCTTCGGCGCGACCTTCATGACCTTGCTGCCGGCGATACTGACCAACCTGGGCCGGGCGCTCAAGACCACGATACCGTTTATCGACTCGATCATCCCCTTCATACAGCAGGCTGCTTTCGGCTTGGTGATCATCTTATTCCTGGTGTTCGAGCCAGAAGGATTGAACAAGATTTGGCGCAACATCAAAGACTACTTCAGGCTGTGGCCGTTCAGCTACTGATGCTGCCTTTCGCCAGCCGAGGGACTGGCGAAGATGGCGCCGGGCTGGCAGGCCGCAGCTGGCTTCCGAGGAGGTGCATAGCGATCTTTCGTCTGTCGCGTTTCACAGATTGTCTTTCTTAACCAACCCCTGGAGGAGGAAACTATGTTTCAGCGAAGAGTTCAGCTTGTAATTGCAGTTCTATTGATCGCTTCGGTGCTGCTGTCTGCCTGCGCCAGCGCAGGCGCACCGGCAGACACTTCGCCAATCAAGATCGGCGCCATCCACGACCTGACTGGCGCTACCGCCGACGTGGGCACACCCTACGCCGATGGCTTGAAAGCGTACGTCGAGTGGCGCAACGCCAACGGCGGCATCAATGGGCGCCCCATCGAGCTGATTTCGGCAGACTATGCCTATAAGGTCGATGTTGCCGAGCAGCTCTACACCCAGTACGTTCAGGAAGGCGTGGTAGCTTTCCAGGGCTGGGGTACGGGCGATACCGAAGCGCTGCGCTCCAAAATCGCAGCCGATAAGATCCCCTTCATGTCTGCTTCGTACTCGGCTAACCTGCTGGATATGAGTGCTGCACCCTATAACTTCCTGATCGGCACCTCCTACTCCGACCAGGCGATCATCGGCTTGCGCTGGGCGCTGGAGGATTGGACGGCAGCCGGTAAGTCCGGCGCGCCGGCAGTCGCCATCATCCACAACGACAGTCCGTTCGGGCAGTCGCCGGTGGAGGACGCCAAGAAATTCGCCGATGCCAACGGTATGGCTTTCACCTCGCTGCCCATGCCGCGCGGCGCCACCGACTTTGTCGCCGAATTGGCGCAGCTCAAGCAGTTCGGCGCCAGCTACGTGATCATTCAGAACGTCTCCAGCCCGGCGGCGGTGCTGCTCAAGGATGCCGCCGCACAGGGCATGAAGGCCGATATGAAATTCATCTGCCTGAACTGGTGCGCCGATGAGATCTTCGTCGGGCTGGCAGGCGATGCGGCTGAAGGCGTTCTGGGCACCATCCCCTTCACCCCGCCCAGCTCGCCCGTACCCGGGCACGCTGACGTGGACACCTGGCTCAAATCCAAAGGCTCCAGCCTGGAAGCCAAGGGCCTGCATTTCTCCCAGGGCTGGTGGACCATGGCAGTCATGTCGGAAGGCATCAAGAAGGTGCTGGATGAGGGCAAGGAACTTAACGGCGAGAATATCAAGGCCGCTCTGGAGACCATCCAGAATTTCGAGACCGGCGGCGTCACCTCTCCCATTTCTTTCTCCGCCAGCAGCCATAAGGGCAACAATTCCCTGCGGCTGTACATGGTGGAAGGCGGCAAGTGGAAGCAGGTGAGCGATTTCATCTCGGCAGAAGAGTAGGCGCGTATCACGTAGGGGCACGCCGTAGGGGCATGCCAGACTTACCGGCGTGCCCCTACGGAGGCGGATCGAGGCATACGATGCTCAACTTGAACAACGTCGAAGTCATCTATAACGACGTCATCCTGGTGCTGAAGGGCATGTCCATGGAAGTGCCGGAGGGCAAGATCGTGGGTTTGCTGGGTTCCAATGGCGCCGGCAAATCCACCACCCTGAAGGCCATCTCTGGGCTGCTCAAGCCAGAAGACGGCGAAGTGACCGATGGCAATATCCAATTCCTCGGGAAGGAAATCCACAACCGGGATGCCTCCGATATCGTGCGCCTGGGCATCTTCCAGGTGATGGAGGGGCGCCGGGTTTTCGAGCACCTGACAGTGGAAGAAAACCTGGCCGCCGGCAGCTATACCCGCCGCGACAGCGGCGGTTTGGAGCGGGATGTTGAAATAGTTTACGAGTATTTCCCCCGTCTCAAGGAGCGCCGCCGCCAGACCGCCGGTTATCTCTCCGGCGGCGAGCAGCAGATGCTGGCGATCGGCAGGGCACTGATGGCCCGGCCAAAACTGATGATGCTGGATGAGCCTTCCCTGGGCCTGGCGCCGCTGCTGGTGCGCGAGATTTTCAGCATTATCAAACGCATCAACCAGGAACAGGGCACCACCATCCTGCTAGTTGAGCAGAATGCCAACCTGACCTTATCGGTCGCCGACTATGCCTACATCATGGAAAACGGGCGCATCGTACTGGATGGCTATCCCGACGACCTGCGCCAGAACGCCGACGTGCGCGAGTTCTACCTGGGCCTGACCGAGGTGGGGCAGCGCAAGTCGTACCGGGATGTGAAGCACTACAAACGGCGCAAGCGCTGGCTGTCATAAAGCAATCCGCAGGATGAGCAGAAAAGGCGATCTCGTCCGCAGATTACGCAGATTGATTACACAAAATAAATCTGCGCCCGCACCTGTGCGACCCGCACTGGTGCGACCATCTGCGGACAAGGTTTCGGCACTCCAAATAGCGCGCTCGCTTCTATAACACGAACGAAATGGATATCTCAGAGCTGATTACCCACCTCTACAACCACGCACCCGGCTTTGCCCGGCGGATGCAATCTGCTGAGCTTTCTCCGGCAGAGCTGCGCACGACAGATGATCTGCAGCGGCTGCCGGTGATGCGCAAGGACGACCTGGCGGCGCTGCAAGCAGCAGACCCGCCCTTTGGCGGCTTCCTGGCTTGCCCGCCGGGCGAGCTGAAACGCATCTTCCAATCGCCGGGACCGATCTACGAGCCTGAAGCGCGGCGCCCCGATTATTGGCGCTGGGCGCCCGCGCTACAAGCCGCCGGTTTTGCACCCGGCGACCTGGTCTTCAATGCCTTCGGCTACCACCTGACCCCCGCCGGGGCCATGTTCGAGGAGGGGCTGTGGGCTGCCGGCTGTACGGTGATCCCCGGCGGTGTGGGCAACCAGGAGCAGCAGGTGCAGGCACTGGCAGCCCTGGGCGTGACCGGTTTCGTCGGGCTGCCATCGTATCTCAAGGCGCTGCTCGACCGGGCGGAAGAAATGGGGCTGGAGCTTTCCCTGCGCAAGGCCTTCGTCACCGCCGAGCCCCTGCCGCCCTCGCTGCGCCTCTACCTCAACCAGTTCGGGGTGAGTGTGCGCCAGGGCTACGGCACGGCGGAGTGCGGCAACCTGGGCTATGAATGCGAGCAGCAGGATGGCTGGCACCTGCCGGAAGACGGGGCGCACGTGCAGGTATGCGACCTGACCAGCGGCAAAGCGCTGCCGCCCGGACAGCCGGGTGAAATCGTGGTCACGCTGTTTCACAAGGAATACGCCCTGGTGCGCTTCGGCACCGGCGACCTGTCCTTGCTGAACACCCAGCCGTGCGCCTGCGGGCGCAGCACCCCACGCTTGATGGGCTGGCAGGGACGCGTAGGCGATGCGGTCAAGGTGCGCGGCATGTTCTTGCACCCGCGCCAGTTGAGCGCGTTCATGAGCCGCTTCGACGAAATAACCCGCTGGCAGGCGCTGGTCACGCGCCGCGAGCACAAGGATTACCTGACGCTGCGGGCGGTGACCGTTGGCGGCGCTTCGCCGGACCTGCCCGAAAGCATCGCCCAGGAAGCGCGCCAGGCGCTGAAATTTCAATTGAGTGTTGAGATTGTGCCCGAAGAGGCGCTGCCTGCCGGCGTCCCGCCCATTCAGGACGAGCGCACCTGGGAATAAACGCCGTGTTGGCGGCGTAGGGGCGTCTCGTGAGACGCCCGTGTTGGCGGCGGCGTAGGGGCGGATCGCCGTAGGGGCGGATCGCGATCCGCCCCTACTTAATGTGCCGGTTGAATGACTACCAGGTAAATCGAGGCCGAGGTGCTGGAAAGCCCAGCGGGCCAGGGTTCGCCCGGCATGCGCCAGCCGCAGGTTTCCAGCACCAGCAGCGGCTCTCCAGATGCGAGCACGGCAGCCAGGTCGGGCTCCAGATCAGCCGCCAGCGCCAGCGCCTGTTCCAGGGGCAGGGCCAGGTAGTCCTTCAAGCGTGAGGCCGGGATGCGCACCACACTCGCCAGTTCATAACTTTCAGATTGATAGCCTTGCTGCCGGATGTGAACGGAGGATCCGTTCAGCGCCTTCATGCGAGCGAACACCTCCGGCAGCCTTACCCCGGCTCTGTCAAAACCGGTGCCTTCCAGAGCATGGCGCAGCGCCTGTGCTTCTCCACCTACCCCCGAGTGCACGCTGACGAAGGTGACCGGGGTCAAGCCATCCTGGTAGTATGCCGCAGTGCAGGCACGCTGGTCGCCAAACGGGCAGCGCCCTGCCGGCAAGAAATCCAGCTCAATCGCGCGCCCGCCGTTCACTCGCCGGTTATCAGGCTGAATTTGAATGCGCACCCGCGCGCTGCCGGGGGTCAGGTCGGCGCCTTCATAGACAAACGGCGGGGAAAGCGGCAGTACGGGAAGCGCCTGTAAGGGGGCGGGGGTGGGCGTCGGCAGATCGGGCAAGAACGGCGTTGGAGATGCAGGCCAGAAAGGCGTCGGTGTCGTCCTGAACGCAGTGAAAGACCTGCCCAGCTTGCTCAAGCCCAACAGATCGCGAAATCCCAGGCCGCCGGCCTGCGGGCGAACGAAACGGGTGGGCAGTGGGGAGGGGATCACCGGGGTATTGGTGGGTGTCTGCGTGGGCAGGCTGGTTGCCGTTGGTGTGGGCGTATTGGTAGCCGTAGGTGTGAATGTCGGGGTGGGAGTCGGTGTGTCCAGCACCTCGTAGATGCGCAGATTCTGGATGTTCTCCCCACAGTAAAAATCAGTGGCATTGTAGCGTGAGCAGGAGGTACCAATGGTTGGCGGCGTCCAGTTGGGCTGGATGCAGTAGACGCGCACCCGCCAGCCATCGGGATGGCACAGGCGGAAGCGCTGGCGGGCATCTGGAACGCCCGGCACCGGGCCAATGCCCATATCGGCGCACACGATCCAACCATAAACCGGCATTTCTTCCTGTTGGAAGGAATGCGGGGCCAGCAGCGCGCTTAACTGGGCCGCGGCCTCTCCAGACAGCGGGGCATCCTGCCCACCTGAAGCCGCAGGGGTAGTTGCGACAATCACCTGCCGCAGCAGCAGTGCGCCCAGAACCAGCACGGGCAGCGTAAGCGCCGCGATGGCTATGCGGCGTCCGGAAACCGGTCTCGCCTGCCAGCGCTCTGACAGCCGGCGCATCGTCTGCCGGATAGGCGGCAGTTTATGGATAATGGCAGTGAGGTCAGTCCAGGTCATGGGTCCCGGCTCCTTGGTGCAAAGCTAACGATGAATCACACTCTCGCTTTGCAAGATGCAAGGTTCATGCCGGAATCCCGATTGAACTGGTCAGAAATGAGCGTCCAACCGGCCTACTTCCTGCACATCCACGGGTACGCCCTCGATTTCCCTGGGAATCACATCCTCAGCGCCAAGCTGCCAGTCGGGCAGTTTTTGGCTGACCATCACTACCAGCGCAACCATATCGGTCTGCTGACCGGCAACGCGGCGATAGCCTACGCCGACGCCCACCACATTGGCCTTCGCCATTAGCTCGGCCTGGTGAGCAGAGCGCACCGCACTCGCCCGCTGCATGGGGGTCAGCTCGCCTGTCTGATAATCGTTCATAGGTCAACCTGCAAACAATCCAATACCGCCTGGATCGGGTTGAAAATGGTGGTTTGCTCCGACCCGGCAAACAACAGACCGACCGCCTGCAGCGAACCGGCAGCTACCACCAGAGAGCCTGAGTCGCCGCCCTGCGACATCGGCCCGGCAACGATCTGGTTCTCGAAGGTGGCTGTCCGCCCGGGTCCGTAGCTGACGCTGACCGTAGCATCCACCACATTGATCGTGCCGGTGGTCAGCTCGGTGGTGCGCCCAGACTTGCGCACCTGCATGCCCAGCGTGGCTGGCACAGTGCCGCTGACCACGCCGATCTCCAGGATCTCGTTGAGCACATCCGTGTCCACATCCAGACGAGCCACGGCGGCATCCACCAGGTTGACCGCCTGGGGGTGCACCTGGGTGGCCTGCAGGCGATGGCTGGAGCCGGCAAGTTCTGCCAGGAAATTGGCAAACGAGGCCACTCCCTGGGCAATCCCGCAGGTGGGCGGAGCGGCGCTGAACTCGATCGGGCAAAAGCGCAGCAAGGTGGCGATGCGGTCGTTCGCCACCGTCCCGCCGTCGGCGGGGCCGGGCTGCAGGATGGCATCCCCCGGCGAGGCGTCATTGCTGTTTGCCAGCACATGGTTGTTAGACAGGATCAGCCGCTCGGCGGTGACACGGTCGCGCACCACGCAGCCCAGCGTGCCGGCGGTGATCAGGTAGTGTCCAATGCTGACCCCGCCCGGGGCTGGGCGCCAGCGGGCGGTGCGCACCTGGTGGGCGCGCAGATCACCCACCTCCACCACGTCGGTGCGCACGCCGTTCATCTCCCGCGGCACCACAGCTTCGCTGGGCAAGGCAGCTAAGGGCAGCTTGCGCCGCACCATCACCACCACGCTCAGCTCGCCGGTGGGGATCTGGGCCGATTCTTTTTCCCCAACGCCAACCCCGACCACATTGGGTAAGGTAAGCAGCATCGCGCTGTGTTCCTGCTTAACCTGACGGACTTCTTCTTGACTGGACATTATCGCCTCCGGAGGATAGGATCGTCAATGCTAGTATAGACAATTATGGGTTGTTATGTCAACTATGAAATGCTTAGATCGAATTCATCGACACGGATTGCGACACGCTCTGCGACACGCACTGCGACACGCTCTGCCCGTTTAGCGTATCAATACCCACTCAGCTTTTCCAAAAAGCGGGATCCTTGCGGAAAAGATCGGCGGCTTCTTCTCGCGAAGAGACGCCGAGCCGGGCCAGTATGGCGGAGACATGGTGCCCGGTCGTTTTCGGCGAGATATAAAGGTGAGCGGCGATCTCGGCATTCGTCATTCGATCTGCAAGCAATGCCAGTATCTCTACCTGGCGGTCGGTAAGGCCCGAGGGATTCTTGCGGGTGGATAAGCGCGGCCAGCGCGGAATATTCCGCACCCCGGCATGGCGCAGTTGCTGTCGCACGACATGGGCCATAGGCAAGGCCCCCATCTGTTCAAAAATGGTCAAAGCCGCTATTTGGGCTGCGGAATCCCCATTTGCCAGCGCTCGAGCCTGTTCGTATGGGCAGCCCAGCGCATCCCATGCATCTGCAGCCCCTTGCCAATCACCCTGGATTTCCAGCACAAACGGTCTTACCATCCAGTCGAACGTTTCCACCCGATCACCTGCCCGCCAACGCCAGTAGGCCAGCTCGGCTGCAAATCCAGGTTGCCGGTTTTTTATTGCTACTTCATAAAACGACTCGACTTCCTCCAAAGTCTTTTTCGGATCGTTTGCCAGCCAGGCCGCTTCTGCTCGCGCAGTATAGACAACCCCTATTCTCTGCAGGTTGTTAATTTTTCTAGAGATCTCTAGCGCTCTATCCAGTACCTCGCTCGATCCAGGTGCGCCTCGACGGGCCAACAAACGCCCTTGTGTCACCAAGACCGCAGGTTGGCATATGAGTGGTAAGCCCGGCTCTGCGATAAGTTCAGCAGCTATCTGATCCGCTTCAAGCCACTCGCCAGTGTACATTTTTAACATTCCCTTCCAGGCAAGCAGCACCGCATGTGCTAAATCGTTATCGTGCTCACCAGTAAATCGCAATCCTGCTTCGATCAGGCGTTCGGCCTGGTCAAGCTGATAGATATCAACATAGGTGATGCTTAGATTCGGGTAGACCGATCCGGCGCGCCAATACCCCTTATGTTCCAGGGTAAGGGCAAGCGTCTGTTCCATATATTGCCGCCCGCGTTGGTGGTCGATAGGGAGCCAGCACAAGCCAAGCGTATCTAAAGTTGACATAATTGTGTAAATGTCTCCTAACGCCTCAGCCAGAGCATACCCTTTCTGTGCGTAATCTACACAAGCATCATAGTCTCCCCGAATAAGCAGCTGGTAAGCTCTATTTTTATAGGCAAGCGCCAGCGGCAAGCTGGGTGGAAGTGGTTCCAAAACTGCCAGTGCCGTATCGATTGTACTTACAGCTTCTTCTACCTGAGCATTGGTCACGAGCATGGTAGCGAGGCGAACCAGGATACTTCCCATCGTGAGCGCAGGCGCCTCAGCCTGGCGAGCCAGCTCGAGCGCTTTTCGATAAGCGTTGATCGAGACAGATTTATCAGGGAGCGCCCGGCAGCTAAGGCCGTAATTCTCAAAAATCTCTGCCTGCTGCAGCAGCGGTAGCTGGTCAGCATATTGAATCATTAAAGTCCATAGTACGGATTCGGTTCGGGGCATCCCGGAACGTCTTGCGGCTTCACATGCCAGCGGGGCGAACGACAAGATGGCTTCGCGGTCACCCGCAGCCTGGGCGTGATGTACCAGCCGTGCAAGGTTAGAACCTGCATGCGGGGATGATTTCAATGCATCCAGCACCAACCGGTGCAGCACCTGGCGGCGAGATGGGGATATTGCTTCGAGTATGGTCTCCCGGGTCAATTCGTGACGGAAAACCAGCCGGTTATCCTGCGCCAGCAGCATCCCCGCGTGCATGCACTCTTCAGCGGTGTAAGCCTCTGCTCCTGTCACCGCCTCCAGCAGCCAGAGTTCCACGTGCTGCCCAATAATCGCGGCGGCTTCAAGAACGGCATATGCGGAGATTGACAGACGTGCCGCCCGTGCCAGCACGGCATCGCGAACACTGGCAGGGATGCCGCCGCCCGGGTTGACAAGCGCCTCAATAACAAAGAAAGGGTTGCCCCCAGTTTGCCGGTAAAGGGCGGCTGCATCCACATTCACATCCTGGGAATCAACCAATGTTTGCACGGCGCTCTTACTCAAAGGCGGCAGCGATATTCGCCGGGTGATCGAAGAGGATGACATTTCACCCAGCAAACCCCGCAGCGGGTGGCGCAGGCCGAGTTCATCATCGCGGTAGGATATCACCAGCAGCGCTGAAGTTTGACTGATACGCCGTCCAAGATAGCGCAGCAGATCAAGGGTGGCTTCATCCGCCCAATGCGCATCCTCGAAGACAACGATTGTTGGGCGCTTCTGAAGCTCATCCAACATTGCAGGGAAAATCGCGGCGTTAAGTGACCCTGAGGCAAGTACTTTGGGCAATTCTCCACTCATCAGTGGAAGCATATCGTACAATGGGCCGAGCGGTCGTGGGGTAAAAAGCGCGTCACATGCCCCCCACAACACCCGCGTGGTGTGACGATGCTGCATCGTAAACTGCTGGAGCAGAGCAGTTTTTCCAATACCGGCCTCGCCAAAGACCAGCGCCAGACAGCCGTTTCCTGCCCTGGCATCGCCAAGCGCAGCTTCCAACAAGGATATTTGACTTGTACGCTCCAGAATATCCATATCGATTGATTTTAATGTTTATCCAGAGGTGCGTCAATAAAAACGATTGACAGGATCATCAATATTATGTATGCTTTTTCGCAGGTTTGTTCAAGGAGCTTGATTTGAAAAATTACGGCATCATCTGGGATATGGACGGTGTGCTGGTCGACACCGGCGAAGAACACTATATATCGTGGTCAAAGGCGCTGGAGGGAGCGGGCATCCATTTTTCGCGGGAAAAATTCCGCGAGATATTCGGCATGAATAACAAGGGCTCGCTGGAACACCTGACCGGCGAGGAACAGGAGCCTGCTTTTGTAGCAAAGATATCCGAGCAAAAAGAAACAATCTTCCGAGACCTGGTGCGGGGGCGCGCCAGGCTGCTGCCGGGTGTACAAACCTGGCTGGAAAAATTCCGGAGCAGCGGCTACCCGCAGGCAATCGCATCTTCTGCCCCGCCAGCCAACATCGATGCCTTGATCGATGAGCTGGGTATCCGTGGGTTCTTCCAGGCAATCGTCAGCGGCTTCGATCTGCCAGGCAAACCCGATCCGGCGGTCTTTCTGAAAGCCGCCGGGCAGCTTGGGCTGGAAACAAAATCCTGTCTGGTTATCGAGGATGCTGTCGCCGGGGTTCAAGGGGCGAGGCGCGCCGGGATGAGATGCATTGCAGTCACCACCACAAACCCGCCGCATTTGCTTTCGGATGCAGATCTGGTTTTGGAAAACCTGGCAGAACTGGATGATGATGTGCTGCGAAGTATTCTGGCTTGAGGGAGTTTCACCAGCCTGGGCCTGGTCCAGGCGATGCTATGCACGCTAAGCCCCCGGCCTCGCCCGCCGACATCCGCCGTTACTACAACCAGAACACGCGCCTGTTCCTCTCCCTGGGCAGCTCGAGGCGCACGCAAAGCATCCACCGCGCGGTGTGGGCGCCCGGCATCCGCTCGCTGGAGGCAGCCCTGGATTACACCAACAGCCTGGTGCTGGATGAGGCCGGGCAGATGATTAAGTCTCACCAGCCTGAGCGCTTCAGCCTGGTCGACCTGGGCTGCGGCGTCGGCGGCAGCCTGGCTTACCTGCTGCCGCGGCTGGCGCATCCCAGCCTGGGAGTGGGGCTGACGATCAGCCCGCTGCAGGCGCGCAT
>JBGSTO010000400.1:0-13908 GCA_041736465.1 Anaerolineales bacterium | reverse complement strand
CTGCTGCGCTGGCTGTCCGGCCCGCCGCCGCTGGGCGAGCCGCGCAGCGCACCGCTGATCCAGGTGTTCTTTGCCGGGCAGCTTTCCGATGAAGAGGTGCTGGCAAAATTCGAGGGCTACGCCGCCATCATGCGCCTCATTCTGGAGCAGTACCAGCAGGTTCCGGGGCAGATTGGCCCTTACCATGAGGAGATCAATTCGCCTCGCGAAGAATTCTTCTGGATGCTGACGCTGGAGAACGGCACGCGCAATATGTGCGCCAACCTGGAATGGGCCGAGAGCGTCATCCAGCGCGTCAAAAACGGCCAGCTGCCGCCGAAATAGCTGCTCGGACTCTGTGCGCTCCGCGTAAGCATGCCAGCTTGATAACCCAGACCAGACTATTCGCTGCTCGTTCAGTGGAGGTAAATGATGACTCTTCAGCTCTCCAGCCAGCAGGTGTGGGAAGCCATCCGCAAGGAGATCTTCGCCGTGTTGGGCATGGTGACTGCCAATGGCGAGTCTCGCACCGCCGGCATCGTGTATATCATCGATGATCAAAAAGTCTATATCGTCTCGAAGAAAGACGCCTGGAAGGTACGCCACATACAGCGCAATCCACATGTCTCGCTCACGGTGCCGGTTGCCAAAAGGGTCCCGTTCATGCCGTGGATCAAAATCCCAGCCGCCACGATCACCTTCTGCGGAACGGGCGCCGTGCTGCAGGCAGAAGCTATCAAACCACAACTGCTGCGGACTCTGCTGGGAGGCGTGGAAACAGACACAACGGCGCTCTCCGGCATGCGCGTGATCGAGATTCAACCGGAGGGTGAATTTGTCACCTATGGGGTGGGCGTATCCCTGATGGGCATGCGCAACCCCGAAAAAGCACGCGGCAGGGCGTCGGTATCAGGAGCACAAGGATGAATAAAAATATCACTATACTGAATGGCAATCTGGATTCTACCGGCTTCGACACCTACCTGGCGCAGCTAAAATCAGCGCTTGAGGCTGGCGGTCACCCAGTCACACAGATCAATCTGCGGGAGGCTGCTCTCAACTACTGCATTGGCTGTTTCGGCTGCTGGACGAAGACGCCCGGCGAATGCGTGACGCGCGACGCCTCGCTTGAGATGGATCGGGCGATCATCAACGCCGGTTTCACCCTGTGGGCCGCGCCGCTCAAGATGGGCTTTCCATCCGCGCTGCTCAAGAAGGCGCTGGATAAACGCCTGCCCTTGATTCACCCGTACATGGAAGTGGTGCATGGCGAAGCCCACCACGTGCGGCGCTACCCGCGCTCACCGCGCCTGGGCCTGCTGCTGGAAAAAGAGCCGGATACGGACGCCGGCGACCTTGATATTGTCACCGACATCCTCACTCGCACGGCGCTCAACTTCCGCAGCCGGTTGGAGTTTTCGCTCACCACCGAAACACCTGCGGATGAGCTTGCCGGACGGATCACCCATAAAACAGCCAGCCCTCTGCCGCTTCCACCGCGCCGGACGCCCACCCACGGCGTCACCATCTCCCCACCCCACAGCCTGGCGCTCTTCAACGGCTCGCCGCGCGGGCGCAAGGGCAATACGCCGCTCATGCTGGAGCAGCTTGCTCAGGGATTTGGCGGTGCGGTAGAGACCTACCACCTGGTGCGCCTGAAGGAAAGCCAGCAGATGGCGCAGGCCCTTGCGCAGGCGGAATGCGCCATTATCGGCTTCCCGCTGTACACCGATGCCATGCCGGGCATTGTCAAGCAATTCATCGAGGCGCTGGAACCGCTGCGTGGTCGCCCGGGCAACCCGCCGCTGGGCTTCCTGGTGCAGTCTGGCTTTCCCGAAGGTCTGCACTCGCGCTACGTGGAGCGCTACCTGGAAAAGCTGGCAGCGCGCTTAGGCTCGCCCTACCTGGGCACGATCGTCAAAGGCGGCGGCGAGGGCACGCGGCTGATGCCAGAGCAGATGACCCGCCCGCTGTTTGCCAACCTGCAGTCCCTTGGCGCCGGGCTGGCAGCAGGGGGACGCTTCGACCCCGACCTGCTGCAGGCAATCGCCAAACCGGAGCAGTTCCCGGCAGTGCTTGGTCCTCTCTTCCAGCTTCTATTGAAGCTGCCGCTGGCACATTCTTATTTTGATCAAATGCTCAGGCAAAATGGCGCCTACGAACGGCGTTACGCCCGCCCGTTTTCCAAATAGGGCTGGCGATGCTCATGCAAGACCCTCGTTTGCAGCCCGGCATCCGGAGTATAATACCTCCGGATGCTGCTGTTCCCGCACAAAGAGAACGGAAAGGGTACCGAAATGCTCACATTATTCGAAGAATTATTCCTGCTTTCCATCCATGAAGATAAAGGCACGTATATCAAATCCTCCGTTGATCGCATCAAACCCGGGCTGGTAGGCGCCATCCTGGCGGAACTGGCCCTGTTGGGAAAATTTCAAACCAACGACAATCACCGCTTGCACCTGCTGGACACCAGCCCGACAGGGGACGAGCTGCTCGACGAGGTGCTGGAAATGCTGAAAGGCTCCGAGAAAGAGCGCAAGTGGGGGTATTGGGTCAGCCAGCTCAACCAAAAGTTTGATAAAGTTTCGAAAACAGTCTCCGAGCGGCTGGTTGAAAAGGGGATCGTCACTCAGGACGATGACCATATGGTGTGGGTCACGCCTTCCCCGTTCCATCCCGAAGTGCACGCCTCAACCAAATATATGGTCAACCAACATCTGCGCAGCATTGTACTGGCCCAGAAGGAAAGCGGGCCGCGTGAGCTGGCTCTGCTGGGCTTGCTGCGCGCCTGTGGGCTGCTGGATCTGACCTTCCTGCGCGACGAGCGCCGCTTCGCCAGCCGCCACATCAACCAGATGATGGTCAGCGCGGCAATGAAAGATCCGCTGGCGCAGACGCTGCAAGAGATCGAGACCGCCATCGCCGTCGTGGTTGAGGATGATTAGCGGCAGCCAGCCTGATTGCACCAATCGCCGGCCTGACCCTCATATCTGCTGCACAATATAGCGAACGCCGCCAGCATACCGCGCTTTTCCTGGCAGCATCATGAGCTTGCGCCTGCAACCGACTTGGACGTGATCTGATCCAGTCGGATGAAATGGCGGATGCGGCGCTCCAGCTCGCTGGCTGCAGCGGAAAACGCTTGGCGCCGTCCAGCCTGCTCTTCCACCGCGGCAGGGTCGGGGATGCTCCAGTGCAGGTTGGCCTGGCAGAAATCGTAGCTCAGGCACTTCTCCCGCACCCGGTCGCAAACCGTGATCACCACGTCGTAATGCCGGCCGCGCAGCTCCTCCAAATGCGTGGGGCGCTGCCCGAGCATGTCGATGCCCATCTCAGCCATCACCTGCACTGCTTCCGGACGCACCGGGCGCGGCTGCGTACCGGCGCTGCCAACCAGGTAGCGGCCTGTGCCCAGGTGGCGCAGCAGGGCTTCCGCCATCTGTGAGCGGGCGCTGTTGTGAGTGCACAAGAACAGCACCCTTTGAGCAGACCGGGCGGGCAGCGCAGGCGGCATATCTGCCCAGGGCCAATCCGGGTAGAGCGCCAGGGCGGCAGCCTGGTAATCGGTCTGCAGCCTTTCCAGCTCCAGGTGGTAGTACAGATCGCGCCCATCCGCATCGCTCTTGCGCAGCCCGACCAATCCGGAGGTGCGCAGCAGCTTCAGGTGGTACGAGACCAGGTTAAAGGGCTGCTCGACCAGCGCCGCCAGCTCGTAAACGCGATAATCGCTTGCTGCCAGCGCCTGCACAAGCTGCCAGCGCAGCGGGTGCGCCAGCATGCGCAGCACTTCGGGCGGTTGGCTGCTAGCCTGGTTAGGTGAGCTGCGGTCGAACACCGGTCTCCTCCAGCCAGGAAATGACTTTGGCTTCGATCTGGTCGCGGATCTTGCGAAAATAAGCCAGCGTTTCGGCCTCGCTGCCCTCGAACGCCGCCGGGTCTTCGAAGGGCCAGTGCAGCTTTTCCCCGTTGGACCACAGCCCGCGCGGGCAGCTGGCATCGGCATGCCCGCAGACCGTGATGACGTAACGCGAATGCGTATGTCCCATAAACTCGCGCAGGCTCTTGGAACGATGTGCGCTCATGTCGCAGCCGGCCTCGGTCATTACCTTGACCGTGTAGGGATTGATCCCTTTCGGCTCCAGCCCGGCGCTGTGAACATCAAAGTGCTCGCCGGCGTAGCGCCGGGTGAAGGCTTCAGCCATCTGAGAGCGGGCCGAGTTACCGGTGCAGATGAACAATAACTGGGGTTTATCTGGCATATCTGCCTCCTATTCCAAATATTATACCAATTTAAATTGTTATAAATCGATTTGTAATATAATTCAGGTAGGCAATATTGTCAACCTTTGGCGGAGGCAGCGGGTATAATTTCATCACCTTTCAACCGCCATGATCGAACCCCGCATCTACACCCGTCTTGTGCGTCTCTTGCCCGTCTTGCAAGATGCCAGCCCACAGCTGGCGCGCGAGTTCCAGCAAGCCGCCTTTTACGCGCGCATTCCGGCGGGCAGGGATGTCTTCCTGCAGGGTGACCGCACCGAGGCCATCGCCTTGCTGCTTTCCGGCGTGGTGCGGGTGTACAAGATCGGTGAGACGGGGCGGGAGATTACGCTGTACCGCTTCGGCGAGGGCGAATCGTGCATCCTGACCGCGAACGCCATTCTCAACCAGCAGACCTTCCCGGCGATTGCCGCCGTGGAGAAAGACGCCGAGGCGGTGATGATTCCCGCGGACACTTTTCGGGAGTGGGTGCAGCGTCACGAGCTGTGGCGCAGCTTCGTTTTCGACCTGCTTTCGCAGCGCCTGGCAAGTGTGATGGCATTGGTGGATGAGGTGGCTTTCCGGCGCATGGATGCGCGCCTGGCGACCTTCCTGGTCGAACGCAGCCGCAAGCAGCACCCGCTGCACATCACCCACCAGGAGATTGCTGCCGAGCTGGGCAGCTCACGCGAGGTGATCAGCCGCCTGCTGGCGGATTTTGCCGGCAGGGGATTGGTGGAGACCGAGAGGGGCATGATTCAAATTCAGGATGCCGCGGCGCTGATTTCCCTGGCTGCAGTGTGACATTGTCACAGACAGAAACCCATCCATCTCCTATACTGGTGCGTAATCTTATCCAACTCTAGTTCACCTTTCAAGGAGATGTACCCATGAACCCCTTCATTGCATTTATGGCATCCACAAACGGGCGCATCGTGCGCATCGTAGCAGGCCTGGCGCTGGTCGCCTGGGGCGTGCTCGGCCTGGGCGGCACCACCGGCGTTATCGTGGCGGTCATCGGCGCGCTGCCATTGCTGGCAGGTCTGTTCGACTTCTGCATCTTCGCCCCGCTGTTCGGCGCTCCGCTCAGCGGGCCCAAGATCCGTGCCGGCAAGTAGGCAACCAGTCCTCCTGCGCCTCCCCCTCACGAATCCTTAATTTTTCCTTGACAAATATGGGATAGTAGGGTATTATTCTTTCCGCAGGATACCAGTAGTTCGCGTTGGAACACAATGCAACAGCAGCTCGCGGTGTACTCCGTGGGCTGTTTTGTTCAACAGGCTCCGATGGAACATTCTAGGTGTCACAGATCTTTTTTATTTGCTAGAAGGAGCAAAAAATATCATGTCCGACCGTACCATCGGAACCGTCAAGTGGTTCAACGGAAGCAAAGGTTATGGGTTCATTTCCCGTGAAGACGGCCCTGACGTCTTCGTGCACTACTCTGCCATCCAGGGCGATGGCTTCCGCAATCTCGAAGAGGGCCAGAAGGTGGAATTCACCATCGAGCGCGGCCCCAAGGGTTTGCAGGCCAGCAACGTCACCATAGCCCACTAGTCTTTCCAACCACACTAATAAAAGGCGCATCCCGGATCTCTGGGATGCGCCTTTTCTATTTAACCGCCGGTGCGGCTGCGCTCAGTCCTGTACGACGACCTGCGACCGGGCGGCGCGATCGTATGGCGTGCGGCGGCTTGGGGCGGCGAAGAGACTGATCAGGTCCACCAGTACGATGATCCATACCAGCATAAAGCCAGCAACCACCCAACCGGGCGCAGGCTGCGGATCCTGCGGCCAACCAGGGATGTGAAACAGGCAGGTATGCGCGATTTGCCAGGGCAAGAACTTGACCGCCGAGCGAACCAGCGCTTCCCCAAAGCCAAGCCGTTTGCCGCTCAGGTTTACCACCCGCAGGCGCATACGGCGTTTGCCCAATGTGGCGCCGGAGGTCGAGCCTTCTTGCAGAGCAAAGTACAGGATCACCGGCAGCACAGCGGTCATGAACGCCAGCCGGTCGCGCTGTGCAGGGGTTTCAACCATGGAGGGCCAGGAGAGGCGCAGCGGCCCATTCGCCAGCCAGTACACTGCCAGGCCCAGCAGCAGCAGGTAGGCGCAGATCACCAAATAATCGATCAGGAAGGCCTGCAGGCGCAGGCGCCACAGGGGCGACGAGGAGGGCTTACCGGTTTGCATAGGTGGTTGGGGTGGTCAAACTGCTTGCAGCCTTACCACCTGCACAGGGATGGAAGGCGCTGCATGAGCCAGGATTTCACCGGCAGGATCAGACACCTGTCTGGCTTTGCTCGGAAAGTCTCAGGCTGTTCTCTACTGCCGCCAGCAGGTCGCCGGAGCGCGAGAATCCGGGGGCGTTTACCTGCCCGGCGCTGAAGGCTTGCAGGCTGTATACCCGCTCGCCCACCTCCAATCTCTCGTCCAATGCCGACCGCAAGCGCTGCTCAACCACCCGGATATCTTCAGGCTGCTTGAGCTCTTCCAGCAGTATGGCAAACCTCCAGTTCGACAGGCGAGTCAATGTGTCGGTGGAGCGCAGACCCGCGCGCAGCCGCTGGGCGATGATCTGGTACAGCGTGGCGACGATGTCTTCATGCATGCCTGCATGCAGCTCCTCAGGCAGATCCGGGATATCGACTCGTACCAGGATCACCCCAAAGAAGAAATCAGCCCTGCGCCGGGATCGCTCGAAGGCATGCTCCAGGCGCAAATTGAAGAATGCCTGGTTGTATAACCCGGTAACCGGATCGAGAAAGGTGAGCGGCTTGGGCTCGTACTCTTGACTGGTGATGCGCTGGGCAAGGGTTTGCAGTTGATAGGCGTCTACCGGCTTGAGCAGCACAAGATCAGCCAGGTGGGAGACGAGTTTGGCAACCTGTGGGAACGCTGTCGCCACGACCACGCGTGTGTTCTGAAACAACGGGTTGATGCGCACCTGGTACAGGATATCCTGACCATTGATGTCGCCTCCCAGGTGCAGATCCAGCAGAATCATGTCTGGCACGTTGGTGGTCAGGTACATCAAGGCATCGCGTGCGGAGTAAGCCACCTCACACTGGAAACCATCCAGCTCCAGAGTCGCTTTAAAGAAACCGGCGATATCCGGCTCGTTCTCGATAATCAGCACACGGGTACCAAACATATTCAGTCCCCACAGCCTCTATCTGCTGCTAGAATCCGCACTAATTAGAGTAATCATACAATGTTTTCTATCAAAAGACAATCACCCATGCACCAACACTTTGGAAAGCCGGGCGGACTGCGGCGGTGCTAAGCTGCGCTGTACAGCCAGTCCTTCCCCAGCGCGGGCTGCCAGCCTGCCTGCCCCCATGCCAGTGCAGGCCAATCCTGCCCGGCAGGTCCATCGAAGTGCAGTGTTTCCAGGCGCGCATTGGCGCTCGCCAGCGGCAGCAGTTCGCCGGTAAGCGGCTGGTCGTGCCCTTCCAGGAACCAATCCACCAGCAGATGCAACTGCTCCAGCGCCTGCTCGTATTCCAGGGAATCTGATGCCAGCAGGCGCCGTGCAGTGCGCGTGAGCATCTCCATCAGCGGCTGCTCGCGCAGCCCGGGAGGGGCCTCCATGCGCCAGGCGGCAGCCAGATCGCGGTGTGTCGCCGGTGAAAAGCTTTCCGCAGCAGGCAGGCTGGGCACAATGCGCCGCCAGCCATCCCAGACCTCCAGCGGCACAGCCACGGCAGCGTATTCGTAGATCGCATTGGCAGCGATATCCACATCCAGCTCGCTCATGCCTTCATCCCGGTAGGGCGCCGTCCACAGCAGGTGTTTGCCGAGCCGGGTGATGTGCACATACCCGCCGTCGTAACAGCCATACTCCCCGCAGCGCTGGCACATGTGCACCTGAGCCGGATCGGGCTTCCAAGCAGCTCCCTCCAGGGTGTTGGTGATCTGCACATCATGCACCGTCACGCTGGTCCAGGTTGCCAGCGATCCAGCCGCTCCGATCAAGGGCGGGTGCCAGGTCTTTAGAACGGCAGACGAAACATACAGCATACACAGGCTCCTGAGATTAGATTTGAGCAATTAACCTGTACGCTTTGAATAAAACAATACCAGCACCAACGCCAATATTACCAGGTCGAGCAGCAGGGTGAGCAGGTCCAGCAGACCAAACTGGTCGGTGAAGGTCAGCAAAATGTTGACCGCCAGCACCAGCAGCGCCAGGTAGATAAATAATTTACCACGCTGCCCCAACCCCCAGGCGCACACAGCCATCGCGGCGGCATTACCCGCGATGAGAACAGCCAGCACCCATATCCCCACAGACGACCCCCTACCGGACTGGCGCAGCAGGGTGGCGGCGCCAATCGCCAGCCAGATTACGGCGTTAAGTGCAAACAGCCATTGGGCAGTGAGGCGTACGGGGTTTCGCATTTTGCTGTGCTTCTCGACCATCCTGCTCCTGGGCGGGCAAAGCGCTGCGCCAGCCTGTTGCGACTATTATCGCACAAGATCACCAAAACAAGAAATTAAGCCCGCCGTGCGAAGCGTTTCGCACGGCGGACCGATAGCGTCTTGGTACTTACAAAACGTGCCAGGCGATCACTCGCCGGTGCGCGTCTCGTAGCTGCCGTACAGCGTGGGCATGTCGAAGCTCAACCAGGCGATATGGCGATAGTAGGAACCTTGCTCGGGTGTGTACATCCACCCATTCACCAGCGTCAGGTCGCCGTTCTTGGCAACCCTGCCCCAGGCCCATCCGACCCACTCGATGGCGCCTGCATCCAGGCGGATACGCACAAGTTGGGTGTGTTCCTGCCCGTAGTACTTGTAACGAGGCTTCATGTACTCCAAGGTCATGGCGCCCGCAACGTGCTCGTCAGCCGAGGTCAGCTTGCAGGACAGCTCACGATCTCGATAGTACATAAAGTGATCGTGATCCACCAGCTCCCCTTCCTTGGCGACATCGCACGCGAGCGTGCCGTTGAACTCATCCAGCTCCTTCTCGTAACCCGGTTTGTGCCAGGCAACCAGGGACATCGAGACAATCGCCAGCATCACTAAGGCCAGATACAGCGAGCGTTTCATAGGACAAACCTCCTCTCATATAACGCTCTTACGAACAAACAAACCGTTGGATTCCAGGCATCGTGAACTATAGACCCTCCTTTCCTCCAGGAAAGACAGGTCGCGCGAAAATAGTGCCTGCCGCCTGGAGCTTCAGCGCCCTTCTGGTGCTGCGATCATTTCGCTTGCAGATCAGGTAAAGTGGGCACAAAACTGCACAGCGCACCCACGTCTCGAAGTCCCCCTGCGAAACGCGGAAGAGGATGCGAAGGGATTACAAGGTTGACTTAAATTTGATTATATAACCGAATAGGGTGCGCATTGCCGCGCGCGCATCATAGCAACAGCATATTTAACTGCATTACTTGTGCCAGGCGCAATAACTATCTGCCAGACGGATTAGATTTTCACACAGACTGCCGCTGCCAGCAGCCTTCACACGCTGCCGGCTCTCCACAGCCGAGACAATCACGGAGTGCAGCCCGTCGCGCTCAACTGGCTGTGCGGAGTGATCTGCGGCAGCGCCACCGCTTGCTCGCTGCTCAGCACGAAAGACGTCAGGATAGCCTGCACGTCTGGGCTGTCGATCGCCGTACCCAATGGGAAGGCAGCCGCCATCAGCAGGCGATCCGGCGCAAGGCGGAGCACGTAGACCTTGGTCGCCGGCTGATCGGGGTGCAGCAAACTTTTCACCACCACCTCAGTCCAGGTATTCGCGCCCAGGAGCACATCCGCGCCGCCGCTGACCGACTCCATGCTGGGATCCACCAATTTGCCATAGGCCTCGAAAGAGGACAGGTTGGGATCCACGCTTTCCACCAGGGTCAGATCGAGCTTGTAGGCGCCTCCAGGCCAGACGCCGCCTTTCCAGTCACCCTTTTCTGAGTTAGCGGCAAAGAAAGCCTCGTCATAACTGCGCATCGTTTGGCTGCGGATGCCGCCTTCGGCTGGCATTTCGCCCACGATCCAGCCGCAAGGCACAGCGAAACCGATGCCCGTGCCCGCCTGGCGGGTTTCTTTCCACATGGGGCTGGCGCCTTCAGGCGCGCCTGCCAGGCTGGCGCCGGCAAAGGGCGCACCCAGGGCTGCTTCCAGACCTGAGAGCAGGGTCGCGTCTTCACCCAGGTATTGGACGATAAAGGCGCCATGCTGCCAGAAATGCGGCGGCGCAATCCAGCGCACCGAGCTGACCGAGCCATCTGCGCCGGTGATCGTCGTGCCGTCCGGGCTGATGCTGCCTGCCGCGGCAGCGGCGGCTTCTGCACCGGCGTACTCGTACACGAACAGCTCGACGCCGTTGGCAGTCACCAGATGAGCTGCCTGGCTGTCTAAAAGGCTGCCGTCTGCGGGGCCGTTGAAAGTGACCGCCAATCCCGCGCCCGATAGCAGCGACATCAGCTCAGCCAGCGGGCTGTCGCCCGGCAGCTTGCCTGAAGCAGGCGTTTCCGGTGATTCCGGCGCCGGAGTTTGAACTTCAGGCGTTGATTCTGGGATAATCGCGGTGGGTGCGGTGGCGGGCGCGGGTGCGCAGGCGCTCAACAGCAGGCTGAACAGCAGGATGATTAATATTGTGGGTTGATTGTACCGGTGTAGCATACCGAACCTCGTAACAGAAATAAGATTGTCCAAGACGACGCACAGCGCGCCGCGTGAACAAATACAAAACGCTGCAGGGAAGGAATTGGTTCCGGTTTCCAGCCGGTTCCGTTTGTTGTTATAATTTGGAGTGAGAGCAGGAGGTAGAAAATGTCCGAAATTGTTTTCTTGGTTGAGGATGCATCTGAAGGTGGCTATACTGCCAGGGCGTTAGGTTATTCAATTTACACTGAAGCAGATAGCTGGAAAGATCTTAAGCTGGCAATCCAGGATGCTCTGGAATGTCATTTTGAAGAGGGATCAAAACCAAAGGTTATCCGGCTGCATTACCTGCGCGAAGAGGTTATAGCTGCATGAGGCTACCGCGTGATTTGAGCGGTTCTGATCTTGCCGCAAAGTTGGGAAAATATGGCTATCAAATAACACGACAGACCGGCAGTCATTTGAGGCTTAGCACTCAAGTTAACGGCGAGCACCATATTACGATTCCTCGACATAAAGAACTTCGGGTTGGTACTTTGAGCGCAATACTTGTAGACATAGCTGAACATCTGGCCATGCAACGTGACGATCTAATCCGGGATTTATTCAGCCGTGCATGAGCTAGAGAGACACAAACCGTCTTCATGGTTCCCCAGTGATGTTTCTCCTAAGCCTTCGTCACCTTGCACAAAAACCTCCCCCAAACCTTGTTCACCTTGACGGTGGACTTTAACGCCATCCGCCTGTAAACTAATTCCAATGTGACCCTGCGGCACCTGCCGCCAAGGAAGGATTTTATGTTACTGCCTGCCTTAATTGCGATTATTTCCCTGTTCATCCTGGTCCTTATTCTAGGGATCGAGAAACCCTCCCCCGTTCGGGTGGTCGTACCCCGGCGCAGGCGCAAGTAGCGCCCGCCAGGATGTCAGCAGGTAAACGACTTGGGACTACCCGGAGGTAGCCCCAAGTTTTTTTTACCGCCAATCTCGCCTCGAGGATACAACGCCATGCGATCCGACCGCATCAAATCAGGTTTCGAGCGTGCCCCCCACCGGGCGCTGCTGCGCGCCACCGGCGTGCAGGAGGAAGACTTCGGCAAGCCGTTCATCGCGGTCGTCAATTCGTACGTGGATATTGTGCCCGGGCATGTGCACCTGCAGTCCTTTGGCAAGCTGATCAAAGACGCCGTGCGCCAGGCGGGCGGGGTACCATTCGAGTTCAATACCATCGGTGTGGATGACGGCATCGCCATGGGGCACAGCGGGATGAAGTTCTCACTGCCTTCGCGCGAGCTGATCGCCGACTGCGTGGAGACGATGATCGAGGCACACCAGTTCGACGGCATGGTGTGCATCCCCAACTGCGACAAGATCGTACCCGGCATGCTGATGGCAGCCATGCGCGTGGACATCCCCACCATCTTCGTTTCCGGCGGGCCGATGGCTGCCGGTCGCACCCCCGATGGCGAGAAGGTAGACCTGATCTCGGTCTTCGAGGGTGTGGGCGCCTATAAAGCCGGGCGCATCACCGCGGAGCGGCTGAAGGTGCTGGAAATGCACGGCTGCCCATCGTGCGGCTCGTGCTCGGGTCTGTTCACCGCCAACAGTATGAACTGCCTGATGGAAGCGCTGGGACTGGCGCTGCCCTACAACGGCTCGGCGCTGGCGCTTTCACCTGAGCGCAACGAGCTGGCGCGCACCGCCGCCCACCGTATATTGGAGCTGGTAGCCGAAGGGTTGACGCCGCGCCAGGTGGTGACCGCCGAAGCCCTGGACGACGCTTTTGCCCTGGATATGGCGATGGGCGGCAGCACCAACACCGTGCTGCACACGCTGGCGCTGGCGCACGAGGCCGGCGTGGATTACCCACTGGAACGCATCAACACCGTCGCCGATAGGATTCCCTACCTGTGCAAGGTCAGCCCGTCTGGCAAATGGCACATGGAAGACGTGCACCGCGCCGGCGGCGTACCTGCTATCCTGCACGAGATTTCCAAGATTCCCGGCGCACTGCACCTGGAGCGACCAACCGTTTCCGGCCATACTTTCGGCCAACAGATCGCCGGCTGCGAGATCCAGGATAGCGAGGTAGTGCGCAGTATTGACAACCCGCACGCCGCCACCGGCGGCTTGAGTGTGCTGTTCGGCTCGCTGGCTCCAGACGGGGCAGTGGTCAAAGCCGGCGGCGTGACGCCTGCGATGCGCCGGCACACCGGTCCGGCGCGCATCTACGAGAGCCAGGAAGACGCCATGCAGGGCATCCTGGGCGGCGAAGTGAAAGCGGGCGACGTGGTGGTGATCCGCTACGAAGGGCCGCGCGGCGGGCCGGGCATGCAGGAGATGCTCGCCCCAACCACGGCCATCAAGGGCATGGGACTCGACGACAAGGTGGCTCTGATCACCGACGGCCGCTTCTCCGGCGGCACGGCCGGCGCCTGCATCGGGCACATCAGCCCCGAAGCGGCCGCGGGCGGACCCATTGCCCTGCTCCAGCCGGGCGACATCATCGACATCGACATCCCGAAGCATTCGCTGAAGGTCCGGCTCACGCCGCAAGAACTGGCCGCCCGCAAGAAGCAGTGGCAGAAGCCCGTGCCCCGCTACACCACCGGCATCCTCGGCAAGTACGCCGCGATGGCCACCAGCGCCGACACGGGCGCGGTGCTGAAGTGGAAGTTGTAGCGCGTGCGTGGGGCAGATTGCTAAATCAACGTCCCGCCGGGGCAAACCCGGTGGTGACGCTCACAGTTCAGGATTGTTGGTTCGTTCTCGGCTCACATGTTTGTCACGTCGTCCGTGCCGCCGGCCGTTAGTTGGTCCATCACGGCGGCCAGTTCGGCGTTGTGCCGGCTGTCCTGGGCGTAGATGCGGCAGATGCGGTAGCTGATGGCGATCCGCCGGAACAGCTCGCGGTCGTCGAGGCTGCGGATCTTGCCGGTAGACGGATCGTAGAGGAAGTTCTGCCCGGCCGTCGGCGTGTGCGCGCCGGGACGATGGACGTGCCGCGCCGTGTCGACCCGCAAGGGCAAGTCCTTCAACTGCCGCGGCAGGG
>JBGSTO010000351.1:0-3657 GCA_041736465.1 Anaerolineales bacterium | reverse complement strand
TGGGATGCGACCAACTACGGTCTGTTCTCGGGCGACGATGCTGCCAGCCGGCAGATTGCAGGCAACCTGGAGGCGGCAGTCAATCACCTGGGAGCGGATGTGCTGGTGATGGCAGAGTGCGGGCACGGCTACCGCTCGCAGCGCTGGGAAGCAGAAAACTGGCTGGGGCATGCCTATCCTTTTCAAGTAACCAGCTTTGTCGAGCTGCAGGCGCAGTATATTCGCGAAGGGCGAATCCGCCTGGATCCGATGGTCAACCAGAAGCGAGTCACCTATCATGACCCGTGCAACCAGGCGCGCAACGGCGGCATTATCACCGAGCCGCGCTACATCCTGCAGCACAGCGTGATGGATTTTGTGGAGATGGAACCACACGGTGCAGAGAATTACTGCTGCGGCGGTGGGGGTGGGATGCTGTCGATGACCGAGTTTGCCAAAGATCGCATCGCTGCCGGCAAAACCAAAGCCGACCAGATTCTGGCTACCGGTGCAGAGATTGTGGCGACCTCCTGTCATAACTGCCTGGATCAACTGGATGAGATCCGGCGGCACTATAAACTCAAAGTGAAAATCCAAAATCTGAGCGAGCTGGTAGCGGCTGCAATCATCTGGCCGCGGCCGCCAGAGGCATGAAAGCCAAGAGGCATGACGATGAACTTGAACGAGAAGAGCGTATTAATTACAGCCAGTTTTGGGCCAGATCATGCAGAGCGGGCGCCGGCGCCTTTTCTGTTTGCAACGGAGGCTGCCAAACTGGGTGCACAGGTTGGAATTTGCTTTGTCTTACAGGCGCCTCTGCTGCTGAAGCAGGGGGCTGCCGAAGGCCTGGTGGCGAAA
Source organism: Anaerolineales bacterium (assembly GCA_041736465.1). Lineage (GTDB taxonomy): Bacteria > Chloroflexota > Anaerolineae > Anaerolineales > UBA4823 > JAJUJL01. The sequence continues at coordinate 2,820 of JBGSTO010000351.1, read as the reverse complement.
CCCGGGGGCCGGACAATCAGAGAGTTTATCAACGAAGCGCTGGCTGCCGGCGTAACGCTGTATGTGTGTGATGCGGCGCTGGCGTTGTGCGACATGACGCCAGAAGATTTGATCGAAGAAGTGGAAGACCTGGTCGGCCCAAGCTTTCCGATCACAAAGGGTCTTGCATCCGATCTGGTATTATGCTTTTGATCACAAAATTCATTGGAGGTAGAACAGTATGTACATCGTAACCATCGATATCGAAAAGTGCCAGGCGTGCGGCGATTGTGTCGAAAACTGTGCTGTACAGGCATTGGCGATTGTAGAAGAAAACGGGAAGAAATATGCCATGTACTCGGGCGATCCCGATGACTGCCTGGGCTGCCTTTCCTGCGAAGAAGTTTGCGAAGAGGGGGCAGTCACTGTCACGGAGTATTAATTGATGGGGGAAATCCATATGGGTGCGCCGCCGCGCCTGGTGATCGGCGCGCCCCAGGGTCGGAGCGGCAAGACGACTGTCAGCCTGGGTCTGTGCGCGGCTCTGGCGCAGCGCGGGCTGGTCGTGCAGCCATTTAAAAAGGGACCCGACTACATCGATCCATCCTGGCTGAGCGCGGCAGCGGGAAGACCCTGCAGGTCACTCGATCCATATTTCAATTCACAATCCGGCGAGGCTTTAGAGACCCGGCTGCGCCAATCGTTCATGAGGGGCATGCCGCCGGGTGGTTTTGGCCTGGTGGAAGGCAACCATGGTCTGTACGACAGCGCTGGAGATGAGCAGGGCGAGAGCAGCACCGCAGCCCTGGCGCGCTGCTTACAGGCGCCGGTCATCCTGGTGGTCAATGCGGCGCGTATGTCACGCAGCGTGGCGGCTCTGGTGCGCGGCTACCAGGTTTTCGAGCCGGATACGCCGATTGCCGGAGTGATCTTGAACCACGTGTCGGGAGCGCAATCACCGGGCAGCCGCCATCTGGCAAGGCTGCGCCAGGCGGTGGAACACTATTGTCAAATACCTGTGTTGGGCGCCTTGCCTCCAGATGAAGCCTGCACAATCCCCGACCGGCATTTGGGATTAGTGCCCCAGGCGGAAGATGAGCACCTGCTGCCGGCAATTTCCGCCTGCCAGCAGGCAGTCGAACGCTACGTGGATCTGGATGCGGTGATCGGCATTGCGAGAGGCGCGCCTGCGCTTCCTTCCCTGGGAGAGGCAATCAATGAAGACGGGCATGCTGCAGGCACAGGCAGCAGCCAACCTGTAATCGGTGTGTTTCGCGATCGCGCCTTCACATTCTACTATCCTGAGAATTTGGAAGCGTTGGAGAGAAATGGCGCTCGTTTGTATGAGCTGGATGCGCTGCGAGACCAGGCACTGCCCGACGTACAGGCATTGTATATCGGCGGGGGCTTTCCGGAGGTGTTTCTGACCGAGCTGGAAGCCAATCACGCCTTACGCCTCGCGCTTCGCAGCGCTATCGAAGGCGGGCTGCCCGTGTATGCCGAGTGCGGCGGGTTGATGTACCTGTGCCGCAGCATCCGCTGGCAGGGGCAATCAGGTGAGATGGTGGGTGTGTTCCCCTTCGATGTGGAATTACTGCAAAGACCGCAAGGCCACGGGTATGTGCAACTGCAGGTAGATGGAGGCAATCCATTTTTTGCGCCGGGCGCTGTTCTGCGCGGGCATGAGTTTCACCATTCACGCCTGAGCACGCGTGTCGATGCTTCCGGTACGTGCTACAGGCTCGATCGTGGAAAAGGGCTTGGGAATAGCAGGGACGGGCTGGTGTATAAAAATGTACTGGCAGCGTACACCCATCTGCACACCGATGGCGCTCCTGAGTGGGCGCCTGGTTTGGTGAACAAAGCGCGGCAGTACGGCGGCGCGCCGGGCGTTGGAGGCGGGGCATGATCGAGCAAGATGTGCCTGCGCTGGTGCTGCTGGGGTTGAATCATCGCGTGGCGCCGATTGAGCTGCGCGAAAGCCTGGCAGTCTCCGGAGACAGGCTGCAGGTGGTGCTCACAGAGCTGCATAGCTATCTTGTCCAGGTCTCGGGCGAGACACGCCAAGCTGAGCTTGCCTGCGACGAAGATGTAGGTCAAGCTGTTAGCTTGACCAATTACTACGGTGAGACACGGCAAGCTGAGCTTGCCTGCGCCGAAGACAGGTTGGAGCTGGCGCTGCTCTCCACGTGCAACCGGCACGAGGTCTACCTGAGCACGGTAAATCCCTGTGGCATGAAAGAACGCCTGGAAACCTGGCTGGCAAACCGGGCAGGCGTCCCGCTTCAAAAAATGAGAGAAGTGCTCTACTGCCTGCATGGCGAGCCTGCCGTGCGTCACTTACTGCGTGTGGCGGCTGGTTTAGACTCGCTGGTGGTGGGTGAAAATGAGATTCAGGGGCAGGTGCGCGACGCCTACGAGGCTGCCCGATCTGCCGGGGTGGCTGGGGCGCATCTGGCGGCAGTGTTTCAGGCAGCTCTGCGCAGTGGAAAACGCGTGCGCTGCGAAACCGAACTGGGGCAGGCAAGGCGCTCGGTGGCTTGCATGGTCGTCGACCTCGCCAGAGAGATTTTCGGAGACCTGCGGAGCCATACTGCGCTGATCATCGGGGCTGGGAAGATCAGCACCCTGGCGGCGCGCTCGCTGGTTCAGGCAGGCTTACGCTGTGTATTGGTGGCAAACCGTACCTACCCGCGGGCTTGCAAGCTGGCACAATCATTGGGGGGTTTGGCCGTGCACTTCGATGCGCTGGCGCAGGTTTTACGCCAGGCGGATATTGTGATCTGCTCTACCAGCGCCCCTCACCTGGTGCTGCATGAAGAAATGGTAGCTCAAGCAATG
>JBGSTO010000226.1:0-6170 GCA_041736465.1 Anaerolineales bacterium | reverse complement strand
CGCAGCTGCTGCCGGTCGGGGAATCCCTGGTTGCAACGGTCACTGTCCAGGGAGTGGAGGGTTTGTGGATTGAAAATCTGCGCTTATCCACTTATGTTGACGAGAACAACCGGGTTGCGCCGCAATTCGCCAGCCTGCTGGTCTGGGAAAAAGACGGCTTCGAGTACCGGCTTCAATCCACACCGGGTCTGCCTCTCGATGAGATGCTAGTACTGGCAAACTCGGTTAAACCATAATGTTAGGCGTTATCTGAGATCAGGTTCTATGTTTTTTCTTTTTCGGCTTACGAAAAAGGATAGTAATGCATCGCTTCATCGTACATTGCTAGAATATTATCGAGAGGTATATCGGTTAGCAGGTTGTGTGAGCTGGAAAGAACATAGCCGCCATTCTTACCAAGGATATCGATTAACCGGCGCACTTCCTGCCGTACCTGATCTGGGCTTGCAGTGGGGAGGAACTGCTGCACGTCCACGCCACCCCAGAAGCTGATATCTCGCCCAAATTCCTGTTTCAGCCCCAAAGGATCCATATCGCGCGCGGAAATTTGCAGCGGCATTAAGACGTCCATTCCGATTTCTATCAAGTCAGGGATGATTGCGCGGCAGTTCCCACAAATGTGGTACATGACCATAACCCCGCGAGATTTTGCAACCTCAAAAATCCGTTTCAGGGCGGGCTTGAAGAGCCGCCGCCAAACGATCGGATTCATCAGCATTTTATCCTGCCCTGCCGGGTCATCGCCTACCAGCAAGATATCGATCAATCCGGGCGCGGCATCCAGGAGATTGGAATAGAACGCGCAGTTAAACTCGGTAATCTTTTCCACCATCGCCTCAATCAAGGCAGGTTCTGTGTGGAGGAACATGAGCGCATTCTCAAATCCACACAGATCAGCAATGCGGCTGAAGATCGGCGACCACGAGCGCGGAGCAACCAGAGCATAATCTTGATATCGTTCTGCTAAAGTACGAACCGTCGAGAAATCGAACCATTCGACGCCAGGCCAGCGGTAGGCTTCGATCTGCGCAATCGACTGAACGTTCGCCAGCGGGCGGGAAAATTGTTGGGAATACGTGTACACTCCCTCGGGCAGCCCCCAGATACCGATTGGGCGGCCTTGATCGTCCAGGCCCAAATCTGGTCCGCGATAGATTGCCTCCAACCATTGGACATCAAAGTTCAAAAGAGCATCCAGCGTATCTTCCCCGCGCAGCTTGAAGCGGGTCATCAAGGATTGGCGAACCTCAGGAATCCAAAAGCCATGACACCTGGCTGCCGGAATCCGGTCCGTTGTCCGGTGCTGCAGAGCGTTTAAGACACGTTCCTTCGAGTTCATTCTCAAGATACCTCGAAAATTCAACGAACTCACATAAGTGATCGAATATTCACATATGTGAGTATAGCAAGCTCGACCCTGGCTGTCAACAGACTTACCTCTTTTCAATAAAGCTGCCTGCGCGGATATGAACGCGGGGCATCTCGCTGAGGCCACCATGGCGTGAGCAGCCTGCATCCGGTCAGCATCCATTTTCTACCCATCCCACCCGGCTCGTAAGCGCTTGCTCAGGAGCGGCACACACACCGGCAGCGCCCGGTGCATCAATGGTAGAATCGGAAATCGGGCAATCGCGGTGCTCTAGCATGCCGCCAGGTTTGCTCACGGTTACCCATGCATTCTTTAACCCCAGACCTTCTCGACAGCTATCCCTACTCGCGCTACGCCGACGCCAGGAGCATCGCGCGCGGGCGCAGCTATTTCAAAGATGGTCGTGTCTGGAACGTCGATATGCTCAGCCCGAGCAAGGCGGTTTGCGAGGTATCTGGCGATACAGGTGATTACACGGTCGAGATTGAAGTCGACCGGAAATCGGGCGAGCTGTATTTCGATTGTGATTGTCCCTATGCGGAGGAGCACTTCTGCAAGCACATGATCGCGGCTGCGCTGGAATTGAGCGCTTATCTCGTGGATCAGTATGATTCCGATGATGACGAAGACATTGAAGATCTCGAGGAGGATGATCCTGTCGCCGATGAGAAAGTGATCCCCATGCCCTCGCCGCAGATAAGCCGGGGCTGGCGCAACCTGCTCGACTCGATATTTTACACCCTGCCGCCGGCAGCCCTTGCCGGTGGAAGCGCGCAGGCTTATGCAGCCGTATTTTTGATCATCAAGGAAGACTACTACTACCAGGGCTCCTTCGGCTACATGCCCTATCTGATTAAAGCCAGGCAGTGGCCCGCCCTGAAGGAGCTTCCAAGAGCGGATGCGCAGGCGGTCAATGCTTTGCTGGAGGCCGATCATGAATGGTACAAACACGGTGAGGAACTGTATTCACAGCCAAATCCGACGGGGTGCCTGAATCTCAAACCGGAAGCGGTCAACCTGCTGTATTTGATCGCGCAAAACATACGTTTCTTTGGCGCCGTCACGGCAATCTCCAACTACTTCCCGCTCATCGCCGAGATGCAAATCCCGGTCTTCATCGTCAGCCGGTCCAGAATACAGGTGCAGAGACAGGCGCGCATCCTGCCGAAACCAGTAAGCCTCGAAGTGCTCTTCACCCGCCAGGGTGAGAACCTGGTTTTACAGGCGGGGTTTGTGGATGAGGCCTTCACACCCGGCACGCATAAAGTAGAGATCCTGTCACGCAGCCCGCCCTGGCTGCTGATGGGCGATATGATATTCACCCTGCGCGATCCGAGGCCGCTGCCGGTATTATCTTATTTCCCAATCGTCATACCCGAATCGGAAGCCGATATCTTTCGTGAGCACTATCTGCGGCGCGTGGCAGAGCTGCTGCCTATCAAAAGCGAACTGCTCCAGTGGCGTGAGATATCCGCTGATCCCATCCCGCGCCTGTATCTGTATGAAGAGCGCGGCAACCTGCTGCGCGCCGGACTGCATTTCGGCTATGCCGATTCCGAATTGCCCGCAGCAAAGTCTTTGGAGGCGACCTCCATAGAGACGGTTCCCGATTCCTGGGATTTAGTGCGCATCCATCGCCAGCCCGAACGCGAACAGCACTTTTACCAGCTGCTGACCGATCCTGACTTCCGCTTGAAGCGCTCCGGCGGCGACCAGCCTTTCGGCACCTTCGAGCTGCGCGCCCGCACTCACCCGGTTGATTTTCTCATGCACGCTGTTCCACTGCTGACCCAGGCAGGCTTCGAGATCTACGGTGAGGAAAAGCTGAAGCTTGGCAAAGTCAACCGCGCCACACCCAATGTGCGCGTCAATATCACCTCTGGCATCGATTGGTTCGATGTCAAGGCCACTGTGGAATACGGCGACCAGCAGGTTTCCTTGCAAGACGTCCGCAAAGCGCTCAAGCGCGGTGAGCACTATATCAAGCTGGCCGATGGCTCGATCGGGAAAATTCCTGCTGAATGGTTGGATAAATACAAACACCTGTGGGGTCTGGCGGAGGAGACGGTGGAAGGGCTGCGGGTGCGCGACTATCACCTATCCCTGCTGGATTCACTGCTGGAAGATGACGCACTAACTGAGCCTCCCGCAGACCTGCTTCAGCGCCGAGAGCGCTTGCGCAGTTTCGAGCAGATCACCTCCCAGCCGCTGCCGGCTGGATTCAACGGGGAGCTGCGCCCCTACCAAAAGCACGGCTTCGATTGGCTCTACTTCCTTCGGGAATATAAATTCGGCGGCATACTGGCGGATTACATGGGCCTGGGAAAAACGATCCAGGTGCTGGCATTTTTGCAATCGCTGCGGGAAAATGCCCCTCACCAGGCGGCATCCTTGCTGGTGGTGCCCAAGAGTCTTATCGCCAACTGGCAGCGCGAATCCGACCGCTTCACACCCGGGCTGAGGTTTCTCGAATACCTGGGCAATCTGCGCAATAAAGACACGGCTGCCTTCGACCAGTACGATGTGGTTCTGACTACGTACGGCACTATGCTGCACGATATCGAGATCCTGCGCAAATACAAATTTCATTACGCCATCCTGGACGAATCGCAAGCCATCAAGAACCCACTGGCAAAGAGTGCCAAGGCGGCGCGCCTGCTCAACGCCGAACACCGCCTGGTGATGACCGGCACGCCGGTCGAAAATAACACTTTCGAGCTGTGGTCGCAGTTTGCTTTCCTCAATCCGGGATTGCTGGGCAATATGGACTACTTCAAGCGCCAATTCGCCAGACCTATCGAAAGCGGGCAGGATGAGCAAGCTGCAGCGATGCTGCGGAAGCTGGCTTACCCCTTCATCCTGCGCCGCACCAAGGAGCAGGTAGCGCCCGAGCTGCCGCCGCGCACCGAGCGTATCATCTATACCGATATGGATGCCGCCCAAAAGAAACTATACGCCCATACCCGGGATCGCTACCGCGCAGAGCTGCTGGGTCTGATCGAAAAACAGGGCATACAGGACGCCCGCTTTCGAATACTGGAGGGATTGCTTCGCTTGCGGCAGATTGCCATTCACCCGGCGCTGGTCGAGCGCGGCTACAAAGGCGGGGCGCCGAAGTTCGAGCTCCTGCTTGAAACGCTGGAGACGCTGCAAGCCGAGCGGCACAAAGCGCTCATCTTTTCGCAATTTGTGGAGACGCTCAAGCTGGTGCGGCTGGAGCTGGAAAGCCAAAAAATGAAATTTGCCTACCTGGATGGCAGCACGCCCAACCGCCAGGCGCAGGTCGATCTTTTCCAGAAGGATGCCTCGGTGCCGTTTTTCCTAATCAGTCTGAAAGCGGGCGGCGTGGGCCTGAACCTGACCGCTGCCGATTACGTCATCCACCTCGACCCGTGGTGGAATCCCGCCGTGGAGATGCAAGCCAGCGACCGCGCTCACCGCATCGGACAGGATAAGCCGGTGTTTATTTACAAAATCATTTCCCGGGGCACCGTGGAAGAGAAGATTTTGCAGCTCCAGGAAAAGAAGCGCCTCCTGGTGCAGAGCATCATTGCCACCGAAGCCAGCTTCTTCAAGTCGCTGACCGCGGATGACGTTAAAATGCTGTTCGACTGATTTAGCCGGAGCCGTGCAGCAGGCAGGTGCTCATTCGCCCTCGCGCCTTCACGGATTGGCAATCGCCGCTACCCTGGCGAAATCGACCAGTTTGCCATGGCTGACCACGTGGCGCGGCGCGGCGTGAGAGCGCAGGGCTTCTAAGACGCTTGGCTGCCCCAGGATGGCGAGATTAGCCTGGGCGCCGGCTTCCAATCCATACCCCTTCAGCCCGATCGCCCGCGCAGCATTATGCGTAATCATATCGTACAGCGTTTCCATATCTGCAGTCGTGGTCATCCACAGCAGGTGGGAAACTAAAAATGCGACCTCCAGCATATTGTTGCGCCCATAGGGGTAGTAGGCGTCTGAGATGTCGTCCTGCCCGAGGCAGACCAGTACGTTCTCCCGGAGCAGGTCCTGCACGCGGGCATGCAGTGGACCGGTATGCGGGTCGCTGACAATACCTATCTGGGCTTGCTTCAACAAAGCCGCCACTTTTTGGAAATAGGGTGTGGGATACAGCGCCATGGCGCGGGCATGGTGCGCCAGGCAGCGGCCCTGCCAGCCCCTGCGGATCGTTTCTACAGCCATCCACTCCAGCGACCGCAGTCCGGGGTCACCGGCGTCGTCTACCAGCATCGAGACATCCTTGTTGAATTCAACCGCCAGGTCGAAGATCACCTTGATATGCTCGTGGATGTCTGCATCGGTATATTCGATCCACGGGATTCCTCCGGCGACATCGGCGCCCAGGCGCATTGCCTGGTGCATCAGATCGGCTGCGCCTGGTTCACGCAGGATGCCATCCTGGGCAAAAGCCACCACCTGAATATCGACGATGCCACGGAATTCTTCCCGGGCGCGGATCAACGCTTTCACACCCTCCAGCCGGGCTTTGCCGTCTACATCCGCGAAGGCACGCATGTGCGTGCAGCCATACTGCGCGGCTTGTGCGACTGCCCTGCGCACATTTTTGATGATCCAGCGCTCGTCGTACTGCTCTTTGACGCGGGCTGCCAGCTCGATGGCGGTCATGGCTTTGCCCATATCCGCCCCGTGATAGTCTTTCAGCGCCTGCTCATCCATCATTTCGAGGGTGTAGACTTTGCACAGGTGCAGGTGAGGATTGACGAACGATTCCGTGACCAGGCTGCCGCCGGCATCTAAAATTGTGGCAGCGCCATCTGCGATCTTTTCTGCAATT
>JBGSTO010000225.1:0-2398 GCA_041736465.1 Anaerolineales bacterium | reverse complement strand
CACTTTGAGACAGTGAGCAGCCACTTTGAGACACTACAGCCCGCGCCGGAGGATCAGCCCGCCGTCTCCTGTGCCGATCTGGTCCTGCGCGGGGAGCAAGACGTTTTGGTCAATGACTGGATGGCGTGCGTGGTCGGGCAGTACACCGCTGCCTTGCTGAGCCGCCAGCCCATTCGCACCTTCGCCACGTTTGTCAGTCTAGAGGGGATGAGCGTCCGCAGTCTGTCAATCTGCCGGGAGGAGCTTCAGGGATACCTCGTTTAGCCTTGAAGATGACGGAGGCGCGATGTTTTTCCGTCCGCCAAGCACACAGCTATAATGCTGCTACCTCAGCACATGAGAAACAGAGCGTGAAACATGAACCGACAGCTTCGGATTCCCGGCACCTACAATGTTCGTGATCTTGGCGGACATCTCACACACTCGGGTCGGGTGACGCGCTGGCGTGTTCTGCTGCGTGCTGGCAATCCCAATTCGCTTTCTTCGGAATCACAACAGCAGCTCGCCGATTATGGCGTAACGACCGTCATTGATCTTCGTGACGAGCGGGAAGTTGAGCAGTTTCCAACGGTATTTGCCCACAGCGACTCTGTGCTCTACTTCAATCGCCCTCTGCTCGGCACGCTTCTCAACGCAGATGAGACATGGCAGGCAGAGAAAGACAACTATACGCTGCTGCATGACCTCTACTGCAAATATCTGGAACGCTGCCGGCCGCAAATCGGAGCGATCATCACGACCATAGCAGAACACGTGCCAGGCGTTGTCTTTCATTGTCACGCTGGGAAAGACCGTACCGGGATCATTGCTGCTTTACTCCTGGCAGCGGTGGATGTGCAGGAAAGCGCTATTGCGGAGGACTATGCCTTGAGCGCCCATCAGATCGCACCTCTGGTTGAACAGTGGCGGACTTACGCGGCTCAGCATGCGCAGGATATGGGGCAGTTCGAGCGGGATGTGGCTTCCACGCCTGAAACAGCCATTGCCATGCTGATCTACCTCAAGAATCAGTATGGCAGCATCGATCATTATCTTCAAAGCTGCGGCGTTACTCAGGTCCATCTCGCACGTTTAAGCACGCATTTTCTTGAATGAACCCGAGTGAGCTAAGGTCTGCCGTGTCGGGCAGACCTCGGCCGTGCCGCCAACCGATAGCGAAGCTCACCGAAGGTATTTGCACCTTCGCGATAGTCATCCGCCTGGATGGGATGAGCGTGCGGAGTCTGCCGATCTGCAAGGAAGAATTGGAAGGGTTTCTGAATTAAGGCAGTGCCTCAAGCACCTTTATCACCTCCACTACGACTTCATCAAGTCGAAGCGTTGTGACAATTTCGTAATCCGCTCCATCACGCAACAAAGGCTCAACGGTAGCCAGATTTTCAAGCGTTGCAGCCAGTTCCTCTGGATGTTTCCCATACGGATTGTTGGTTCTCGTTTTCAGCCGCTCAACGATCACGTCGGCTGGAGCGCTCAACAGGATGACGGCATCAAACTGCCCATAGAACTTCCCCTGATTAATCGCGCACCCACTCACAAACAAAGCTTCATCATCCTTGAGCGATGCCAACAATTCCTGCACCCGATCCTCACACCAAATCCATTCACCTTCCGGATCGTACTCTGACCATCCCGGCTCATCGAAATCCACTGCCCTGTAGCCGAGTGCTGCAAGCTGCTTGATCACACTGGATTTACCGGTTCCAGACATTCCGGTTAAAAGTACACGCCGTGCCATGGCTGTCATCACTCCACAGTTCGTCTTTTGCTCAGAAGGAGAGTATATGCTCAATTGCAAACGCCAGAACATCCACCGCTCGAAGCTGCCGCCGCCGGGAGAGGTAGGCCACATCGTCGGGCTGAGCACGGTCGATCCGCGCCGCAAGTGCATCGTCAGCCACTACCCGCTGTGCGACAGCCTGGACCCGCACTACAGCATCGGCATTCATACGTGCTGGGTCAGATTTCTCGATACCGGTGAGATTACGCGCTTCAGCGGCATCTGGTTCGAGGAGGCGCCATGAATGGCGATCTGGCACACCTCGACTGGAAGCCTGCCATTCTGCTCCGCGTCGCTCGACTGCCATTCGGCGCGCCGGGCGGGTTCTCGCTCCGCCGGGCATATCTCGCCGTCCACCAGGGGCAGCTCCTCCACGCCGACTGGACACTCGAAGCTGCCGAGCGGGCAACCGGATTGGTCCATGCCACCGGTTGGACGGTCGACGCCGCGCTGGATCTGCCGCTGCGTCTGCAAGACAACGCCGCGCGCTTCCTCCCCTCCGGCACCTGGCTGCTCCCGTATTCCGACGAGGCTTTCCGCCTCTACGCCGGCGGTCGCGCGGCGCTGGCTCGCCTGAGCCGACGCCTCGACCAGCAGCCGGCCGATCCGGCAGCACTGGCC
>JBGSTO010000187.1:0-3293 GCA_041736465.1 Anaerolineales bacterium | reverse complement strand
TGCTCGGACCAGCCCGAAGTGGGGTTGTAGGCGCTGGCAGCACCCGTGAGGGAATCGAATGCGGATTGGCTCAGCTCTGGAAGCGTGGTGGTGAGCTGGACGTCTGCCGCCAGGTAGGTCTTGAAACCCGATCCGCCGGTGGGCGGGCAAACCGTCCAGGAGAGCTGGAATTTATCCTGCCCATTTACGTAGTGCACATCCACGGTCAGTGTCACCCCGGAGGTGTGCTCCAGGGAGGCGTGCACCCGGTAGGGGTCGCTAATCTGCCCGCTGCCGCTCAGGGTGGGGGTGCCGGCGGCGCTCCAGGGTTGGAAGCGCTCGTCCAGGGCTGTCGTGTCGTGGGCGTCGAAGTTTGGCCCGATGGTTTCTAATCCATAGCGTACGAAGATGCCAGAATCGGCATAGGGGGTGAAATTGGGGTAAACCATGCCGTCCAGGGCTGGGTCGCTGCCGAATGCGCCGGAGCGGCGCACCTGGATGGAGGCGTCCTCGGCGATCAGGAGGGTCAGTGGGGAACCGGGGATTTGCACCGGTCCCAGCAGCGCGGCACTGCGCGCAGTCTGCGCTGCCAGTGAAAGGATGAGCACCAGGCTCAGGATTGGCGAAAGCATCCAGGGGCTGCGCAGCGGCGCTGTCTTGCTGCGGTTGGCATGTAGATTGGCACGAAGCATGCATCCTCCAGGCGGGGTGTCTATGTCGGGTAACTATACCTGCACTTAAATTACTGCGCTTATGGTAGGTGTATTTACGCCAGGCGAATTAGCCGTTAGAATTATACCGCTTGTATCCGAAATTAATCACGAGGCCGGGAGGCGCCATGCTAAAAGGCAAAGGCATGTATGTCTGGCAGGTAGCACGCACCGAGGGCGGCAATATCTCACTGGTGGCGGAGATGGCCAAATCGGCAAACTTCACGCACGTTCTGATCAAGATCGCCGATGGCACAGATTCATATAACCTATCTTCCACCGGGCAGGACCTGGCGCGACTGCTGGCAGATGCGCTGAAAGCCAAGGGCATCGAGCCGTGGGGATGGCACTATGTGTATGGGAATGACCCCACCGGAGAAGCCAATAAGGCAGTGCAGCGCGTTCAGGAAACCGGGGTGGTGGGGTACGTGATCGACGCGGAGGCGGAATACGAGCTGCCGGGCAAGGCGGCGGCGGCGACCACATTTATGCAGTCGCTGCGCAGCTCGCTGCCTTTCTACCCGGTGGCGCTTAGCTCATTTCGCTATCCCTCTTTGCACCCCAGCCTGCCGTGGGTAGAATTCTTAAGCGGCTGTGATTATGCGATGCCGCAGGTGTATTGGGTGCTGGCGACCAATGCAGGCGAGCAGCTATTGCGATCCCTGCTGGAATACCGCACGATGACCACACTGCCCATTATTCCGACCGGCTCAGCCTACGCTGAAGGTACCTGGACGGCGACCACTGCCCAGGTGGTCGAGTTCTTGAACACCGCCAGGGCGCAGAACCTGCCGGCGGCGAATTTCTGGGAGTGGTATGCAGCCCGCCAGATCCCCAACATGTTCGAGACGATAGCCGCTTATTCCTGGCCGGTGGTGCTTCCGCCGCCGCCGGTGGGCGGTGGTGTGGTGGTGCGGGGGCGGGTGTGGAGCAGCGTGCTCAACGTGCGTTCCGGCCCGGGGAGTGAATTTTCGGTTGTGGGTTCTTTGAAGATGGGCACCAGGGTGACGATCTACAACCTGCACCGCGCCTGGGTGAAGATCAGCCCGGACGCAGAACAGTGGGTGTATTCGTACTACCTGGACCGGGTGGTATAGGCAGCGGGCGCCGGACGCGCCAGGGGCTTCCTCTGCCCGGAGATAGTCGCTAAACTACCAGGAATAAATCATTGACGGCACCAGCCGAATAATGGTATTTTCTGGATCACCTATCCAGGATTGAGGCTCAGGCGCCAGAATGCCCTGCTCGCCCATATAGAGGGTGTAGATTCTTGCGGCAAGCTCGGCGACTCGCGCTCGGGGAGAGGTGATCACCTCGGCTTCGCCTTCAAGTAATACCGCCTGCAAGCCGGGCGATCCCTGCGGCGGCTCGACGATCACGGCGATGCGCGGGTTGCGCTGTACATCACGCAGCTTGCGGGTGCTGGAGAAGGCGCTGATGAAAATACTTTCGCCATCCCACAAGAACCAGACCGGCACGACGTGCGGCTGCAAGGTGCGCGGGTTGGCGGTAGCAAGGCGGGCGATGAGCGGCTGGCTCAGAAGCTCCTGGCGCTGGGCATCATGGGGGTGTGATTCGAGGGTATGAGGCATTTTTAGCATTTCAGGTCGATCATCACGTACTCTTTGGCTGCTCAGCCAAGCGGCGCAGAGCGGCTGGCTGGAGATTGAATGCCCTGGCAAAACCGGCGACGTAGCGCGCTTTGCGCGGCAGCAGGCTGAAGAGAGAAAAATCTCCCAGCTCGAACAGCGATCTGGCGGCAGGGAATTTTCCCAGATACAGGCGAGCCGCGCTGTGAAAATCCGGAGCTTCCCTGGGGATTTGCTGAGCCTGCGCCTGAATGGTGATGCGCGCCAGAGTTTGAGGATCCTGCTCGCCGCTGTCGGTTTGGGCAATGAGCAGTGAAACCCGCGCATCGGCAAGCATATTCCCGGTATGCTGCGACAGGCGGCTGGTGTGGATGATGAAGGCGGAAAAATCCGGCAGCGCAGCGAAAAGCACCAGCGAGGCATTTGGCTCGCCCTCTCTGGTCGTTGCCAGTACGGCGGTGCGCTGGTTGTGGAGCAGGCTGATCAGCAGGCGTTCGGAGTCGGCATCCATAGTCATCTCTCTTCTAAAGGGCGGCGTGTCAATCGGACCAATCAGGCTTTCTGCAAGATCTTGCGGGCAACATACCGGGCGCCGCTCATCACTGCCGGGACGCCGCCGCCGGATTCGGACTGCGCGCCAATGAACCACAACCCGTGAATGGGGGTCTGGTGGGGGATGCCCGCAGCGCCGATCAAGGGGGCGACGCCGCCGTAGGCATGGTGCTGCAGGTTCAGGCGGCGGCGGAAGTCGGCTGGCGTCAGAATCGTGCGGGTAACGGCCCTTTCACGCAGCGTGGGGATGAACCGCTCGGCGCGCAGCAGCAGCTCATTGGCCATTTCTTCTCGCAGATCATCCCAATCGCCATCGCTGAGGTAATTCGGCGCAGTCGCGTAAACCGTCAGGGCGAAATAGCCATCGGGCGCCATTTGCGGAGAGTGCATGGAAGGGATATAAATGCGGAAGCCATCGGATCCAGGCTTATATATCCCGCGTATGCAGTCTTCGATGGCAGCC
>JBGSTO010000183.1:0-3902 GCA_041736465.1 Anaerolineales bacterium | reverse complement strand
AGCAGCGGCTGCCAGGCGGCGAAACGCTTCTGACTCTGCCGCCCGCGCAGCGGCATGAACACAGCCATCACCAGCGGCAGCGGCAGCAGGTACGCCAGTGCGCCCGCCATCACATTGGGGTTAGCCGTATCGCTGACCAGGGCGGGGAGCAGGCGGTATAAACGCGCCGCCGCCGGAACACCGGCGTCCGTCCACGCCACCCCGATCAGGGCATAAAACGCCAGCCCGGCAGCAGCAGCAGCCATCCCGGCAGCAGCCCAATGCAGGCGCGATTGGCTCTTACCCCAGGCTGCCAGGGTGCTGTATAAGCTCAGCCCGTTCAACAGCCGCCAGGTTTGAACCTGTGTTTCGGATGGCAGCGGAGATATGATCAAGCCCACCCCCGCGGTGATCAGCAGCACCAGCAGGAGCAGGTCGCCGGGTGTGCGCCAGGCACGCCTGCCTTGCAGAACTCTGGACAGCCAGAATGCCACCCCTGCCAGAGCCGCCAGCGGCAGCATCACGGGGCGCACCATCGCCGCAGCGGTCAAAGTCAAAATTACCCCCAACTCGACCTGCAAGGCCCAGGCTGCTATGCTTTGATTCCTGGATTGAAGCCGCATTTCATTCTATTATCTCATAACACTGAAGAGCAGGCTGCGCCCTGTCAGAGCGACCGAAATCCCATCCTGTTAACCAAAAGATGCCGGGCAAGCACCTGTAACGGTCACCCGGCATCCATTCGATTATCGAGGCGAACACAGGTCACCAGCCACACAACCTGCCCACCCGCCGCTCAACTTCAAGAAACCGCTTCACGCGGCTGGGTATTTTCCTTCTCGTGCCCGTAGTACTTCTGGTAATTATAGTAATAATTACGGTAGTAAGAATAGCGGTAGCGCGAGCTTTTGATCTCCACATCGTTCAGCACCACCCCCAGGATATTGGCGCCTACCCGGTTGAGCTGTTCGATCGCCTGGCGGAAAGCACCTTGCTTGGTCTTGCCCGGCTTGACCACGATGATCACGCCATCGACCCGCGTCGCCAGAACCGCGGCGTCCGTTACCACCAGCACCGGAGGGGTATCCATCACGATCATATCCAGATGGGTACCTAATTGCGACAGGATATCCCCCATGCGGCCCGAGCCAAGCAGCTCCGCCGGGTTGGGCGGCAGATCGCCGGAAGTGATCGCCATCAGATTGCTGACATCCGTCTTTTGCAGCGCACTGTTAACCGCCGCCTGGGGTTGGACGAACACTGAGCTTAACCCGTAGCGGTTCGGCAAATTCATCTTCTTGTGCACCTGCGGCTTTCTCAGATCTGCTTCGACCAGCGCCACGCGTAAACCCGACTGCGCCAGGCTGATGCCCAGGTTGGCAGCCACCGTGGACTTGCCGTCCTCGGGTGATGGGCTGGTGACCAGTATGGTGCGCACCGGCTTGTCAACACTGGCAAACTGGATGTTGGTGCGCAGCGAGCGAAACGCTTCGGATACCGGTGAGCGCGGCTGAGTTTTGACAACCATCGACGAGCCGTCGGTAGCATGCCGGGCGATCACCCCCAATATAGGCAAGCCGAACTGGCGCGTGACCATATCCGGGCTGAGTGAGTCGTCCAGAGTTTCGTAAAGAAAGATGCCGCCCACCGTCACCACCAGCGCGATCAGGCTGGCTATCACGGCGTTCATCAGGGAGCGCGGCCGGATCGGAGACTTGGGAGCTATGGCGTCCTCTGCCGGTACCAGGTTCTGCAGTGTGGATGACTCCGCCAGGCGCACCTGTTCCAGGCTCTGCAGCAGCGAAGCGCGGATCTGGTTGTATTGGGTCAGCGTCGCTTCCAGGCGAGTACGCTCCGTTTCGTTATCCGTGTCATCGCCCAGTGCATCAATTTTTATTGAGAGCTCTTCGATGACAGCATCAAATGACGTGATTTGTCCCTGCAGGCTGGTGATTGACGCCTGATAGCGCTTGCTCTGGCGCGCCTGGTTTTGGAAGATGAATATTTCCACCAATTTGTTCGCCGTATCGGCGGCGCGCCCCGGGTCGGTATCTTCCACGCTGACGTCCACCAGCTGCGTATCGCGCACCGGCGTGACGGTGATGCGTTCGCGCAGGCTGGAATAGGTGGTCAAGAGCTTCATATCCTCGACCACTGCTTCCAGCACCGGGCGCGTCACCAGCAGCTCGGCATAGGTGCGCGCCAGGCGCTCACTGGTCAGTATCGACGCATAGTCTGTGGAGCGGCTGTTGGGGGCTTCATTCACCAGCACCCGGGCGGTCGCCTGGTAAACCGGCGTTATACGCCGCGAGACGACGTACGCGCCGATCCCAGCAGCCAGGGTCACCAGTGCCAGCAGCCACGCCCAGCGCCACAGCAAATCGATGTACCTTCTCAACTCTTCTGAAAATGATTGGTTTTCCATTTATGCGCACTCATTGTCAATAAAAACTGTGAGTCTATTTTGCCACAAAAACCTGATAGTTTCATAACAATTTCTTAAGCAGCAGCCGAGTTCCGGACGCCGGCGGATTTTGATAGGCGAGCACCATCATTCAGAGGCAGCGCTGCGCACCGCGCTGCGCAACGCGCCGCGCACCGCGCCCGTAACCGCCTCCAGGTCGCCGGCGCTCATCGTCGGGTAGAGCGGAAGGGTGACCTCACGCCCCGCCAGCGCCTCGGTGCGCGGCAGCGAAAGGCCGGGGTAGCGCTCCCGGTAGTAGCTGAACGTATGAATGGGCGGGTAGTGGATGCTGGTCTGTATGCCCTGGCTGCGCAGAGCGTCGATGAACTGCACCCGGTCGGCGCCTTCCGGCAGCAGCGCGGGAAAGATGTGGTACACCGGCTCTACCCCGGGCTGCGAAGCCAGCATCTGGAAGGGCATCTCCAGGCAGCCGTCCAGCGCCTCCCAGTAGAGGCGCGTGAGCTGGCCGCGGCGCTCATTATTAAACGCCAGCTTATGAAGCTGCGCCACACCCAGGGCAGCACGGATCTCATCGATGCGGTAGTTGTAGCCCAGGCCGACCACATCGTACGAATAGGCGTGCCCCTGGTGCCGGTCCCAGGTCAAGCTGGTCATGCCGTGCGAGCGCAGCACGCGCAGCTTATCCGCCAGGTCATCCCGGTCGGTGGTCAGCATACCCCCCTCCCCGGTCGCCAGGTTTTTATTGGAGAAGAAGCTGAAGCAGCCCACATCGCCCCACACGCCTAAAGCGCGCCCGTTCAGGCGAGCGCCGGGGGCGTGGGCGGCATCCTCGATCACCGCCAGGTTGTGGCGGCGGGCAATCGCCCGGATCGCCTCCATCTGGCACGGGTATCCGGCGTAGTGCACGACGATGATCGCCTTCGTACGCGGCGTGATCTGCCGCTCGATATCCTGTGGGTCGATATTCAAATCCTGCGCGCCGGCGACTTCGGCAAAGCGCACCTCGGCGCCCGTGTACAGCACCGCATTGGAGGTCGCCACGAAGGTCAGCGAAGGCACAATCACCTCGTCGCCCGGGCCAATACCCAACGCCAGGCAGGCCAAATGCAGTGCCACGGTAGCATTCGAAACTGCCAGGGCGTGCTTACAGCCCACCAGTGCAGCAAACTCGTCTTCGAAACGCTGCGTCACCGCCCCCATGGTCAGCCAGCGGCTGTCCAACACCTGCTGCACAGCCTGGCGCTCTTCTTCGCCATAATCCAGGTCCGAAAGCGGTACTCGCCAGGTCATTTCATTCTTCTCCTAAGATTTGAAGGCGCAGCGTTTCCCATTCCTGCACGGCTTGCTCGTAATCGTCCGGGCGGCCCAGGTCCTGCCAGTAGCCATCGAAGGGGTAGCCCATCACCCGTTCGCCGGCTTGCAGCAAGCGCAGCACCAGGTCGGGAAAATCCAGGCGCTGGTTGTGCTCCACGTATTTCAGCACGCGCGGCTCGAAGAC
>JBGSTO010000155.1:0-9701 GCA_041736465.1 Anaerolineales bacterium | reverse complement strand
GCCGGAGGGCTGGGTGTTCCAGCGCATGCCACCGCCGCGACCGAAGCCGCCGCCCATCATCCCAGAGCGACCAGCCGGGCCTTCGCCCGTGCAGCCGCCGGCGCCAGGGCCGAAGCCGTTGGCGTGCATCTGGTTCATGCGGCTCAGCATCCAATCAGCCTGTTCCTGGGTGATGGCGCCATCGGCAACAGCCTTTTCAAAGGCTGAGGTGCGGGCCTGCAGCATCGCAGCGGTAAACTGCTCTTCTGTCAGTCCCTGCTCCTGGGCGATATCCCACATGGTCTCGCCGGCATCGTGACGGGTCTGGAGCTCTTCCGGGGTTAAGCCGAAAGCCTGCGCCATGGCGTCGGACATATATGTGTGCAGCGGGCCATATGCGCCCGTCTGGGCCTGGGTGCCGCGGCTCATCATTCCGCCGCCCATGCGACCGTAACTGCCGTCGTAGGGGGTGGTGGGTGCGGCCGGGTCGGGCGTTTGGGCAAAGGCATAGCCGACGACTGCGACGGCCAAGATTGTAATCAGCATACCTGCAAACAGTAACTTTTTCATGGTTTTCTCCTATTTTTCTGGGTTGGCGGTGATGTTTACGGCATTTGCTCGCGAACCACACCACCAATTTCAAATTACTATCTATAGGATAACCCAGAGTTATGTAGAAGTTGTGAAGATGGTTTGAAGGGTGTGTGAAATTTACAACGAAAAACTGGCTGGTGGGTGATCGGGCGGCCCACCAGCCAGTTTTGGAGCTGTGAGAATGCTTAGTCTTCGTAATCGCCGGAGAGCAGGCGCACTTTCTGCCAGGGGGGCAGGTTGGATTCTTCAGCCAGGATCGCGCGCAGCTCGTAGACCTGGTCGCGCAGCACAGCCGCTTTTTCGAATTCCAGGTTGCGGGCGGCTTCCTTCATTTGTTTCTCCAGTTCGGCGATGACGCGCTGCATATCGGATTTGGGCATGGCGCCTGCGCCGCGGGTGCGGTATTCGCCCTTCGTTTCGGCGACGGCATGCGCCGAAAGCTGGTCGGTCAGGTCTCGCACGGCCTTGACGATGCCCATTGGCTCGATGCCGTGCTCCAGGTTGAAGGCCACTTGCTTGGCGCGGCGCCGGTTGGTCTCATCCAGGGCGCGGCGCATGGAATCGGTCATCCGGTCGGCGTACATGATCACGCGTCCCTCGACATGCCGGGCAGCGCGACCGATGGTCTGGATTAAGGCGGTACCGGAGCGCAAGAAGCCCTCTTTATCTGCATCCAGGATGGCAACCAGCGAAACTTCCGGCAGGTCCAGGCCTTCGCGCAGCAGGTTGATGCCAACTACCACGTCGAAGACGCCCAGGCGCAGATCGCGCAGGATGCCAATCCGCTCCAGCGTGTCGATTTCCGAGTGCAGGTAGTGCACCTTGGTGCCCAGCTCCATCAGGTAATCGGCAAGCTTCTCCGCCATGCGCTTGGTGAGGGTAGTCACCAGCACGCGCTGGCCCTTCTCCACCCGCTGGCGGATTTCGCCGACCAGGTCGTCTACCTGTCCGGCGGTGGGGCGCACCTCGACCTCGGGATCGACCAGACCGGTAGGGCGGATGATCTGCTCTACCACCTGGTCGGCGCGCTGCATCTCGAATGCCGCTGGGGTCGCCGAGGTGTAAATGGTGTAGCCCATGCGCTCCTCGAACTCATTGAACCTGAGCGGTCGGTTATCCAGAGCGGATGGCAGACGGAAGCCGTATTCCACCAAGGTCTCTTTGCGGCTACGGTCGCCGTTGTACATGCCGCGCACCTGCGGCACGGTCATGTGCGACTCGTCCAGCACCAGCAAGTAGTCGCTGGGCAGGTAGTCCATCAGCGTCCAGGGCGGCGACCCGCCGGGGCGCTGATCCATGTGGCGCGAGTAGTTCTCGATGCCGGAGCAGTAGCCTACCTCGCGCAGCATTTCCAGATCGTACAGGGTGCGCTGTTCCAGGCGCTGGGCCTCGAGCAGCTTTTCCTGTGATTTCAACCAGCTCAGACGCTCTGCCAGCTCGGCTTCGATATCGCGGATAGCATGCTGCAGTTTTTCCTGGTCGGTGATGAAGTGCTTGGCGGGATAGATGGCGATCGTATCGAGCTGGCGGCGCAGCTCGCCGGTGAAGGCGTCGAACTCGACCATTCGCTCGACCTCATCGCCAAAAAAGGTGACGCGGTAGCCCATCTTATCCTGGTAGGCGGGGATGATCTCCAGCGTGTCGCCGCGCACGCGGAAGGTGCCGGGGCGCAGCTCGACATCGTTGCGCTCGTACTGGCTTTCGATGAGCTGGCGCAGCAGGGCGTTGCGCCGGAAGATGCTGCCGCTCTCCAGGTTGATCACCACGCGGCCGTAGGCTTCCGGGCTGCCGAGACCGTAAATGCAGGAGACCGAGGCCACGATGATGACGTCTTTGCGCGACATCAACGCGGTCGTCGCTGCCAGGCGCAGGCGCTCAATCTCTTCGTTGATATCGGCGTCCTTTTCGATATAAAGATCGTGGCGCGGTACATAGGCTTCCGGTTGGTAGTAATCGTAGTACGAGACGAAATACTCGACCGAGTTTTCCGGGAAGAACTCGCGAAATTCGGCATACAGTTGGGCTGCCAGAGTCTTGTTGTGCGCCATGATCAAGGCTGGCATCTGCAGGTGCTCGATGACGCTGGCGATGGTGAAAGTCTTGCCGGTGCCTGTGGCGCCCAGCAGCACCTGGTGGCGTTTATTCTGCTGCACCCCCTCCACCAGCTGCCGGATTGCTTCCGGTTGGTCGCCGGTGGGATGAAATGGAGCATTCAACTTAAATCCCATAACCTCTTCCTTGTAGTTTAGATGGCGTAAATCGGGTTGCTGATGATCCAATAGCGCAGCAGACCCTTGTATGGAATCAAAGCTTCCACCCGGTAAATGCCCGGGTCTGATGTTATATACGTACAAGTCTCGCGTTTGTTCCACGTTTTGATCATTTTGCCATCTTTGAGCAGGCGGCATTCCACCGGCAGCGGCAGGCGCACCTGCAGGGTGATCCCGCCGCGCGCGCTGATCTCATCGCCCATCCATGCCATTGCGCTGCGTCCCTGGGCCGAGAAACGAAAGCCGCGTGTGGGCGCCGGCAGATCGTAGCCGATGAAAGCGTGCCCTTTTGCCAGGGCAGCCAGAATGCGCCGGCGGTCTTCGACTTCGCCGCCGGTCAGCGGTTCAGGGATGAGCATATGGGTGTTTACGCAGCGAAAGTGGAATTCATAGGGGAACAACACGCGCCGCAGCGGTCCCAGGCGGGCGGGAAGCTGGTGGGCGTCCGAACCGCCAACCGCCACCACGCGCCGCCCGGCAGCCAGCAGCTCATCCCACTTACGCACCGCCTCAGGAAAAGGGCCGCGAGCGATGCGCTGAGGATTGTAGGCGTAGTAGATAGCGTGCAGCTTGCTCTTGAGCAGCGATTTGAACTCCGACATGGCGTTCCACAGCTCCAGACCGGCGAAGCCGCTCACCTGCCAGTCTACCCAGGAAATGTCGTCTTCTCCGAATGCCGGAGCAGCCGGATCCACCGGATGCGCCAGGAAACAGGCGCCCCCGGCCTTGCGCACCGCATCGATCAACTCCTGGGGGCGGCTGGCGAGTGCAGCCAGCTCGCGCTCTGCTCCGAAGACCAGTAAGTGGTTTTTCTGGGGCTGGCGAGCCTGATCGTGGATCTCTTCTCCCACCATGAGCAGCACCCGCTTGCCATCCTGCTGGTAGTACTGCTCCGGGCCATTGACCCAGACATTGTGATCGGTGACGATGACGGCGTCGATCCCAGCAGACAGGGCAGCCTGGGCGATGTCGCTGTGGCTGCCGTGCCCGTCAGAATAGCGCGTGTGCATGTGCAAATTGACAATCAGCTCGTGCATCATGCTCCAAGACCGGTCATAAAACTCTTGCCCGCCGTCCGGGAAACCCCGGAGCAGGTTTGACGTTTCGCAGTGGGGAAGGTATAATCCGCCTGCTTGATTGAAAATTACGGTTCTTTGATGGAACCTGGAGGTTAAATGGAGACTTACCTTGATATCGCTTTGATTATAACGTCAATTGCTTTGATCCTGAGCGTGATCTTGCAGAGTAAGGGCGCTGGATTGGGCGGTCTGACCGGAAACGATACCGGCGGCATCTTTACGCAGCGGCGCGGGATTGAAAAGACGTTGTTTCGCATCACCATTGCGTTGAGCTTGCTGTTCTTCTTGCTGGCGATCGTCACGGTTATGGTAACCGGGTAATTATCGTCACCGGGCTGAATTGACTGATTCTTTCATCAATTAGCAGTCTTTCAGGGCGGATAAGCCCGAGGCCGGCAGGTTGAGCGCAGCAGTCAGCTCGATGTCTCTCTGCCACGCTCTCCAGGCTGGAACGCCCTGTTTTTGTTGAACCGCATGAGACAACTCCGTTGGCAAATCCTGATTGTGACGCTGGCGCTGGTCGCCATCGGCGTGCTGTTAATCAGCCAGCCGCCGGCGGCAGCCGTCCCGGAGCAAGAAGCGGTGCAGCCTGTTACTGGAGGCGTGTACAGTGAAGGTCTGGTAGGCGGTTTCAGCCGGTTGAATCCTGTGCTGGATTACTACAACCCGGCAGACCGGGATGTGGACCGGCTGCTTTTCCGTGGACTGATCCAATTCGACGACCGCGGCATCCCGCAGGGCGATCTGGCGGAATCCTGGGGGATTTCGGCTGACGGATCGGTGTTCAATTTCTCCATCCGCGCGGATGCGGTGTGGCACGACGGACAGCCGGTGACCAGCGAGGATGTGATCTACACCGCGCAGCTCTTCAGCCAACCCAACGCGCCCATCCCAGAAGACGTGCGCAGCCTGTGGAGCGAGGTGGAGCTGCTGGTGCTGGACGAGCGCACGGTGCAGTTCCGCCTGCCCGAACCGTTTGCGCCTTTCCTGGATTACCTGGCATTTGGGTTGCTCCCCAGCCACCTGCTGGGCGATCTGTCGCTAGATGCGCTGGTTAGTTCGGATTTCAATCTCAACCCGGTGGGCAACGGCCCTTACCGCCTGGAGCAGGTGCTCAGCGAGAATGGCGCTATCACCGGCGTAACGCTGAGCGCCTTCGAGGATTTTTATGCCGGCAGGCCGTTCATCGACCGGCTGGTCTTCCGTTATTACCCCGACGAGCAGGCTGCCCTGGCGGCTTATCGCGGCGGGGAGGTGATGGGCATCAGCCAGGTTACCGGGAACGTGCTGGTGGAGGCGCTGAAGCAGCCGGGTTTAAGCGTCCACACCGGACGCATGCCGCAGATGTACCTGGTGTATTTCAACCTGGATAACCCCTCTGCGCCATTCTTCCAGGAAAAAGATTTGCGCCGGGCTTTCCTGCAGGGCATCAACCGGCAGCGCATGGTGGATACCTTCCTAAACGGGCAGGGTTTAGTGGCGGATGGACCCATTTTCCCCGGCACGTGGGCTTATTATGAGGGCGTACCGCGCCTGGAATACGATCCCGATGCCGCTTTGCGGGTGATCCGCGCCGAGGGCTACACGATCCCTGCCAGCGGCGGCAGCATACGCGAAAAAGAAGGCATTGCCCTTTCCTTTGAAATGGTGCATCCCGATGAGCCGCTGTATGCCCAACTGGCGGAATCGATCCGGCAGGACTGGGCGCGCCTGGGGGTGGATGTGCAGCTCAAAGCGGTGAGCTACCAATCGCTGCTAACCGACTACCTGGGTCCGCGCACCTACGAAGCCGCCCTGGTGATGCTCAACCTGGCGCGCTCGCCCGACCCGGATCCGTACCCCTTCTGGGACGAAGCCCA
The DNA here is from genome assembly GCA_041736465.1 of Anaerolineales bacterium. Taxonomy (GTDB): domain Bacteria; phylum Chloroflexota; class Anaerolineae; order Anaerolineales; family UBA4823; genus JAJUJL01. The sequence goes on along the minus strand of JBGSTO010000155.1, from coordinate 3,920 downwards.
GGCTACCGGCGGTCAGAATTACGCCAAGTGGCAGGACCGCCAGGCGAGCGAGTTCCTGGAGCGCGCCCGCGTCTCCACCGACCTGGCTGAACGCACCATGAACTATCGTAACTTCCAGGTGCGCTTCAGCGTGGAGCTGCCGGCGCTGCCATTGTTCTACCCGGTGTATTCATATGCCATCGACGAGGATGTGCAGGGCGTGCGCATGGGGCCGATCTTCGAGCCGAGCGACCGCCTTGCAAACCTGCCTGCCTGGTACTTGCTGTCGCGGCTGGGGGAAACCGCAGAGATGACCCCCACTCCATAAATTGGGTTTATTGCTTTCGAAAAACTTTCAGCACAGCAATCTTGGTGGGGTGGTTGAAAGGCGCCGGATCGGTGGGAGGGGCGCTCACCCTGGTTATATCGAAGCCGGTGAAATCCTCGGGTACCGGGAGGCTGCATTCAAATTCCAGGTAGCCATCTGCGCACAGTGCTTGCAGCGCCTGCATATACGCTTCGCCCGAGACATACAGCGCATTGTTGATCGCCACCAGCCGCCCGCCGTGCTTCACGAGCGGGCGGATTTTATTGATCAGGCGGGCGCTGTCATCCAGCAGGTTCACTTTGCCGGCGGGCGTGCTGGAGTAGAAAGGCGGGTCGAGCAGCGCCAGGTCGAAGGATTCTCCCGCCCGGCGCATATGCGCTGCGGCAACCCAGAAATCTTGGGAACGGAAATCCGGCTTGTGAATGGGGATGCCATTGAGCAGGTAAGAATCCTTGGCCAGGTTCAAGAAGCGCCGGCTGCGGTCTAACTGCACTACCTGGCGCGCCCCGCCGGCGGCGGCAGCCACGCCCAGGCTTCCGGTATAGGCAAAGGCATTGAGCACTGTTTTGCCGCTCGAGTTCTCCGCCAGCCAGCGGCGCAGCAGGCGGGTATCCATATAAATGCTGGCATCCTGGTTCATCTGCAGGTCGAGCGCGTACCATACGCGGTGCTCGCGTATACGCCGGGCGGGCGCCTGTCCAAAGATAACCCGCCCGCGGCGGTCCTCGTCTCCCGGCCCGCGGCGCGTTTTCAGCAGGATGCACTCCACCCAGGGCAGCGCCTCCCGGCTCCAGGCAAGCGTCTCCTCAAGCAGGGCCTGACCGGTTTGAGGGTCACCGGCATAATCGTAGATCACCAGCGTGTGGGCGTACAGCTCCAGCACCAGCTCGGGCTGCCCTTCGTAGAAGCCGTTGAACAGCCGCAGCCCGGCGCGGTGTGCTTTGCCGATCAGGTGCTGCCGCGCCTGCAGGGCGCGAGAGAGCGTGGAAGAGAGAGTCAGCGCTGTCTCCTACAATCGATCATTGTGCGGGACGGGGGTGGGTTTGTGCCTTGAATCGCCGGCTTGAGTAGCCTGACGTACGGCTCTTCGCGCCGGCATGCATTGCCCGCACAAACCCACTCCTACGGCGCGACGACGAGGTTTAATCGTGAACGAATAGTCTTTGATGTTATCGGTATACTTAAGATGGCAACCTTTGCCATGGCCGGCGTAATGCATCGCACATCGTCACGGGGCGCGCTCGTAGATGCGGCGGTAGATGGTGTACAGCTCGAAGATCCCGCGGATGTAATTGCGCGTTTCCTCGAAGCGCACCACTTCCAGGAGCAAATCGGGGTCGCCGTCCGCCTGCACCTGCCAGCTCATGGCGTTGCCCGGCCCGCCGTTGTAGGCTGCCAGGGCGGCATACATATCTCCGCTCAGCCGGTCGCGCCACTCCGCCAGGTAGCTGGCGCCCATGCGCACGCTGACGGCAGGGCGGTACAGGTCGTCATCGCTGTAGTTCTCGGGCCAGCCCAAATTCTGAGCGATCTCTCTGCCGGTGGCGGGGATGATCTGCATCAGACCGCGCGCTCCGGCGGTGGAGCGCACGAAGCCTTCGAAAGCCGACTCCTGGCGCACCACGCTCAATAGGAGCAGGGGATGGAAGTCGAATTCCTGGGCAGCGGGCAGGATCAGGTCGTAAAAGTACGTACCAAAGCGCACGTGGTTGAAATAGGGAGGCGCATTCATCGTACCGGCGTCGCTCATACCCGCCAGGTTGAGCACCTGGCGCAAGGACAGGATGGCGCTGCGGTACAGTCCCAGCTCCAGCAGGTGGTTGCCCAGGCGGTAGCTGGCAGCCGCGTCGGACTGCAGGTCCAGGCGCAGGCTCTCGAACTCGGTGCGCGCCAGCTCGTACAGACCCAGCTCCCACAGTTCGGCGCCGCGGGTAAAACGCGGCTCTTGTGCCAGCGTCCCCGGCGAGGACAGGTCGGTCTCGGACGGAATGACGAAGGTGGTGCGCAGCCATTCCTCGGCCTGGCGCTTTTCTGAAGCCCAGTCCACGCCGATGTCGAAACCTTCCGGCGGCTGGAAGGGCGGTCTCTGGCGCAGCAGGTCGCGGGAGCGCTCGCTGTAGTAGCCGGTAGGGTCGGTGCTGGCGGCGATTTCCCAGGAGGAGGCTGCGCCGGAGGTGTCGCCCAGCGCCTGCTGTGATTTGCCCATCCACAGGAAAGCGGCGGCGCGATCACCCGGGCTGGCGACTACGGTCAGGTAGCGCTGGTGAACGGTGAGCGCCGAGGCGTAGTCCGCCAGGCGGAAATACGCCAGGCCCGCCAGGAAGAGCGCTCGTGGTGTGCGCTCATCGGCCGGGTACTCGTCGGCGACGCGTTGGAAGAGTGCGGCAGCCAGCTCGAACTGACCGTCGCGCTCCGCCACCAGACCGGCGTCGAACAGGAATTCAGCGGCGCGGGCGTGGGCTGGAGCGGCAGCGGTGAAGGAGAAGAGGGTTTCGATGGCCTGCTCGTACTCTTCCATGAAAAACCACTGCGTATAGCCTTTTTGCTCCCAGGCGTCGTCCCAGAAGCGGTGATCGGGGTAAGCCTGGATGACCTTATCCCAACGGTCGAGCGCCTCGCTGAAATTGCCCAGGGCACGCTGCGCCAGACCGTAGTAATACAGCGCTGCGCCCGCATCGTCCGGCACGCCCTGCAGGTAGCGGTCCAGCGCGTCGATTGCCACGCCGTACTCGCCGGCGTAGTAATCGACGATGCCGCGGCTCAGCTCGCTGACAGGGATACCGTTGTTCACCAGCACGAGCAGCGCCTGATAGGAGTCGTAGGCTGTCGGGTAGTTGTTTACTGCATCCTGGTAGACCTGGTAAGCCTGCTCGATCTGCCCGAGGGAGGTGTAAGCCTGCCCCATCAATAGATCCATCTGGGCGCGGGTGAAATCGTTCCTGGTTTGCTCATACACCTGCTGGTAGATGCCCAGGGCGGTGCCGTAATCGCCGGCGGCGGCGTGGGCGCGCCCGGTCAGGATCTGCAGCTGCTCGGCGTTCAGAAAGCCGGGCGATTGGGCGGCAGCGCGGTAGTCGGCAGCCGCACCGCCGTAATCGCCGGCGGCGAACAGGTTGTCGGCGCGCAGCTTGAAGACGTGGGCATCGATTACGCCGGGGCGGCGGGTGAGGTATTCCAGGAAGGCGTCGGCAGCTTCGGTGTAGCGCCCCTGGCTGCTGAGCACCTGCCCCAGGGCGAAGTAGGCATAGGACTGCAGCAGAGGATCGGAGGTCTCCTGCAGGTAGTTGCCCAGCCAGGTTTCTGCAGCGGCGTAATCACCCGATTGCAGGTAGGTGCGGCTCAGACCGAGCATCGCCGCGGCTTGCATATCAGGCTGCTGGGCGGATTCCATTGCTACGCTGTACTCCTGCACTGCCAGCTCCCAGTCGCCGGCGAAGCGGGCTTGATCGCCGCTGTGAATGCGCGCTGCCGGCTCCGGTGTGGGCGTGGGCGGCGGGGTAGGGGTTGCGGTGGGCATGGGCGTTGGCGGCGGCTGGGTATCGGTGGGGGTGGGCTGCGGCGTGGGGTTGAGATTCACGGAAGGCAGCTGCTGAAGGGCGTTGCAGGCCAGCGC
>JBGSTO010000125.1:0-4089 GCA_041736465.1 Anaerolineales bacterium | reverse complement strand
TCGAAGACCAGCGCCCATCGCCGGGAGGGGTGGATGAGTGGCAGCGCCGCAGGGGATGGTATGGAGTGGGTGTCGAGCAGCGCCTGACCCAGGCCAACCCGGCCCTCCAGAAAAAAGGTATTGCCGTGCGGGCCGCGGGCGTGCATGGCAGACAGCATCACCTCGAGCTGCTCGGAAGTCACCGGCGCCTGGTCAAAGTTAATGATGCCGGCGATGCCGCTCACCAACGCACCTGGATGGGATTATGCATCAATCCTGGCGATCAATCCGGAGGCGATCAGCTCAGCCACCAGTTTTTGGAAGTCGGCATGCAGCGTGCCGGGCTCGACGTCGTATTCTTGCAGCAAGGCCTGGTAGGCGGCGTCGAGCGAGCTGGAGGTGGTGATGAGGGTGTACATGCGGTAGCCGACCTCGTCCAGCCCGAAGTACAGCTCGTTTGCCAGGTTGAGCAAGACGGCTTCGCCTTCAAGTTCCTGGACCAGGACTGCGGCTGGTTTTTCATAGCGATCGAGCTGGTTATTTGCCATAAATAAACTCACTTCATTGATGTGTCATTCTGAGCGAAGCGAAGAATCTGCCCGACTGGCCCTGAAACCCTTCGCTCTGCTCCTGAGAAACGCGCACTTTTAGACTGGCGCTGCGGGTAAAGCATCCGGCTGGAGTTTGGCACTGTGAGAGCAGGTCGATCATGCCGGATGCTTTACCCCTACGATAAGACTGCGAATGTTGGTGGATCGGAGTGTTTTGAATTGCTGCCCAATTATACCTGTTGGCGCATTTGCTGCTTCCAGGATTGGGCGTATTTGCCGTTGATTGCCATCAGCGCGTCGTGGGTGCCCGACTCGGTGATCCGCCCGGCGGACATGACGTGGATGACGTCGGCTTGCATGGCGGTGGTGAAGCGATGGGTGATGAGCAGCACGGTGCGACCCTGCATGAGTGAACGGCAGCGCGACATCCATTCCAGCTCGGCCCAGGAGTCCATGGCGCTGGTAGGCTCATCCAGGATCATGATGGGCGATTGGCGCAGGAAGGCGCGCGCCAGGGCGATGCGCTGCCATTCGCCGCTGCTCAGCTCGGCTCCGCCGAACCAGGAACCCAGCTCGGTCTGGTAGCCGTGGGGCAGGCGGGAAATCAGCTCGTGGGCGCCGGCAGCGGCGCTGGCGGCGATCACCTGTTCCGGAGACGGCTCAGCCGGCAGGTTGCCGAAGGCGATGTTGTTGTGAGCGGTGGCGTGGTAGTGCACCGGCTCCTGGAACAAGACGGTCATTTTAGGCCAGAGATCGGCTGGATTGACTTCGCGCAGGTCGACGCCATCGATAGAGACGCTGCCAAAATCCGGGTCGTAATAGCGGCAGAGCAGCTTGACCAGGGTGCTTTTGCCGGCGCCGTTCTCGCCGACGATGGCGGCGATCTGCCCGGCGGGTATGGTCAGGCTGAAGTCTTGCAGGGCGGGACGCGGGTTTCCGGGGTAGTGGAAAGTGACCTGCTCGAAGCGGATGCCGGACTGCAGGGCAGAGCTGATGGCGCTGGAAACGGGCAGGTGGGGCTGTTTTGGCTGCAGGTTGAAGAATTCGAATAAGTTTTCCAAAAAAAGCACATGCTGGATGATCTGCCACAGGCTGCCCAGCAGGGTGTGCATCAGCTTTTGCCCCTGGCTGAAGGCCTGGTAGAGCATGGCTGCCTGGCCCAGGGTGACCAGCCCCAGCGAGAGCCGCCAGACCATCCAGGCCATGACCAGGCCCATGACCAGCAGGGCGAACACGCCGGCGATGATCTCCAGGAGGGCCTGAGAGCGGAGCAGGGCGGCGCGCTGGATGCGCAGCCGCTCGCGCAGCGCCTGGTAGGCAGTGCGGAACAGGTCTCCCAGGGCGAACAGGCGCAGCTCGGGGGCCGACTCGCGATCGGTGATGATCCAATCGTAGAAGCTTGCCCGGCGGCGGGTTTCGGTGCTGCTCATGCGCCATTCGTGCTCGCGGTAGGCGGTGCGAGCGACCACGAACAGGGCTGGCGCCATGCCGACCAGAAGAGCGAGCGGCAGCCACCCGGCGAAGCGGATGAGGATGCCTGCCATGGCGATGAAGGTGAGCGAATTCTGCAGCAGCGCGCCGGCGCTCTCCAAGAGAGCGACCGGGCGGTTGTAGGCGTCCAGGCGCGCCCGGTGCAGGCGGTCATAGTATTCGGGCGAGTCATAGAAAGATAGATCGAGCTGGATGGCTTTGGCATGGATGCGCCCGAAGATGTGATCCTGGACTTTCTCGGCCTGTATGGTGCGCACCCAGGCGCTTAGGCTGGTGAGGGACTGGGTGGCGAGCATCAGCAGAGCGATCAGAGCGGCCCACAGCAGGGCGGCGGTAATGCCGGATTGCCCTGCGCCGGGGACGGCGGCGCTGAGGCTGTCGACGAAGGCGCCGGTCAGGTAGACCAGGGCGATGGGCAGCAGCCCCTGCAGCACGAGCAGCACGCCCCAGGCGAGGGTCCAGCCGCGGGAAGAATCCCAGATCAGGCGCAGGGTTTGCGGCAGGTAAGGAAGCTGCGCCCAGACGGATTTGAGTTTGCTGAACAAGAGAGATCTCGCGGTGGGAGGGCGGGTCAGCCCAGGGCGTCCAGGATGAGCTGCCGTGCCTGAGGCAGGGCGTCGAAGCGGTGGGGGAGGGTGAGCTTGAAAAACCTGAGCTTGAGGACGGTTTCTCCCAGCGACTGCATGAGACGGGTGTAGCGCTGGCGGTCCGTGACATCCAATAGAAATGTTTGCTGCATGGCATCAATGAATGCCTGCCGCCGAGGGATTGTTTCCAGGCGTACGGGAGCGGCGTCGGAGCTTTCACCGCTTGAGGATAAGACAATCACAGCCAGGATCGGGTATGCTTGAGAGCTATTTTCCAATGCGGCGGGTATTTCCGGGTCAAGCAGGAGGCGCTGTTTGCTGGAATAGTGCGCCATGGGTGCGGTGTCCTGAACTGCAGGGAATAAAAACTGGCGGGCATCCTGCCACAAGCGCAGCCCACCGTAGCTGGGGATAACCTTGACTGCGCCTTGATCATCCAGAATGCGTACGCAATCGTCGGAAATGGCCTGGTTACCGGATTGGTGGAAGTAGCCGGCCAGGGTGGATTTGCCCTCGCCGGTCGAGCCGATGAACAGGACGACACCATCTGGGAAAGACACGGCGCTGGCGTGCAGCATGAGCATGCCCTGGTGCGCCAGGCAGCGCGGCAGCACCTGGTCTAGCAGCAGGTGGCGGATGGTTTCGATGGGGGTGTTGGGGGTGGGATAGCAGGTGATTTGCTTTGTTGATGGGGAGATTACGAAATCAGCTAGAGAGGGAAAACGCAGCAAGTACCCATCTTCCAGCTGACTGTATGATATGGATTTTTTGCCATCAGGGGTATTCCAATGATGGAGCCAAGTTACATTGGATTCTTGCTGGCGAGGTTTTTGCAACTCAAACAATAGATTTTGTGCGACATTGCTGACACCCGTTAATTCAGGTAGGTGAACTGCACTTGCGATGAGTTGGTTGCAAAAGATGTAATGTGGCATAGAAAAAAGTTGGGTTGAACTATTGTAATTTAAACCAATATAGATCGAAATGGCGTGTGTTCAACCCATCACAAATTGCAGGCAAGTCAGATCCAGGATTAAAAAACCACTTTACTTACGGCAAAGTTGGGTCAGCATCCTTGTTTTTGCTGTTTGATCCTCCCTCTGCCACGCCGGAAGTGCCGGCAGCGGTGATTTGGGTGAGCTTTCCATAAACAAGGAAAATTGGAGGCGAATATTTTTTTTTGGCCTCATGAATCGTTTTGTTAAGATTCTTGTCATTTCTCATATCAAACTCCTTGCCCATGAGAGAAATTATAAACAAAGTTACTAATATTGCATTCGCATCTACCAATTATTATACTCGGAAATCCATATTGGTTTGATGGCGGTAACTCAGCTAGACTTTGTTGGATGATTCAGTTGAGCGCTACGATATTTCGTAATGCGGCAGCTACCTGGCTGGCGGCGCTTATCGGCAGGTCGTGACCGCCGGGCAGAATGACCTCTCCCGGGCCGGGGCGCAGCGGGGCGACGCCGAGCAGG
>JBGSTO010000121.1:0-7742 GCA_041736465.1 Anaerolineales bacterium | reverse complement strand
ACGCTCAACCAGGCCCTGCCGCCCATGCTGCCGGCGCAGATCAAGTGGCCTAACGATGTGCTGGCGCAGCGCAAGAAGCTGGCGGGCGTGCTGGCAGAAGCCCAATGGCATGGAGAACGTCTGGCAGCCATCACCCTCGGGATTGGGATCAACGTTTCGCCCGCCTCGCTCCCCCCGCCGGAAGGGCTGAACTTTCCCGCTACCTGCGTGGAGCAGGCGATCGGCGAAGAGGTGGATCGCTGGGGCCTGCTGCGCGCCGTATTGGAAAAGCTGTTAGTGCTGCTGCCCGCTGTCAGCACGCCAGATTTTGTGCGCCTGTGGCAAACACGCCTGGCTTTCCGCGGAGAGTGGGTGCAGGTGCGGCAGGAAGATGGAGCGCTGCTGGAGGGCTATCTATCGGGTCTGAACCCCGACGGCTCGCTGCGGCTGCGCGATCGTGAGGGTCACTTCACCACCGTACAGTTTGGTGAGGTCAGCCTGCGCCCGGTTGACAGTTCCTCAAAATAGGCTAAACTTAGCTCAGAAGTCAATCGCAGTATGAGTCACAACACCCAGGTCATCTTGAGCGCCAACCTGGGGGGGGTTGGGCAGCGAGGGAATTCCCAAGACAGTCTCGGAGACTCTTCGCTGCGCTCACAGTGACATGCATGAGGAGAGCCATTATGCTGGAAGAATTCCGCGAACAAGCCAGTGCTGCCCCCTTCTACGACGATGATGATGAAAAGCCCGTTCCTCGGGCGAGGCCGCGTTACTTTCTGGGGATGTCTCCCGTACAGCGTTTTGTGATTGCCCTCATGCTGCTGCTCATCCTGTGCCTGGTAGGTGTCTTCGCGCTGGTTGTCACCGGGCGCGTTGTGCTCCCGCTTTAGGGATATTCCCCCAAAACCGGTTGTCAGGCGGGGTTTTCTGGCGGATTTCGCTTGCCAGAAAACCCCGCGGCTTGTTTTAAGAGACTCCCACCTGGCGCAGATCGGCGTCGGCGATACGCGCCAGCGAGGCTACGCTGTCACCTTCACCCAGGTTGATCAGCGTCACACCGCGCGTGACGCGCCCCGACTGCGAGATGTCTTTCACCTGGGTGCGCAGCATCACGCCGTTGGCGGAAATGATGGTCAGGTCGTCGGCTTCCTGCACCACGCGCACCGCAGTGATGGTGCCGATGCGCTCCAGGGCATCTTGAGCGATCGTCTTCACACCCAGATTGGCGCGGCCCTTGGGGGCGTACTCGGAAAGCGGAGTGCGCTTGCCAAAGCCCCGGCTGGTCACCACCAGCAGGTCGCCGCCTTCTTCGACCACCTCCATGCCGGTCACCCGGTCGCCTTTTGCCAGGCGTATGCCGGTGACGCCGCCCGCCTGGCGGCCCATCGGGCGCACCTGCGCTTCCGAGAAGCGCAGCGCCTGGCCATTTTCGGTGACGACGATAATTTCATCGTCGCCGTGGGTCAGGCGCGCCCAGCCCAGCTCGTCGCCCGAATCCAGGTTGATGGCGATCAAGCCGGAAGGTCGCACCGCAGACAGCTCCGGCAGTGAGACGCGTTTGGCGCGTCCCTGCCGCGTCACCATCATGCAGTATTCGGCGGCGGCGAAGTCCGGCACTGCGACGATCGCGGTGATGGTTTCGCCCGGATCGACATTCAGAATGTTGACGATTGAAACGCCGCGTGCGGTGCGGTCCGCATCCGGAATCTGGTACACCTTTTCAGAATACACCTTGCCGCGATCGGAGAAAAACAGCAGCGTGTCCAGGGTGCGCGCCGGCACCAGAATCACCACCTCGTCCTCATCGCGGGTGGCGTGCCCGGTAACGCCGCGCCCACCGCGCCCCTGCGCCCTGAACGCCCGCGCCATCACGCGCTTTATGTAGCCGCGCAGGGTGACGCTGATCAGCACGGCGTCGTCCTGGATCAGGTCCTCTTCGTTGAAGGCTTCGTTGGCATCGGGGGCGATCATTGTGCGGCGCTCATCGCCATAGGTCTCCGACAATTCCAGCAGATCTTCCCGGATGACCCCCAGCACTTTCTGCGGGCTGGCTAACAGGTCTTCCAGATGGGCGATGCGCCCCATCATCTGGCGGTGCTCTTCTTCGATCTTTTGGCGCTCCAGGGCCGCCAGGCGGCGCAACTGCATATCCAGGATCGCCTGGGCCTGGCGCTCGCTGAGATCGAAGCGGCTCATCAGGCGTTCTTTGGCGACGTCGGCGTCCGGCGACTGGCGGATGGTCTGGATGACCTCGTCCAGGTGAGCCAGAGCAATCAGCAGGCCTTCTAAGATATGCGCCCGGGCACGCGCTTTATCCAGCTCGAACTGCGAGCGGCGCACGATGACTTCGCGGCGGTGCTCGATGAAGATCTGCAGCGCCCGGCGCAGCGAGAGCAAACGCGGCTCGCCATCCACCAGGGCCAGCATCTGCACACCGAAAGTGGACTGCAGCATCGTGTACTTGTAAAGCTGGTTGAGCACCTTGCGCGGCTGAGAGCCGCGCTTAAGCTCGATGACGATGCTCATCCCACGCCGGTCCGACTCGTCGCGCAGGTCGGTAATTTCGTCCAGCTTGCCTTCGCGCACCAGCTCGGCGATGCGCTCGATCAAACTGGATTTATTGAGTTGGTAGGGGATGGCAGTGACGATGATGCGGTGGCGGTTGGTGCCCATCTCTTCGATGTGCGCCGTCCCGCGCAGCACGATACGCCCGCGACCGCTGGCATATGCCTGGCGGATGCCCTCGACGCCGACGATGATCCCGGCAGTGGGAAAATCGGGACCGCTAACGTGGGTCATCAATTCTTCGACGGTGATGTCCTCGACATTGTCATAGCGGTCGATCATCATGACCAGCGCCGAGACCAGCTCGCGCAGGTTGTGCGGGGGGATATTGGTCGCCATGCCGACGGCAATGCCGGAGGTGCCGTTGAGCAGCAGGTTGGGCAGGCGGGCAGGCGCCACCACCGGCTCTTGCAGCGAGTCGTCGAAATTGGGGGTGAAGTCGACGGTGTTTTTGTCGATATCCGCCAGCATCTCTTCAGCCATACGCGAAAGGCGCGCCTCGGTGTAGCGCATGGCTGCCGGCGCGTCTCCGTCGACCGAGCCGAAGTTGCCCTGCCCGTCTACCATCAGGTAGCGCATGGAGAAGTCCTGCGCCAGGCGCGCCATGGTTTCGTAGACTGCGGCGTCGCCGTGGGGGTGGTATTTACCCAGCACTTCTCCGACGATACGCGCAGATTTGCGGTAAGGGGTATTAGCGCGTATGCCCATGTCGTGCATGGCATATAAAATGCGCCGGTGGACGGGCTTCAACCCGTCGCGGGCATCCGGCAAGGCGCGCGCCACAATCACGCTCATGGCGTAATCCAGGTAAGCAGAGCGCATCTGCTCTTCTATATCAACCGGTTGAACGGTTCCCATATCCATGGTGTTTCAACTTATCCTTAGCTGCAATCTTTTTTGTCCGGTGCGCGTCCAGCCTCTACCATCCGGCAGGAGAGCTTTTGAAGCACCTATATACAGAACCTCAATTATAATCGAGTTGTCATGCGCGGTCCGTGCAAGCCTCTCGAACGCGCACACCTCGCTGAGGACCCACAGCGATTGCCGGGGGCACCTCCCATCTACCAACGAACAATAAAATACGACTGACCTTATTATGAACAGCAATCTGCCTCTCGTGCCAGGCGCGTTCCGGCGAAAAGACGCTCTGTTTTATACGGCAATCGCTGTGCTTGGCTTTGCCCTGGTGTTGGTTTCGACCTCGACTTACGGCGCCGGCGTTTCAACCGATTCGATCAGCTATCTATCGGCGGCTGAACACTGGTCGCGCGGGTCAGGCGTTACCGATCACCGGGGAGGTCCCCTGCTGCTCTGGCCGCCGCTGTACCCGCTGGTGCTGGGCTCGCTTGAGTCTGTCAGTGGGCTGCCGCTTGAGCAGTTGGGGCGCTATCTGAATGCCTTTATTTTTGCGGGGTTGATCTTATTGGCGGGTGTTCTGCTGGAACGATCCCTGCCGGAGCAGGCGGCGTGGCGGCTGTGGGCGAATCTGGCACTACTGACGTCGCCGTCCATCCTGGCGCTGTGCGCCAATATCGGCAGCGATGGTTTATTTATTCTGCTGATACTGCTGTTTTTCGCCGCTGCCCAGAGATGGCAGCGCACGCAATCACCGCGCTGGCTGGTGTTTCTGGCAGGCATCGCCGCCGCCGCGTCGCTGACGCGCTGGACGGGCGCCACACTTGTCATGACAGGCAGCCTTTGGGTAATCTATATACGTAGAAACAATCTGCGTCGGGCGCTGCTGCAGGGACTGGGATTTTCGACACTGGCCTCAATGCCGCTGGCTGCCTGGGTTTTCGGGAGGAACTATTGGCGCTACGGCTCGCTGGTAGGGCATCGCAATCTGGCTGAGATCCGACCAACCGATAACCTGATCTACACGCTGGAAAAGGCGGCTGTGTGGTTCTTGCCCAATACTGTGATTGAGCGGTCATGGCTGCCAGTGCTGGCACTTCTCCTCGTCGCGACGCTAATCGTATTTTTACACCGGGAGCTGCGAAAAAGGCTGTACCGGCTTCTGCTATCCCCAACGATGGCGCTTTACTGCTTGTTTTTGCTGGGGTATCTGGGTTTTATTTTGGTAACAACGTTCAGCGGCGACCATATCGACGTATATGACGATCGCTACCAGGCGCCGATGTACGTTCCCTTGCTGTTGATATTCCTCGCCTGTCTGCGAGAGATTCTGCTAGCGGCAAGCGCCAGATGGCGGGGCTGGGTCTATGCGGGTGTGACCCTGCTTATGTTTGTTTGGCTGCTCTATCCTGCCTTTAAGGTATATAAGTTTGTAGTTATGTCCCTGGATCAGGGAGTGGTGTACTACAACATGTTCAATAACAGCCGCTACCGCGAGTCGGACTTCGTGCACCGGCTGGAGGAATTCCCCTTCAAGCCTGGGATGACGCTGTACAGCAACCTGCCATCCGCGGTGTATTATTTTACGGGGCGAATTACCCAATCATCGGTCAGCGACCCGCAAAATTACAATGCATCAACGCAGTGGCTGCTGGCGAACATAGTTTCGTGGCCCAAAGAAGAGCGGGCTTATTTCGTCTGGTTATTCCGCAACGACCGCCGCCGCTATTTCAGCCCTGACCAGATCAAAAAAGTGTCCCATCTGGTACTGCGCTACCAGGATGGCACCGGTGAAATCTACGAGATCGCGCCAAAAAAGCGCTGACCACCTGATTTAACGCCTGTGAGCGGCTCCTGGGAACGATCACGTTCCTTTGGAACCGCCCACGGCAGCGAAAGGAGGAAGGAGGTCAAGCCATCGCTGCGGCTGATTTCAAGCCAGCACAGCGAAGGGCGACTCAGTAAGGGGTTCGAGCGTCTGCAGGTAGTCGTGGATCGAGGCGGCAGCCTTGCGGCCGGCGACCATGGCGGTCACCACCAGGTCAGGTCCGGTAACCGCGTCGCCGCCGGCAAATACGCCCGGGCGCGAGGTGGCGCCGCTCTTCTTATCGGTAACGATCAGGCCATACTTGTGGGTCTTCAGTTCTGGCGTGGTGTCGCCGATCACCGGGTCGGGCCAGTAGCCCAGGGCCAGGATGGCGGTGTCGGCTTCGACGATAAAGTTCGAGCCTTCCACCGGCACAGGCTTGCGCCTGCCTTTAGCGTCTGGTTCGCCCAGCTCCATGCGGATGCACTCGATTTTCGCCAGGCGTCCATCCTCGCCGGCGATGAACTGCACCGGCTGGGTGAGGAACTGGTATTGGGCGCCTTCTTCGCGCGCCAGGGTGCGGTCTTTACGCCCGCCGGGCATTTCTTTTTCCGTGCGTCGGTACAGGCAAGTGACTTCTTCAGCCCCCAGGCGCAGGGCGCTACGCAGGCAGTCGGAGGCTGTGTCGCCGCCGCCGATGACCGCCACTTTACTTCCCATGGCGGGCCGGGCGCGCAGCTCCTCTGGCAGCAGGTCAGGATCAACGTTGGCGCGGATCAGGAATTCCGTGGCTTTGTAAACGCCGGGCAGATCTTCACCCGGCACTTCCATGGGAGCGTCGATGCTGGCGCCCACGCCGATGAATGCTGCCTGGAAACCGGCAGCAAATAATCCGTCAATGGTGATATCCTTGCCTACATATGTATCGCCGATGAATTCCACGCCGGCAGCCTGCAAATCCTGCCAGCGAGCGAAGACGACGTCCTTGGGCAGCTTGAAATTGGGGATGCCGTAGGTGAGCAGCCCGCCGGGCGCCGGTTTGGCATCGTAAATTGTGATCTGGTGACCTTTTTGCACCAGCTGCTCAGCGCATGCCAGTCCTGCAGGCCCGGCGCCCACAATGGCGACCCGGTAGCCGCTGGGCTGACCCACCGAAACCTGCACGCCGCGCACCTTGCGCTCGTAATCGGTGACAAAGGCTTCCAGCGCTCCGGTCAATACCGGCTCGTGCGAATGGTTGCGCACGCAGGAACCCTGGCAGAGCTGTTCGTGCGGGCAAACGCGGCCGCATACCTCGGGCAGCGAGCTGTTCTGGCGGTAGAGCTGCGCCGCTTCCAGGAACTTGCCCTGCTCGATCAACCACATGGCGGAAGGGATGTCATTGTGTGTGGGGCAGGCTTCGACGCATGGAGCCGGGTCCGGGCAGTGGATGCAGCGCGAGGCTTCCAGCATCGCCCGTTCCTCGTCCAGAGGAATGACCACGTCGTCGAAATCGCACACACGCGCCTGAGCCGGGCGGTGGTCGATTTCTTGATACGGAATGCGGGCGCGGGACTTGCGGTCGATAGCTAAAAATTCGCTGGGGATGGATTGCATGTTGTCGAGGCTCCTTTCCTGTTGTTCTTTCGCTGGTTATGATAATAACGACTATGATTGTTTTATTTCAGTCCCAGATGTCATGAATTTTCGTGACGGTTGTCACATATCTTTTCAATCTGCAGCGAACCGGGTATAATCACATGTTGACGTTTGGTAGACATATTGTTTAGATTTGACTGATATGATGAGCGAAACTTTTTCTGCGTTTGGGCGTACTCTTTATGAAGGCTGCTGACATGGCTGGCAAACCCCTGAGCGAGCAAGACCTGATTCGACGCGCCCGCACAGGAGATGACAGCGCTTTCGAAGCCCTTGTTATCCAGCACACGCCGGCGCTTTACAGGGTGGTGCGCCGTCTGGCAAGCGATGGCGCAGAGGCCGAGGCGATCACACAGGAAGCCTTTCTGAAAGCCTGGCGCAGTCTGGCCCGCCTGCAGCCAGACAAACCCTTCTTTCCCTACCTGGTGACCATCGCCTTGAACGTGGGGCGTGACCAATTGCGCCGCCTGCGCTTCGTAGAGGAAAGCGACCTGGAGTCAGAGGAAGTTTTCCAGGCAGACCCTGACCCCGGCCCTGAGGAGCGCTTGGAAGAGGCCGAGCTGATCGAGGCATTAGGGCAGGCGTTGGAAGCCCTGCCAGCCGCTTACCGCCTGGCGATCTCCCTGCGCTATGAGGCCGGGCTGGATTACCGCCAGATGGCTGATGCATTGGGGCTGCCGGTAAATACAGTGCGCATTCATTTGCACAGGGCCAAGGCGCTGCTTCGCCGCAGCCTGGAAGTCGAGGAGGAACCATCCTTTGCGCAGACGTTTGAGTGAACGCCAGTTGGAGCATCTGCTGCATGAGCTGGTGAACCAGCCGCTGCCGGGTGAGGGCGCCGCGCCCGACCTGGCGCCGCGCATCTGCCAGACCATCCGCCAGGTGCGGCGGCGCACGC
>JBGSTO010000051.1:0-4175 GCA_041736465.1 Anaerolineales bacterium | reverse complement strand
GACCCTGGAGCAGGCCCTGGCGGCGGTCACCCCGGCAGACCCGCGCCTGGTGGTCGTGGCGCACTCGATGGGCGGCAATATTCTATATGACGTGCTCACCCATTTCCGCCCGGATATCCAGGTGGATGCTTTCTTCACGGTGGGGTCGCAGGTGGCATTCTTCGAAGAGCTGAAGCTGTTCCGCAGCAGCGACGCCGCCCTGCCCAGCCCTCAGGCCGGCAAAGCGCCTAAACCTGCCAATATCCGCCATTGGATCAACGTGTACGACTTGAGCGACATGTTTGCCTTCGCCGCCGGGCAGGTGTTTGACGGGGCGCAGGATTTCGAGTTCAACACGCGCAAAGGGTTGATCCTGTCGCATACCAGCTACTTCAGCACGCCGAGCTTTCACGAGCGCTTTTCTGTTCGACTGGGAGGTTTGTTCACATGACACTGGTTTTTGATGCAATCCAACCCAATATGCCCCAGGCGCACCTGCTGGTAGTCGGCGTGGGACGCTACCCGCACTTATTGGACGGCGACCAGTTCGATGCGCGCGTGCGCCACCTGGACCTGGGACAACTTACCTCGCCGCCGGTCTCGGCGCGCCACTTCGCCAAATGGTGGTGCGAAAACTACAACAACCCGCAGGTGCCGTTGGGCAGTGTGGAGCTGTTTTTGTCCGAGGTGAACCCTACCCCCTTCGAGTATACCCACCCGCAAAATGGAGCGCAGTCCTTCGCCGCGGCGGAAGCCACGGTGGCAAACCTGCTGCAGGTATTCTTCGATTGGCAGGCGCGCGGCGAAGCGCACCCCGGCAGCCTGCTGGTGTTTTATTTCTGCGGGCACGGCGTGCTGGTGGGCGGCGACCAGGTGCTGCTGGCGCAGGATTACGGGCAGAACTGGCGCTCACCGTTCCGCGGGGCGATCAACTTCATGCGCATGTACCAGGGGTTGGCGAGTGCGGTGGCAGGGCACAAGTGCTTCTTCATCGATGCTTGCAGCAACGTGCCGGTAGATGACCTGGACATCCGCGACGCCGGCGCCGAGGGCTTCCTGCCCACCACCTCCCCCAATACAAACTGGCAGCGCCTGATGGTGCTGCGCGCCGCGGTGGACGGTTCCAGCGCCTACGGCAAGCTCAACAAGGTGAGCCGCTTCACCAATGCGCTGGTGGAATGCCTGCGCGGGCGCGGCGCAAAAAAGATTGGCGGGCGCTGGGTGATCACCACCCAGTCGATCACCGACCCGCTGTACCGCGTGCTTTCGGCGATCAATTTCGACGAAGGCGGGCTGGCGCAGGTGCATACGCCGGAGGCCAACGCCGGCGAAATGGTGCTGCAGGAATGCCCCGCCCCACCGGAAGTGCCGGTGGTGATCGATTTTGATCCCCAGAACGCCATCGATGAGGCCTCCCTGACGCTGGAGTCGCTGCAAGGCCCTCCCCGGCAGCTCAACCGCCCGCCGCAGACGGGCAAATGGGCGCCGGCGGGCGTAACCGCCGGCTTCTACAGGGTCAAGGCGCAGTTCCGCAACCAGGCTTTCCCGGATTTCGAAAGCGAACCGTTCGCCGTACTGCCGCCTGGCCCGGAACCCACCGAGCCGATCCGGCTGTCGTGAGGAGGGCAGGATGACAACCCTATCGATCCACATCGATTTGTACAACCTGGACGCTGCGCAAACGCCGGTGACGACTGAAATCCTGGACGGCGATCTTGAAGTGCACCGGCGGTTGGTGGTGCGTAAGAGCGAGCAGACCGATCTGGAGGCCGGCACCTACCTGGTGCGAGCCACACTGCCCTCCGGAGGGGTGCTCAGCTCTGCGGTGACCATCTCTCCCGGGCAGGCGGAGGCGCAGGTAACCCTGAAAATGCACGCCACACCCCACGAGTACCTGTCCTGGCAGAGCTTCCTGGGCGGCTACCGCGGCCCAACCCCAGGAGGCGCCCCGATCAAAAGCCCGGGTGCGGGCAGCGTGCACACGCCGTTGGATGAGCCGGTGTGGATGCGCATGTGGCGGCTGCAGTCCTGGCGCGGCGGCGCAGACCACGGCGGCTTCTTATATGCCAGCCAGAGCGCCTGGCAAGTGGAGCCGCTTGATACGTGGTCGGCGCTGCCAAAATTTGATGCGTCTACGCCGGAGATGTTCGTCGTGGATCTGCGCCCTCCGAGCAGCTCGCTGGCAATTCGCTGCTTGCAGGTAGGCGGCCCGGATATCCCCTGGCGCAGCATCTGCCTGCCGCCATCCCGGGATGATCTGCAGGTGATGCTGCGGCCTTCCAGCGCAGGCGGCGAGCTGAGCGGCGGGCTGGTGGTGAAGGTGGTGACCACGGACGCCGAGACCGAGGCGCTCTCGCACTACGCCCTGACCGGCGACTTCAACGCCTCCGAGGGGTTGGCGGACAGCGTGATGCGACAGGCCGAAGACCTGTTCCGCGAGAAGATGATCTATCCGTACGGCGCGATGATCGGAGCCTATCACCTGCTCATGGCGGGTAAGCTGGATCGCTTGCACAAATGGGCGAATAACTTCGCCAATGGGGTGGACTGGCTGCCGGACTCGGCGGTGATCCACGCCTGGCAGCTGCTGTACAGCGGGGTCGAGGCAGATCGAGGCCTGGCAAGGGAGCGGCTGCTGCAGGCGGCGCAGCGCGGCCTGCCGGTAATGCGCAAGGGCATGCGCCTGCTGGTGGACGGGCTGAACATTTATGCGGATATGGCTCGGGCGAATAACCAGCCGGATGAGGCGGTCGAAGCTGCGCTGAGCTATGTGCGCCGCTACGCCAGCGCTCTAGACTGGAACCAGCGCTTGACCACTTTTTATGGTGAGACGCCCACACAGCCGGGGTTGAAACCCGTGCGCGGCAATGCGCCGGAGGCGCTTACCCGTCCGGAATCGCTGCTGCAGATGCAGGTACGCTTGTAGGCGCGAAAAAGCTTGAAACACAAAGGGCACAAAGGTTGAGTACGAAGCACACCAAGGTTTTATTATAAGAACTTTGTGTGCTTTGGGCATTCTTAGTGGCCTTTGTGTTTTTCTTTTAATTATTCAAGCGGCGCGGTGAAGAGCACCTGAATCGTGCGGTTGCAGATGCCTTGCAGCCAGCGCTCCAGCGACTTCGCCAGGCGTGACTGCAGCAGCTCGCACGCCTGCAAGTCTTTTGCCTGCAGGGTGAAGGCGCCCGTACCGGCGTCGAACTGCAGCAGTGCGACCGGAAGCAGGTAGTTGCGAAACAGCGCTGAGGAGACCTCCTGCCGGGCGATTTCCAAAGCCTGCTGCCAGGCTTGCAATGCGCTGCAGCGGCTGCCTGGGGAAACCGGCAGCGACAGCGAGGGGTGGACGATCACCGCCGGATCGAGACTTTCTGCTGCGTCAGGCTCATCGCCGGGGTCAGGCAGCATCTCCTCTGTCTGTGTTGGTGGCGGGTGAAGGCCTGCAGCCACCAGGTAGTGCGCTGGCAGGCGGCTGAGCGGGTCTTCGAGAAAGCGCCTGCGGGGTTGTGCACCGCGCTCCAGACTGGTGTAAACCACACGCGACGGCTTGCGCAGGGTATGCCGCATCTCGTAGGCTTGAGCGATCCAGGCCAATGCCAGGCGCGGCGGTACGCGCTGCCCGCGCGGCAGCATCACAGGTTCGCCGAACAGCTCGACAGCAGCTTGCAGCAGGCGCGGAACAGCGGCGTGCAGGTTATCAATCTCGCGCGCGGCTTCCCCGGCAGCGCCGCCCGAAAAAGCGCCTTCGTAGTCGTGCTTGCCGGCCTGAATTTGCGCAGCGCCGCCTGGCTCAGACTCAGACTCAGAAGATTTAATCTCTGAGTCTTTATTAAAGTCTTCTATAGACTCAGGGGCATCGCAATTTGCGATGCCTGGTGGAGCAATTTCCGGATCACCGGGTATCTCCGCCGGGGCGGCTTGCGGGACGAGATCCTGCGCCGAGACAGGCTCCGGGGTCGAGACGCTCCAGCTGCTGTAATGCAGGTGGGTGCGCCAGCCGCTGCGCCTGCCATCGTGCGCCGCCAGACCGAGCTGTTCCAGTAGCGCGAGCGCCTGGGTGACCGAGTTGGGCGCGTAGCCGGTGACCTGGGAGATCCAGCGGGCTGTGACGGGGGTGGGGGAGATGCTCAGCGCCACCAGGCAGGAGGCCGCCGAGCCTTTGAGGGCGCGCAGGAGCAGGGTGGTGTGGTATGTGTTCATGG
>JBGSTO010000440.1:0-2101 GCA_041736465.1 Anaerolineales bacterium | reverse complement strand
CTGGAGGCGCTGGTGCGGCTGGTCTGCCTGAACCCGGCTCGGCTGTTCGGGCTGTACCCGGCCAAGGGGCATTTGCTGCCCGGCGCCGACGCCGACCTGGTGGTGGTGGACCTGGATGCGGAGTGGAAGCTGAGCACCGATATGCTCTTCTCGCGCCACAAGATCAGCCCCTACGCCGGGATGGCGTTCAAGGGCAAGGTCGAGCGCACCATCCTGCGCGGCCAGACCGTGTTCCTGGACGGCGAGATGACCGCGCAGCCCGGTTATGGAAAACTGGTCAGGCCGGGGGCCGGGCGGCAGTTTGCGAGCTAGCCAAGCCATCCACGAATAAGAGCCGCGAATACACGAATGCGGCGAAGACATTCGTGTATTCGTGAAAATTCGCGGACGGCAGGGGTTGCCCTCTCCCCGCGAGAGAGGGCGCGGCGGTGATGCTGCTGTGGGGTGAGGGTCTACGACATGCAGGAGGATGCATGAGCCAGGATAACATTGGACAATTTCGGCCCAGGGGTGGCTTTCCCACCCAATCGGAGCTGGTCTTCAGCCGCTCGGTCTCCCGCTTCGATTATGCCATCCGCCCACCGGCCAATATGTGCCGCAGCGCCCTGCCCGGCTGGGAGAACACCATCGCCTGGGTGCTGGCCTCGCCAGCGATCGGTTACGGCTGCGCCTTTGCCGAGTACCTGCTGCACGTCGAGCCGGGCGGCGGGGCGCTGGAGCCTGAGCCTGAAGCGGGCGTGGAGAGCTTCGTCTACGTGCTCGAAGGGGAGCTGGCCCTGCAGGCGCAGGCCGGGCGGCACGGTCTCACGGCAGGGCAGTATGCCTACCTGCCGCCCGATTATGCCTGGGGTGTGCGCAATCACGCCGGCGGCTTGCTGCGTTTTTTGTGGGTGCGCAAGGCCTACCAGCCGTACAAAGACCTGCAGCCAAAATTCCTGGTGGGCGACGAAAACGCCATCGCGGCGCGCTCGATCACCGGCGAGGCGGGCTGGGCGGCCAAATACCTGCTGCCCGATGGCGATATGGCCTATGACCTGAGCATGAGCATCCTGGAATTTCCGTCGGGCGGTGTGCATGCTTACGTGGAGACGCATCCCGAAGAGCACGGGCTGTACCTGCTGCAAGGGCAGGGGGTCTACTTTTTGGGGAGCGAGTGGCACGAGGTGACCGAGGGCGACTTTATCTGGATGCGCGCCTACTGCCCGCAGTCGTTTTATGCGGGTGGGGCGGCGCCCACGCGCTATTTGAATTATAAGAACGCCAACCGGCAGATTCTATTGAAAGGATGAGACGCCTGCGAATGAAGGGCAAAAGCAACCACAGATGCAGACGCAGAGTACTGCTGCACAGATAAAACCGGATAACCCCCTGATTAGACCCGAAGGGTTTCCAAAACCCTTCGGGTCTGAGTAGACGGGTCCGAATGAAGGGCAAAAGCAACCACAGATGCGCACGGATGCACACAGATAAACCCTTTGGGTCTGAGAGGATAATTAGGTTGCGCGACCCCCTTATCCTCCTGAGCGCGGGGCAGGCCCATCATCCTCTTGCAGGCGGGGCATCCCCATGCCCCGCAGCAGCAGGCAGCCACTTGAGAGCATAAACCATGAAACCAGACACCTATTTACGCAACGCACTTGTTGTAAATGAAGAGACGACCTTCCCGGGGGGCGTCGTCATCCAGCAGGGCAAGATCATCCAGGTGGTGGAAGACAACCCGTCCATCCCGGCGGAGCGCACCATCGACCTGGACGGCAAGGTGCTGATGGCCGGCTGGATCGATTCGCACGTGCACTTCCAGGAGCCGGGCCGCCCGCACTGGGAGAAATACAGCAAAGCCAGCAAGGCCGCTGCGGCGGGCGGCGTGACCGCCTTTATCGATATGCCGCTCGATAGCACCCCCTCGACGATCAACCGCGCCAATTTGCAATTGAAGCGCGACACCGTGGCGACAGAGACGGTGGTCGATTACGCCCAGTGGGCCGGGCTGGTGGATAACAACCTGGACGATCTGGAAGCGCTGCACCGCGAGGGGGTGGTGGGCTTCAAGGCTTTCATGGTCGAGACCGGCATCGAAGATTTCAAGCGGGTGGACGACGAT
>JBGSTO010000004.1:0-3377 GCA_041736465.1 Anaerolineales bacterium | reverse complement strand
CAAGGTGTGCGTATCCTGATTTGTTTATTACCCAAGAAAAGCCCCTGGCTCAACCCGATCGAGCCAATGTGGATCCACGGGAAGCGCCGGGTAGTTGAACCAGAGCGGGTATTATCACCCCAGGAAATCGTTGAACGGGTTCGCGATACCTTTGGCAATCCGATTGAAGCCTTTCTAAATGTTTCCAATTATGTCCCTTGATTCTGCACTAGGTCCTTATTTGATCTGTCATCCTGAACGCAGTGAAGGATCTAGATCCTTTTGCAAGGCCCACACAGTGCGACCAACTTTTAACAACCTTCCGTTCACAGCACCAGGTAGATGGGGCTGGTCCAGGCTGCATGCTCATCTTCCTGCACCATGCGGATGTAGATCGGATTATCCCCCTCGTGAAGCCCGGTCAGGGGCAGGCTGAACGCCAATTCGCTGGCTGTATTGTGCTCCGGAAGGCGGTAGATTCTGATTTCTTTTTTCAGACCGCCAAAATCCCAGACTGCCGGTTCCAGGCCGATCGAGGCAATATCCACCTCGATCTCCCCCTGGCGTGTATTGACTTTGAGGGTTCCGGAGTCCGCCTCTTCCAATGTGATGATGACTCCGGACGTGCCGCCGGTCGTCACGGATTTCCAGGCGAGTGCGCGGCTGCCGGTCCGCCCGAGCGGGTGATTGGCATTCCAAAAATTGAGCGGGGCAGCCGAGAGAATAGAATTTCCCTGCACTTCCAGACCGCCCTCCCAATCGACCAGGCGATCGCGCCCGCGCACCCGGGCGCCGCTCCACACGATTTTGACTCGCCGGCCCAGGTCGCCTTCGCCGTATGGTCGCAGCCGCTGGATGACCTGCATCCCATTGCGGATTTCCACATGATCGATCGGCGCGCTGCCGTCAAGCCGCACATGCAGTTGAGGGTTCCCCGCGGTCACAGCGACCACATCACCCATCATGTAAGTTTTGCCCTGGTTCGTGAGTTTCAGGTCGATCAGGGGGCGGTTGCCTGTGGTCGCATAGAAGTGCCGGGCGCGCAGCGCAGCCAGGACACCTTCACGGTCCAATGTGGGTGCCAGCACACAGGTGAGCCCGCCCAGAGAGCCAAACTCTCCCGCACCAGGGTATGACGCTCCCGGACGGCAAGTGTGATCGTCCGAGTTGGCGCAGATTCCAGGGCGGTATCCCCTGGCAAGCGCTTCTTCGAGAATCCACTCGAACGTGCCCCAGGCGGAATGGATTTCTACCGCCAGCTCGATTTCGGGGTCGTGCATGTCCATATTGGCATAGCGTCCCCCGACATGCGCAAAGGTGAAGGGTTTCGGATCATGCTGTTCCGACAGGTGGCGGAACAGCTCCGCCGCGGTTGGTGAATCCCGGTAAGCAGAGCGATTCCCCGGCAGCAGCTCGGTCGAGCTGCGGGTGATCGTCCCGCCTTCGGATGCGAAGTAAACGTTGCGATCGCCGCCCAGCGGTGTATTCCCGCTCCATTCGTATCCCGGAAAAGTGACGAAAACGCCCGGTTGGTAGAAGTGGCGCGTCGTCTCATTGATCCTGTCCCAGAATTCGTCGGTCACCTGGAAATCATTGGCCGAATGAGCAGCAATGTCGAGCAGCCCGTAATCTCGCGCGAAGCCAAAATAAGCCTCGATCGACCGGTCCCCGACCGTCTCTTCGGATTGTCCGTGGAAGTCGGCCCACAACATCCGCAGCTCTGCATCTTCTGCCAGCACGCGCACCGGGTTGCTGATCGCAGCCAGCCCGGATTGGGCATCTTTAGCCAGAACTCTTTGCACGCCCTCGTTTGCATAGCCGGGATGGCTGAATTTCCGGGGTTTTCCGGTTGGGTTTCCCCAGCGATCTTCCAGTTTCAGGTGGTAGGAAAAGGTTTGATTGATATTTACCTGGGATGGCGCGATGCAGATTGCCCGCACAGGTTCGCCGGGGGTAATCTCAAGGGCCGGAGAGACGGGGATTTCCTTGAATAGATAGCTGGCGATCGGGTCCACGAAAGTCTTGAACTCGAATTTCTCGGCGACGTGGGTTTGCATCTGCCACCCCGGTGAGCCTCCCGCCGTATCCCCAAAAATCACACTGACAATCTCGCCACGGTTCAGAAAGCCGCCGCGAATTTTCAAGAACAGAGCCCGGCTCCAGGGGCGGATGTGTCCCTTGGGATCCCAGCGCGGTTCGATGAGACAATCTCCTGTGGTAGAAACCGTGCAGTAGTTGGGTGCTGCCGCGTCAACGAACTGCGGCGCGCCGGAATCGCCGGCGCTTCGAAAAGTGATCTTGATGAACCCGGAATCGTCGATCGGATGCCCGCAGGTATAGGTGAAATGGATGGTCGTGAATGAGCCCGCCGCGATGGGGCGGTTGGGTTGAATGGCGGCTTGTCCCAGATCGATTTGAGTCAAATTCTCCTCCCGGAAATCTCCATCTTTCTCCTCGCTCGCGCTTGCCACCCACAGCTTGCTGCCATCTGGTGGGTTGAATTATATTCCCGTTTTTCTATTCGCAAGCTAATGACATCGTGCAGCCTACCGGATAGGCATTGTCTGCTCCTTGCCCCTGCCCCAGCCCGGCGTTATAATCCTTAACATGTCCGCGCTCTTCCCCGACACTCACCCCGATGCCGAAGCCGTGCTGATCCGCCTGCTGTGCGAAGCCCCGCCCTGGCGGAAATTGGAGATGGTGGATCAGTTAAACCAATCTGTCAAGCTGCTCTTACTGGCAGGTTTACGACAGCGGCATCCAAACGAGAATCAAGAGCAGCTGCGCCGTCGCCTGGCAGGGCTGTTGCTGGGTGAAGATATAGCCCTGCGAGTATATGGCCCTCTTCCTGAGGAGGCGTGATCCTTGCTGCCCGAATCCGTAAACGTTCTGAACAGAAAGTGTTCACAGCCTCTGCCGAAGACGTCATCCTCGCCAAGCTCGAATGGTACCGCCTGGGTGGTGAGATCTCAGATCAGCAGTGGCGTGATATCTTGGGAGTGCTCAAAGTACAGGCAGGCCGATTGGATATGGATTACTTGAAACAGTGGGCTGTTGAGCTGGAGGTTGCAGGTCTGCTGCAGCGCGCCTTGAAAGATAGCGAGTAATGGACCCCTTCACCCACGCCGAGCGATGCTCCGCATCGCCAACGACCACACGAAAAACGAAACGCCGCTGGCAACGCGTTATGCATGGCGCAAGCACTCACAGCCATGCCAACAACGGCATGTAGGGTGAAGGTACTCGATGCGAGACATTTCCCAAAACCAACTTGCTGACATTGATATCCGTATACTCCCTAACGCCGGCTCTCAATTGATATCCGTCAGCGAAGGCCGCTTTGCCAGCCGTGAAATGTACCGCCTGCGGTTGCAGGCCGCGCAGGTGTTTGCCTCGCT
>JBGSTO010000677.1:0-3543 GCA_041736465.1 Anaerolineales bacterium | reverse complement strand
CTGGCTGCCTTTGTCTATCCTGCTCTCTCTGGGAATCGCCATGCTGCGCTACCGGCTGTGGGACATCGACATCCTCATCCGCCGCACGCTGCAGTACGGTGTGATCAGCGTGCTGCTGGCGATCGTTTACTTCGGCAGCGTGACCCTGCTGCAAGCCGTCTTCGCATTCCTGGGCGGCTCGCAGTCCACCGCCGCCACCGTCATCTCCACCCTGGCGATCGCCGCCCTGTTCAACCCGCTGCGCCGCAGGATTCAGGAGCTCATCGACCGGCGTTTCTACCGCCAGAAGTATGATGCCGAACAAGCCCTGGCAGAGTTCGCCACCGTCGCCCGCAGCGAAACCAACCTGGAGCAGCTCTCAGCGCTTCTGACCGGCACCGTGCAGCGCACGCTCCAGCCTGACCGGGTAAGCCTGTTGTTGAAATTGGAGAAACACGCAAGATCAGACTTTCCGGGAGCAGGTCCCAGGCAATGAATCCTTCCATTCGTGACCGTTTTTTACAATTTCTGGCGACCGCAATTTGGTTCGGTATGGTTGCCGCCTACGGCGTCCTTTTTTTGCGCGGCTTGCCCGCCTATTGGCAGCAGCTTAACACCTTCTCCGGTTTTGTGATCACCAACGGTTTTACCGGGGGCTGGGACAGTGCAGCCGCGTTTCGCGCCGCCATGGATGCCGCCGGATTTCCGCCCGCTCTGTACATTGGCTGGACGCTGCTGCGCGACGGCCTTTCTTTGGCAATGTACATGGGCGTCGGCCTGGTCATTTATTGGCGGCGCGGGCGAGAGCTGATGGGCTGGTACAGTTCGCTGATGCTGGTTCTCTTCGGTCTGGCTTACGCCTCCAGTATCAGCGCACCGGATTACGGCGCCATGCAGCAGTGGATCGGTTTACTCATCGGGGTGCCCTGGCTGGCTTTTTATGCCTTTTTCGTAACTGCTCAGCCATAGCAAGCCTGAACTGAATGAACTTTAACATTGTCAAATACATAAAAGCCGAGCAAAATATAGACATGGAACCACTCCGCCTACCAAACGATGAAGAGATCAGCGCTGCATACGACCAGGGCAAAGATGCCGTCATTGAGCTTTTCCACCAAACGCTTGGCAAGTTGGCAGAGCGCATCCAGCGATTGGAAGATCAAATTGCCAAGAACAGCAGCAACAGCAGCAAACCGCCATCGAGCGATGGGTTGAAGAAGAAGCCCAAGAGCTTGCGACAGAAAAGTGGCAAGAAAAGCGGCGGGCAGGTCGGGCATACTGGGCACACCCTCAAAGCGGTAGCCGCTCCGGATCATGTGCAAGTACACCGGGTGAAGCACTGTCGTCACTGCCAGGCGAACCTGGAAGAAGTGGAAGTGCAGAGATGCGAAAAGCGTCAGGTCTTTGACGTACCGCCAGTGAAAGTGGAAGTCACCGAGCATCAGGCGGAAATCAAAACCTGTCCAGAATGCCATCAAACCACGGTCGGCGAATTTCCAGTCAGCGTTAGTCAACCTGTTCAATATGGTGAACGGATCAAAGCGCAAATGGTGTACTTCCACCAGTATCACTTTGTGCCCTTGGAACGGACAGCAGAAATCCTGGAAGAATTGTATGGTCAGGCGGTGAGCGAGGGGACAATCGTGGAAACCTGCCAGGAGACAGCCCAAAAGGTGGAGCCAGTCTACCAACTCACCAAGGCTGAACTGACCGACACGAAAGACACCGGACATTTCGATGAAACCGGGAGCCGCATAGAAGGCAAGTTGTGGTGGCTGCACGTAGTTTGCACTGCTCTCCTGACATATTATGCGCCTCATCGGAAACGCGGAAGTGAAGCGTTGGATGCGATTGGCATCTTCCCGGCATTCAAAGGCAAGGCGATGCACGATGGCTACCGTTCATACTTTCAGTATGAAGATGTTCTCAATGCGCTGTGTAATGCCCATCACCTGCGGGATCTGATCTTCGTTCGAGATCAGTACCAACAAACCTGGGCTGCCGAGATGATCAAACTGCTGCTCGAAATCAAAGCCGCAGTTGAAGAAGCGCTACCGGAGCAGCAATGCCTATCGCCAACTCAGTTGATTGACTTTGAAACCCGCTACAATGCCATCCTTGAGTCTGGTCTGCAAACATGCCCGGTATTGGAACCGGCAGAACCCCCGCCCAAGAAACGAGGCAGACCCAAACAACATCCGGTCAAGAACCTGCTGGATCATCTTCAGGTTCGCAAAACCGAAACGCTGGCTTTTATGCATGATTTTAAGGTGCCGTTTGATAACAATCAGGCGGAACGCGATCTCCGCATGGTCAAACTGAAGCAGAAAATCTCTGGTTGTTTTCGTTCAGAAGGCGGCGCCGAAGTCTTTTGCCGCATCCGCAGTTACATCTCGACTGCCCGCAAAAACGGACAAGGCGTATTGGATGTGTTGCAGATGGCTTTGACAGGATCGCCTTTTGTTCCTCCTATTCTTCAGCCTCGGCTGAGTTCACCAGCCTGAGCAGTTACCCTTTTTCTACATCTTTCCGGATGGTCGCTTCGTGCCCGGCTGGACGCGCTTCACACTCATCTTTGTCATCCTGCTCATCGTCTACGCTGCGCTGTTCTTGCCCCCCAACAGCTCCATAGCTGATACCCCCTGGATCGCCCTGGCAATCCCGCTCACATTTGGGATTTCCCTGGCTGCCCAGGTATACCGCTACTGGCGTGTTTCCACACCCCTGCAGCGCCAGCAAACCAAATGGCCGCTGTGGTCATTGGTGGTCCTGGCTGTCGGGATCTTATTGATTGGCGTATTGATTCCGGCGCTGGCGCCTGTGGTGCGCACGCACCCTCCCACCAGGCTGGTCTACGACTGGGGTTCCAGTGTCGTCTCGGGGATGAGTGCGCTTCTGCTGCCGTTGGGATTGGGCTTTTCGATCCTGCGCTACCGCCTGTGGGATATCGACATCCTCATCCGGCGCACGCTGCAGTACAGCCTGGTTTCCGCTTTGCTGGTAGGGGTATACTTCGGCAGCGTCACCGTGCTGCAAAGCGTCTTCACCTCCCTGGGTGGAGCGCAGTCCACCGCCGCCACCGTCATCTCCACCCTGGCAATCGCCGCCTTGTTCAACCCGCTGCGCCGCAGGGTGCAGGCGGCGGTCGACCGGCGTTTCTACCGTCAGAAGTACGATGCCGAGCTGGCAATGCAGGCCTTCGCCACCACCACCCGCGGCGACGTGGATATGCACCGGCTGGAAGGCGCGCTGCTCGAGGTCGTAAAAGATACTGTGCAGCCTCAAAGTGCTGTGCTTTGGATGCGCAAGCCATGAAAATTGGTCGGAGGAACGCATTCCGTAACGCCTGCCGTAACGATTTCAGGACGCGGCTTCCATAAAATAGTAAAATAAGGATTCCGGATGAACCAGGTCACCACACCACCAGGCCAATTGATCGATATCGGCGGCTACCACCTGCACCTGCAGGTACAGGGCAGCGGCAGCCCGGCGGCGGTGATGGATTCCGGGCTGGCCGGCAACTCGCTGGCGTGGGGCAACGCCCTGCCGGCAGTCGCCGAGCTC
>JBGSTO010000676.1:0-3645 GCA_041736465.1 Anaerolineales bacterium | reverse complement strand
GCGCTGTGGCATGCATTGGTGGGCATGCGCCTGCAGCGCCGCGCCCCGGGCGCCCTTCCACCGGTCGAGCTTTCCACCAGGCCTGGGGGGCAGGCCAGCCGGAAAACTCCTGCCTACCGGCAAGGACGATTAGCGCGTGCGGTTGCGCAGAAAAGTCGGGATGTCCAGGTCGTCGGTGTTGAAAGCCCGCGGCTGGAATTCCCGAGATGCGCTGCTCATATCCACCGGGATGCCGGCCCCGGCCGTTCGATCCTGGGCGTGCCCCGCCTTATCCTTTCCTACAGGCGCCTCAGCAATGCGGCGCGCCGGCATGCCGGTGCGCTCGAAACCGGTAGCAATCACGGTGATGCGCACTTCGTCTTTCAGGTTCGGATCGATGACCGCGCCGAAGATCAGGTTCACATCCGGGTGAGCGGTTTCTTTAATGATTGCGGCTGCCTGGTTGACCTCGAATAGGGTCAGATCCGGTCCGCCGGTCACGTTGAACAGGATGCCGCGCGCCCCGTCGATGGTGATATCCAGCAGCTGGCTGGAGATGGCAGCTTCGGCGGCGATGCGAGCAGCATCCTCGCCCTTGCCGTTGCCGACTGCCATCAGCGCTGCGCCGCCTTCGGACATAATCGTGCGCACGTCGGCAAAGTCGAGGTTGATCAAGCCGGGCACGGTGATCAGCTCGGAAATGCCCTGCACGCCCTGGCGCAGCACGTCATCAGCCATGCGAAAAGCCTGCTGCATGGTGGCGCGCTTATCCACGATCTGCAGAAGCCGGTCGTTGGGGATCACGATCAGCGTATCGGCCTGTTCTTTCAGCAGCGAGATGCCTGCCTCAGCCGACTGGATGCGGCGGGCGCCTTCGAAGGTGAACGGTCGGGTGACCACGCCAATGGTCAGCGAGCCGACCTCTTTGGCGATTTGCGCCACCACAGCCGCTCCGCCGGTGCCCGTACCGCCGCCCATGCCTGCGGTGATGAAGACCATGTCGGAGCCTTTGAGAACGTTGTACAGTTCTTCGGCCGACTCTTCGCTGGCCTTGCGCCCGATCTCAGGGTCGCCGCCTGAGCCCAGGCCGCGGGTCAGCTTCTCGCCCACCCGCACCCTGACATTCGCCTTGGAAAGCATCAACGCCTGGGCATCGGTGTTGACCGCTACGAAATCGACGCCCTGCAGGCCTTCGGCGATCATGCGATCGACGGCGTTGCAGCCGCCGCCGCCTACACCGACCACCTTGATCTTGGCGAACGACTCGAGCTGGCTGGACATGTTGAAATCCGTACTCATAATGTATTCCTCCTCAATCTCTTCAATTCGCTTGTGTTGGGGCGCCTGCACCGCTATTTGACAGGCAGACCCCTGACTCGGATAAAAATGATAATCAGCGGCAGTCTCTGAGCCGCTGGTATATCCAACTTAGGGCAGCAGCCGGCGTAAAAAGTTCATCAGCTTGTCCCTGAAACTTCCGCCGGCTTGCGGCTGAAATGGCGAGCGCCTCCCGCCGGTTTGGGGTGCGTATTCGCTCATCAAGCCTGCCCATTTAAGCAGCCCCACGCTGGTAGAGAACGCCGGGGAGCTGAGCTTGTCGACCATCCCTACCAGGTTTTCCGGTTTGGCAATCCGCACCGACACGCCGAATACACGCCCGGCGCTGGACTTGATCCCCGGCAGCAGGCTGGATCCGCCCGTCAGCACGATGCCCGCGGGTAATAAGCCATCGTAACCGGAGCGCTTGATCTCTTGCAGCACCATGCCGAAGATTTCTTCCACCCGCGCCTCGATGATCAGTGCCAGGTCCTGGCGGTTGATCTGCACTGCTTGCTGCTCTCCAAACGGGTTCACCTGGAAAAATTCCTGCGCACCCACTTCCCCTTGCACCGCGCTGCCGTGCTGCAGCTTGATGTCTTCGGCCTGCTCCAGCGACAGGCGCAGCCCGTGGGCGATGTCCGACGTGATGTGATTGCCACCCACCGCCAGAACCGCGGTGTGCCACACGTCGCCATCGATGTAGATCGCCATGTCGGTGGTGCCGCCGCCGATATCGCACACCACCACGCCCATCTGGCGTTCGGTCTCATTCAAGACGACCTCTCCGGAGGCCAGGGGGTTGAGCACGAACTGGGAGACTTCCACGCCGGATGCGC
Source organism: Anaerolineales bacterium (assembly GCA_041736465.1). Lineage (GTDB taxonomy): Bacteria > Chloroflexota > Anaerolineae > Anaerolineales > UBA4823 > JAJUJL01. The sequence continues at coordinate 1,510 of JBGSTO010000676.1, read as the reverse complement.
CTACGCATTGGCGCAAATTCTCCACCGAGGCCGCCGCGGCGGTGATGATATGCGTTTCCACTTCCAGCCGGTAGCCGTGCATGCCCAGCGGCATGCGTATGCCTTCCTGTCCATCAACGTTAAAGCCGCGCTGGATCACATGGATGATTTCGCGATTGTGCGGAATCGCTACGGCGCGGGCAGCATCGACCGCTCGAGCGACATCGTCTGTGTCGATCATCCGCCCGCTGACGCCCACCACTCCCCGGCTGTTCACCGAGGAAACCTGCGAGCCAGCCAGGCTGACCAGGGCGTTTTGAATCTCGTAACCAGAGGAACGCTCGGCCTTGTCGATCGAGCGCACAACCGCCTGTGATGCCGCTGCCAGGTCTACGACCACGCCCTTTTTGATGCCCTGCGAGGGCTCCAACCCCATGCCCAAAATGCGCAGCTTATCCGGCGCTTGCTGCTGGGCCACCAGGGTGCATACTTTTGTCGTTCCGATATCTATTCCTACAATGATGGGTTCGTCCATCCGCACACGCTCCGCTCTCAGCGACTCGCTCTTAGCGACCCGCACTTAACGACTGAGTCGATAATATGGGGTGTGAACGTATTCCACGCTGATCAAAGCGGGAAGCTCACCTTTCTGTTCCAGCTTACTGACCAGGGTGTTATATACTTTCATCTTCATTTCCATCTGCGTCACCTGGCCAAAATATACCTGCCACCCGCGCGCGTCCTGCCATCCAAAGCCTCTTGTGGGGTCATACACCAGGGGCACGCCCTGGGGAGCCTGAGCGCCCAGGGAGATGAGCGTTGAAACCATATCCACAGAAAGCAGCTGGTTGCTGGCGCCCGCCTCGGCTGCCTGGGCCTGGATCAAATCCATCTCCGGCACCGCCAGCGCACCCTGCGCCTCTACCACCAGCTCCGGATAGGTGTCTTCCAGGCTGCGCAAGGGGAATGCCACGCCGTTGGGGTCTACCAGGAGCGTGCGCCCGTCCTGGCGCCAGGTGATTACCGGCTGGCGCTCGTCGACGGTCACCACCACCTCCGCCGGCAAAGCAACGCTCACCTGCACAGATGAGAACTCGGGAAAGGCCTGCACCAGGCGCTCGCGCAGCTGGTTCGCATCCAGGCTGAAGATCGGCTGGTTGCGCACGTCCATGACCGTATTGACATCCCGGCTGCTCAAGCGCTGCAGCCCAATGATTTCAGTCTCCAACACCAGAAATCGCGGCGAGTTCCACATCGTATACAGCAGAGCCACCAGCGAGGCAACGATAGCGAATGAGAAAAGGCGCCATCCTACGTTGATCTCTGGAAGCGCCGGCAGGCGCATCTCCGCTCCGGGCATATTGAGGCTGATATCGTAGCGGCGTTTGGTGCGACTCTGCCGTTGAGTACCGGCTTGCCAGGGAAAGGCAGACGCCCCGCCGCGCATCATCACCGGCGGCGCGCTTCTCTCGCGCGCCATGCTGCGACTTGCCGCCGTAGAGCGCCGGTCCGGGCGAGCTGTCGTCGTGCG
>JBGSTO010000660.1:0-6712 GCA_041736465.1 Anaerolineales bacterium | reverse complement strand
CGCCATCGCCGCCGCCGTGCAGCAAGCGGGCGGCTGCCTGGCAGAGCCGGATCTGGCAGCCCACACTTCTACCTGGGAAATGCCGATTTCCACCACCTATCGCGGCCTGCGCATCTGGGAATGCCCGCCCAACGGGCAGGGGCTGGCGGCGCTGTTGGCGCTCAATATTCTGGAAGGCTACGAGCTGGCGTCCCTGCCGCCGCTGTCTGCACAGCGCCTGCACCTGGAAATCGAGGCCATGCGCCTGGCATTTGCCGACGCACGCTGGTACGTGGCTGATCCCGCCTTCCAACCGGCGCCGCTGTCCGCCCTGCTCTCCAAAGAATACGCCGCACAAAGGCGCAGCCTGATCGATGCGCAGCGCGCCAGCCCAGAGCAGCTGCGCGGCACGCCGGTGGTTTCTTCGGGAACGGTGTACCTGAGTGTGGTGGATGGCCAGGGCAACGCCTGCTCGTTCATCAACAGCAACTATATGGGCTTTGGCACCGGCATTGTGCCTTCCGGTTGGGGGTTCAGCCTGCAGAACCGCGGCCACAATTTCAGCCTGGACCCCGCCCACCCCAACGCCCTGGCGCCGGGCAAACGCCCCTACCACACCATCATCCCTGCCCTGGCGACCCGTTTGGATGGCAGCCTGTTCGCCAGCTACGGGGTGATGGGCGGTTTCATGCAGCCGCAGGGTCACCTGCAGGTAGCGGTGGCGCTGGCAGACGACCAACTTGACCCGCAAGCGGCCCTGGACCGGCCGCGCTTCTGCATCGAAGACGGCACAGCCGGCGGCGCGGTGGCCCTGGAAGACGGCCTCCCAACCGAGACGGTGCAGGCGCTGGCGAATATGGGCCACCCCGTGCATACGCTGTCCGGTCAGGCGCGCTCCGCCTTTGGGCGGGGGCAGGTAATCGTGCGAGATCCCCACAGCGGCGTGTTGAGCGCCGGCAGCGACCCGCGCGCCGATGGGTGCGCTATGACTTATTGACAAAATAGATAATCTGGCTGAGAATTAAAACAATCCCCTTAACGGTGAGGCAGGGGGCACCAAACATGAAAAAATTCCTGCGTGAATATCGGGTTGAGCTGCTGGCAATGGCCGCGGCGCTGCTGGGCATATTCCTGCTCACCGAGCAGCTCGAGATACGCGCCACGCTGCGAGCCTGGGTGGCTGTCCTGGGCGGCGGTCTTTGGCTGGCCCTGAACGGCCTTTTCGACCGCTTGCTGGTGTATTTCAAAGCCTTCAGCCTGTCCGACCTGGTAGGCTGGCTGCTGGTAGCCGGCGCCCTGGTCTTCACTTTCTGGAGAGCGCGGCTGCGTTTCATTTCATCTACCTACTGGCAGTCCAAGGTATGCCCGCGCTGCGGCAGCGGGGTGATGCGCGTGCACCGCAGGTCGCTGGACCGGCTGCTGAGCGCCACCTTTCTGCCCGATGCCCGCCGCTACCGCTGCACCAACGTCACCTGCGGTTGGAGCGGCCTGCGCCATCACGACCCGCACATGCGGCGCAGCTCGCGGCCCCAGTTTCCCCAGCCGCCGAGGTAGCAGAGACAGGCGCGACAGGAACCGAGGAGGAACAAATGCGCTCCACAATTGCTCGTCTTGCATTCTTGCTGTTTGCCTGCGCACCCTTCTTAGCTGCCGCTGCGCCATTCCAGACCCCACCCCCACCAGTACCAACCCCGATCTCATATTGCCCACCGGATTTGCAGGCTGAGTGCGCCTACGTCGAAGCGCTGTGGAACAACTTCGGCTTCGGCTTCCTGGCGCGCGCACTTACACTGTCAGCAATCGCCTTTCTGCTGTTAGCCTTTCTTCAAGGATTATTGAAAGGCAGCGAGGAAGCCGGGAAGGGCTTTTTCGGACGCCTGGCGCAACCGGTGCTCAGATTTATCGCCGATATACGCTATCTGACCAATTTTATTGCCAAACATCGTCTGTTTGGTTTTCGCGGCATCGAGACGATGGCAGTTTCGAAGCTAGACCTGGACAACGCCTATATCCCCTTGGAGTTGACCTTCGAAAGCGAACGCACCCGCAAAGGCGATGCAGTTGAAGGTATAACCGTCATTCCCAGGGAAGGTGGAGGCGCCAAACCGGTCAGTATTGCACAGGTATTGGAAAAGCAATCGAAAGTCACCATCATCGGCGATGCCGGCAGCGGCAAGAGCGCCCTGCTGCAATGGCTGGGACTCACCGCGGCGCGCTACTTATTGTTCCGCAGGCTGTCGCAAGAACAGCGCCGTGCAGCAGCGGCCTTGCGACTCAATCACCTGCTCAAGCCATTGTTTCCAGTGATCATACCGCTGCGTGATTACAACGCCTACTGCAAAGATAATAAGCTGCCTCGCTCGGCAGATACTCTGTACCAGTACCTTGAAAGACTCCCAGAACTGTCTTTCAAAGGCTTGCGCCTGCCGGCGGATTTTTTCACCCGCCTGATGCGGCGCGGCTGCCTGTTGATGTTGGATGGGGTAGATGAAGTAGACGATGAGCACCGCCAGGCGGTGCGCGAAGCGGTCGAGGGTTTGGTATGCCTGCCCGGCAACCGGCGCAGCAGCGTCTACCTGGTAACCACTCGACCTTCTGCTGCCAGCGTCGCAGCCCAACTGGCCGATTTTCATCAGGCTGGCGTCAACCCATTAAGCCCTGACCAACGGCGTTACATGGTGCGGGTGTGGAGCCAGGCAGTTAACCCCACGATTGATGAGGCCGAGGATGAATTCGGCAGGTTGATGGAAAGGATCGAAACCGAACCGGTCGTCAGCATCGCCACGACTCCCCTGATGGTCAATATCATTGCACTGGTTTTCCATAACAAGAAAAGACTGCCCAGCCAACGAGCCGAGCTGTATGAGCTAGCCCTGGAAGCATTGATCACCGAAGTGCATCGATCGGGGCAGGCAGTCGCTGATGCGACCCACTGGCGTGGGATGAACTGGCGCCAGCGGCGCGACTCACTTGCGCTGGTAGCCTTCATCCTTCACGATGAAGGTCTGGAGAGCATCCAGGCCAGCGACCTGCTTGGACGCGAGCAGTTCTGGCGCCGCTTCGGCGATGATCGTGAAGCAGCTTGCCTGGCGGCGTCGGAGTTTCTGGAGCGCACCGCCGGCCGCGGCGGTTTGCTGCGCAAGGACGGGGTGCGCTATGACTTCTACATTCGCCGCTTCCGCGAATTCCTGGCTGGGCGCTACCTGGCGGCTTCGCTGGAAGATGAATGGCAGCAGCGCCTCACACATTACAGCGGTGACGACCAGTGGGAAGAGCCTGTCCTGCTGGCAGCCGGATTCCTGGCCTTCGACAATCTGGAGAAAGCCGCTAAGTTCGTACGCCTGCTGCTAAAGTTGGGTGACACGCCGGAGCACATCGCAGAAGCCACGGCCTTATCCGGCGTGGCGATAATCGATCTGCTCGACATGCAGGACCAGCAGGTAAACAACCTGATCCGGCCTTTATCTACTGGACTGCCAGAAAAAATGCAGGCTGTCTTCGAGCGCAATCCACCCGAAGTGCGCTTTGCCCTTCGTCACCGCCTTGGGCTGGCATTGAGCGAGCTGGGCGACCCGCGCTTCCGGCCCGTTCCTTCTCCCGTGACGGGGGAGCTGGTCATCCTGCCAGGCATGGTTCCTGTGGGAGCGGGCGCATACCGCATGGGCACCAGCGATGAAGACAAAGCCAAACTGAAGGGACAAGACGCTAAGAGTTGGGAAGATGAAGAGCCAGCACACACCGTACAACTGCAAGCATTTTCCATCGGGCGCTACCCGGTGGCCAACGCCGAGTTCCGCCATTTCTGGCTCGCACACGGCTACGAGCGGCAGGAATTCTGGAGTCCCGAGGGCTGGCGCTGGCGCCACGGCGACTGGGAGCCGGATTTTTCTGTTTACCCTGAAGAAATCAGGGAAGATATGCGGAAATGGCTCGGGCGACGACCAACTGCGAAACGCGGCCAGCCGTTCTTCTGGGAACAGCCGCGTTTGAGCGCTGCCAACCTGCCGGTAGTGGGCGTGACCTGGTTCGAGGCGGAAGCCTACTGCAACTGGATGTGTGCCCTGAGCGGGCAGATCTATCGCCTACCTTCCGAAGCCGAATGGGAGGCCGCCGCCCGCGGCCCGCAAGGGCGGCTGTGGCCTTGGGGCGACGAGTGGGATGCCACATGTTGCAACAGCGCGGAAGGCCCGCTGTCTGGTGCCTCGCCGGTTGGTCTATACCCGCAGGGTGCGAGTCCCTGCAGCGCGCTGGATATGGTGGGTAATGTTTGGGAATGGTGCCTGGATGGTTACGATGAAAAGGCTTATGAGCGGCGATTAAAAGCGGGCGCCGCCCCTGGCAACCGGCCAGTGCCGCCAGCAAAAGCCCGGGTGGTGCGTGGGGGTTTCAGGTCTCGGGGCCGCGCGCGCGGGGCGTCCCGCTTCAGGAACGTCCCTGGCGGCTTCGATAACGGTATTGGTTTCCGCCTGGCGCTCTCTCCTGGCAAGCCTTTGGAATCCTGAGTTCTGCATTCTGATTTCTGTGCTTTTGATTGACGGGATAGGGTGTGGGGAAGGGCAGGTGCCCTTCCCCACAGAGTTAAACGCGCCTGAATATTTCGGGCAGTTGGCACGCCAATTGCAGCGCTTACGCTGTGCATCCAAATCACCCGCTCTACTCCCAGGTCTACAGCTTCGAAAACCTTTGGCTTGCCTACCGCAAAGCGCGCCGCGGTAAGCGTAAGAAAGCAAGCGTGGCCGATTTCGAATATGGCCTGGAAGATGAGCTGCTGCAGCTGCAAGCAGAGTTAGAAAGCGAAACCTGGCAGCCCGGACCTTATCGCAGTTTCTACATCCACGAGCCCAAGCGGCGCCTGATCTCTGCCGCCCCTTTTCGCGACCGGGTGGTGCACCATACCCTGTGCAATGTGATCGAGCCGCTCTGGGAGCGGCGGTTCATATTCGACTCATACGCCAACCGCCGCGGCAAAGGCACCCACCGCGCCATCGTGCGCTGCTCCCAGTTTGCCCATCGCTATCGATATGTTCTGCAGTGCGATGTTCGCCAATTCTTTCCCAGCATCGATCATGAAATTCTGCTCGCCACCCTGGTGCGAGTTATCCAGGATGAAAAGGTGCTCAATCTGGCAGAACGTATCATTTGTTCCGGGGCAGGGGTGCTCTCCGAGGTGTACGCTATGCAGTGGTTCCCAGGGGATGATCTGTTGGCACAGCTTCGTCCGCGCGGCCTGCCCATCGGCAACCTGACCAGCCAGTTTTGGGCCAACGTGTACCTGAATTCGTTCGACCATTTTGTTTAAGCGAGCTGCGCTGCCCGGCTTACTTGCGCTACGTGGATGATTTCCTGCTGTTCGCTGACAATCCCTCAACGCTGGCTACCTGGAGGACTGAGATATACAAACGGCTGGAGCGCTTCCGCCTGCGCCTGCACCCGGCGCAGGTGTATCCCACCGCCACCGGCATCCCCTTCTTAGGATTCCGGATCTTTCCCACCCAACGCCGTCTGAAACGCCGTAAAGGGGTGGCTTTTGTGCGCAGGTTCCGGCGCCTATACCAAATGTGGCTGGTAAATGATGTGCCCAGAAACCGGCTGGACGCTTCTGCTCGTTCCTGGGCTGCGCATGCTTCCTGGGGCGATACCTACCACCTGCGCCAGGCCGTGCTGGGACAATTCTTACTGAGGCAGCAATGAACGAATCGCCGATCTACTCAAAAACCTACGATTTGTTGGTGTGGCTGCTGCCAGCCGCCACCCGCTTCCCTAGGGCGCACCGTTTTGGCTTGGGTGAGAATGTCACGCACAAAGCTCTATCTCTTCAGGAGACTTTAATCGCTGCTGGTATGCATCGCGATACCTCTCGCCTGGGGTTGCTTAAAAAGGCTGATGTTGAACTTGCGCAGCTACGGCAAACGCTGCGCTTATGCCATGATCTACAGCTCTTTTCCACCGGACAGTACGAACACGTGGCGCGCATGCTGGTGGAGATCGGACGCCTGTTAGGAGGCTGGATAAAGACAACTCAATAAAGGGCAGGCCGCTGAAAGCCCGGGTGGTGCGCGGGGGTTCCTGGAACAATAATCGGAACAACGCTCGTGGGGCGTACCGGAACAGGAACGACCCTGACAACTTCAATAACAATATCGGTTTCCGCCTGGTGCTCTCTCATGGTTCATCGCTCGACCAGCAGTACCGCACTGCCCAAGGGCAGCGGTCGAGGTCAAACCAGCCCGGCCTGTTCCTGCTCGCGACGGAAGGTTCATCGTAACGACCTGACCGTCCGGGCAAATATTCAACTCGCCCGGCCCCTGGGACTCTTCCTGGGCCGGGCGATTTTTAATCCTGCTCCCAACCGTCAAAAAATCCGGCATGTTATAATGCCTGCATGGCACAGTAAAGCATCACAGCCCGGTGCACCCCCGGCTGTTTTCCTGATCAATCACCACTCTCGAAGGGAGAACCATTTATGATTATCAGCAAAAAACTGGAACAGATGATCAACGACCAGGTGGGGCGCGAGTTCGGCGCCAGCCTGCAGTACGTCAGCATCGCCGCCTACTTCGATTCCGATAACTTACCCAACCTGGCAGCCTTCTTCTACCGCCAGGCGGACGAAGAACACATGCACGCCATGAAGTTCGCCCATTTTCTCCTGGACGCCGGCGGGCAGGTGCGCATCCCTGCCATTGGCGCTTCTAAGTTCGATTTCGAAGATGCCAGGGAAGCGGTGGAAGCC
>JBGSTO010000641.1:0-1763 GCA_041736465.1 Anaerolineales bacterium | reverse complement strand
TGAAAATATGGCGCCAGCAGGGCTTCGAAGGTATTTTCACCTACAGCACCCAACGCCAGGCTGACGATCGTAATGCCGAGCTGTGAAGCCGCAATCAGGCGATCGCGCGCTGCCGGGTTTTCCAGCCAGGTTTTCACCACTTTCGCCGAAGAGCTGCCATCCTCGGCCAACAGCTCAATTTTTGAGCGGCGCGAGGCCACGCCTGCAAACTCAACGCTCACAAAGAAACCGTTCAAAAAAACCAGCAGCAGGATAAGCAGTACACTCCAAAACAAACCAGGATCCTCCATAGCTGAGCAGGCTAGCTCTGCTCTCCACACTTGCGGTAAATCGCAGCTGAGGCGTAGCCAACCACCTGGAAATAATCGCCGGTAACCGCCCCTGAAGTAGCGTAGTTCAGCACCCGGGCGGCATTGGCGCCCAAACCTAAAGCGGCCCACAGCACAGCCGCCAGCGCGCCGCGGCCGCAGGCAAAGCCTTTGCCCTGCTGCTCTGCCAGCAAGACGCCTGCCGGATCCAGATCCTCGACCCGGCGCATGATTTCAGTGTCCAGAATTTCCGCGGCAGCCTGCGGGTAACCGTGCGAGAGGTCTGTGCTTGCGACCAGCAGGGCATTCCGCCCGCTAAGCGCCTTTGCCAGGGCAGCGCCTAAAGCCTGGGCAATCTCAGGATCCGGATCGCGCACCATCACAGGCAGCAGCCGAAATTCACCCTTTAAGCTGCGCTGCAAGAAAGGCAGCTCGATCTCCAGTGAATGCTCCTGATCGTTGCGCACCGGGGTCAGTCCAAAGCCAAGCGACCGTTCCATATCCTGGTGAATGTCATTCAGCATCTGGCGGTCGATCATCAATTCCCCTAAAGGAGTCTCATATCCTTCGTGAGCGCTTGTCAGCACTGAATACGGTGAAAGGTAGTGCATCGGTGAAACTACTGCGACCACTTCGGGTCGCAGCCCCTGCAGGGCAGCAAAGGCGTGTCCCGCCACTTTACCGGAATACATGTGACCGGCATGCGGAGTCATGACCGCAATCACATCGCCGGGGATTTTCGGCAGGCTGGCCTGGTGTAGATAGGCATCCACGCTGTCCGCCAGGCGGCGTGGATCATCCGGATACCAGCGTCCGGCAATGGGTGAGGGACGCAAATCAAGCACGGGCGCCATTTCTCACCTCCTGAATGAGGCTCATTCATACGGGGAAAACACATCTAGATTGTAGCATAGTTAATATCAGCTCGAACGATAAGATAGCGGCGCACCGGGAACATCGCGCGGCAGTCTGCGAATGGGGCTTGCTGCAAGCCTGTCCAACTGACCAGTGTACAACCCACCGACCGGTGAGGGCGCCTCCGGAAAATCGGCGCGAAGATGATCATACTTAAATCTCCGCAAAGGAACCCTGATGAACACATCGAAAACCCCGACTGCTGCTCCCTGGCTGGTGCTCGTTTCCCGCTCGGCATTCTTCCTCGCAATTCAATTATTGATCGCTCTGATCTTCGTCGTGCTCGGAAATGCGGACGCATGGCACGAATCTGCCCGTTGGTGGCCATTCGTTGTCATCTTCGCCAATTTCGTCTCGGTTTTCGTGCTTGTACGGCTCTACCGGGCAGAAGGTTTGCGTTATCTCGACCAGCTGCGCTTCTCGCGCCAAACGCTGAAAACCGATTTGCTGTGGCTGCTGGTTGGATCGATCATCGGGCTGCCGGTGGCTGCCCTGCCGATGAACACGCTGGCAGCGGCGCTCTTCGGCGATCCGATGGCG
>JBGSTO010000546.1:0-3858 GCA_041736465.1 Anaerolineales bacterium | reverse complement strand
CCCCTGGCCCACCCGCACCGCCACGCCCAGCCGCACTCCCACCGTCACGCGCACGCCCCCCCGTACACCCACCCCAACAGCAACCCCGCAGCCATGAGCCCTCGCTTGAAGCCTGCACTGCTGCTGCTCATCCTGCTGGCTGCCTGCCAGCCGCTGAGCGCTCGCTTTAACCCGCAGGCCTCTACTGCTGCCCAACAAAGCGATGCAGAGACAGCCTCAAACCAATCGCTAACTGCCTCCGCCTCCCAGGAGATCCCGGAAAGCGGCCCGACCCCGGTGGTGGCAGGCAGCCTGCTGCCCGCTCAGTCCGAAACGCTGCCGCAGCCAACCCCGCTCCCCGCGCCCGAACAGGTCGCAGCGCAGCCGTCTGGACTGCTGCGCTTCGTCTTTCCCACCCCCGGTCCGCAGCCCGTCTCGGCCTGGCGACCGCCGCTGTATGCCACACCCTGGGCGCCCACGCCCTTCGACCACTTCTTTTTCTCCCGTCCCATCGCCGCTAACGAGATCAACTGGCCTCTGGCAGACTACCGCTACGGGGGCATCTTTCTGCCCGATGTGGTGCACACCGGCATCGACATCCCTTCGGGTGTAGGCACGCCCGTGCTGGCAGCCGGCGCAGGCCGCGTCACCTGGACCGGATACGGTCTGTATCGCGGCGTCGAAGATGAAACCGACCCTTACGGCCTGGCAGTTGCCATCAAACACGATTTCGGCTACCAGGGCAATACCCTGTACACCGTGTACGGTCATCTGGATCGCATCGATGTTCTGCTCGGGCAGCACGTCGAGGCAGGAGACCAGATTGGCTTGAGCGGACAGACCGGCAAGGTCACCGGTCCGCACCTGCACTTCGAAGTGCGCGTGGGGCGCAACAACTACTTCGTCAGCCGCAACCCGGAGCTGTGGCTGGCGCCGCCCCAGGGCTGGGGCGTGCTGGTTGCCCGCGTGCAGGATAGCAGCGGCGACTTACTCGACAGCCACACCATCAACGTCATGCTGGAATCCACCGGGCAGACCTGGGTCGTCAACACTTACGGCAAGGGCACAGTCAACAGCGACGAGTACTACCTGGAGAACATGGTGCTGGGCGACCTGCCCGCCGGGGAATACGTGGTCTGGCTGCCGTTCGAAGGCTCGACCTACGATTTGAAGATCGAGATCAAGCCAGGCATGGTCACCTATTTTACCTTCCGCGGCAAGCGCGGCTATAATACCAACCTGCCGCCAACGCCTGGAGCCGACTTCACCCCGCCGGCGCCGGATAGTTCAGCCACACCCTGACAGGGCGGCGAATGAGCAGCCCGCACCCCTTGACGTTGCGAACAAATGTGCTAAAATTATTGAGGACAGATTTTGTAGGGTATGTGGTCAGGCTTCGCCCGCCCAAGTATCCGCAGTAGAAATCATTATTGACACCCTCAGGAGCAGACATGGCGCGTAAAAATTCCCCCACCCCCACCCACAGCAGTCCCGGCGATGGCGATGATGCTCGTTCGATCGCCCTGGAAAAAGCCTTAGGCGATTTGAGCAAGCGCTACGGCGAAGGCACGATTATGCGATTGGGCGATGCCCACCACATGCGCGTGGAAGCTGTGCCCACCGGCTCGCTTTCCCTGGATATCGCCCTGGGCGTCGGCGGCATCCCACGCGGGCGCATTACCGAGATCTACGGACCGGAATCCTCCGGTAAGACCACCATTTGCCAGCACATCGTTGCAGAAGCGCAGAAGCTTGGCGGCACCTGCGCCTACATCGATATGGAGCACGCCCTTGATCCCCGCTACGCCGCTCGCTGCGGCGTGGACATCGACAACCTGCTCATCTCGCAGCCCGATACCGGCGAACAGGCTCGGGAGATCGCCGACGCGCTGGTGCGCTCGGGCGCGATCGTGGTGGTGGTAATCGACTCTGTGGCGGCATTGGTGCCGCGCGCAGAAATCGAAGGCGATATGGGCGACTCCCCCATGGGCATGCAGGCGCGCCTGATGTCGCAGGCGCTGCGCAAGCTATCCGGCGCCATCAAGCAAACCAACACCGCAGTCATTTTCACCAACCAGCTGCGCCAGAAGATCGGCGTCATGTTCGGCAATCCCGAAACCACCACCGGCGGCATGGCGCTTAAGTTCTACGCCTCCGTGCGCCTGGACGTGCGCCGCATCCAGCAAATCAAGCTCGGACAGGAGATCATCGGCAACCGCACGCGCGTGCGCGTGGTGAAGAATAAAGTCGCCCCGCCCTTCCGCACTGCCGAATTCGATATCATGTACAACGAGGGCATCTCCAAGATGGGCGACCTGCTCGACCTGGCTGCCTCCCTTGAAATCATCACCAAACGCGGCTCATTCTTCTCCTATGGCGATGTGCGCATGGGTCAGGGCCGCGAAAACACCAAGGAATTCCTCAACCAGAACCCCGACCTGGCGGAAGAAATCGAAATCGCCGTGCGCGAGCAGGCCCTCACTGGCGCCCTGCCCATGCCGGTAAGCGGTGGAGATGATGACGCCGGAGATGGGGATGAAGTATAAGCAGTTCAAGTATGGCTAATCGAAGGAAAATCCTGGGCAGCCTGATTTTGGCTGCCCTTTGTCTGCTGGTTACAGCCTGCCAGGGCATCTTCGAGCGCGCCTTTCCGCAGCAGGAGACCTTCTACCAGCCCTCCACCCCCATCGTCCAGCCGGTCACGCCGCTGGCGCCCGCCGCGGGCCAAAACCCAACCCCCGCTGCGCTGGCTGCCGCTTCCCCCACCGCAGACCTGCGCCCGACGTCGACGCCCTTCTGCAGTCCAGGGCTGGCGTACCAGGCAGATCTATCCATACCCGACGGCACCGTTGTCGCTCCAGGCGCCTCGCTGGACAAGCGCTGGCAGGTGCTCAACAGCGGCACCTGCAACTGGGACGAGCGCTACCGTATCAAGCTGGTCGCCGGACCGGCGATGGGCAGCGCGGCCGAGTTAGCCCTCTACCCGGCGCGCAGCAGCGCCCTGGCAGATATCCGCCTGCTCTTCAGCGCCCCGCAGGAACCGGGCGCTTATCGCAGCGCCTGGCAGGCCCACGATCCCAACGGGCAGCCGTTCGGCGACCCAATCTTCATCGATATCATCGTCATCCAGCAGTGACCCGGCTCATAAACAGCGCCGAGTAAAATCGCCCCCTGTATTTCATCCGGGGCTTGGCGAGCGAATGCTCGCCAAGCCCCGGGTAGATATCCTAAGTGCCCTCTTCCCACGAATTCAGGTAGCGCACCTGCTCGTCGGTGAGCACGTCGATGTCAACGCCCATGGCGTGCAGCTTAAGGCGTGCGATCTCACGGTCGATCTCTTCGGGTACGCCGTACACCTTGCGCTGCAGGCTGTTAGCGTTGCGCACCATGTACTCCGCCGCCAGGGCCTGGTTGGCAAAGGACATATCCATCACGCTGGCAGGGTGGCCTTCAGCCGCCGCCAGGTTGATCAAACGCCCTTCCCCCAGCACATGCAGACGGCGCCCATCGGAGAGCAAGTACTGCTCGACGAAAGGCCGCACCAGGCTCTTCTCTTGCGCCATCGTCTCCAGCGCCGGGATATTGATCTCCACGTTGAAGTGCCCCGAATTGGAAAGGATAGCGCCGTCTTTCATCACCTCGAAGTGATGCTTATCGAGCACGTTCAGGTCGCCGGTCACCGTGCAGAAGATATCGCCGATGCGCGCTGCTTCTTCCATCGTCATCACCAGGAAGCCGTCCATCACCGCTTCCAGAGCCGGCATCGGGTCGACTTCGGTTACGATCACATTGGCGCCCATGCCGCGCGCCCGGCTTGCCAGGCCGCGCCCGCACCAGCCGTAGCCGGCGACCACGAAAGCCTTGCCCGCCAGCAGGATG
>JBGSTO010000034.1:0-6412 GCA_041736465.1 Anaerolineales bacterium | reverse complement strand
GCTTTTTTATTGGGGCAGCTCAGTCCGCTTTATTGAGTTTAACCTGCAGTTTTTACAGGAACGCGTCCCGCTGTGGTTCTATCTGCTGCCCGTTTTCTGGCTGATCTTGCTGCTGGAGCTGTATGATCTGCACCGCGCCGGAGATTGGCGCAGCACCCTGCGCGGCGTAGCGATGGCGGCTGTCTTAGGTTTCGTTGCCTATATGGTGCTGTACTTTTACTATGTGGATCCGCCCCGCTCGCTGCTCCCGCGCCGCGGTGTGGCGGGTTTCCTGGTGGCGGCGTCCGCGCTGACACTGCTGTGGCGCTATATTTACATTCGCATATTCACAGTCCCTCAGTTGATGCGCCGGGTGCTGTTGGTTGGCGCCGGTAAGGCAGGACAGACGCTGCTGCAGGTGATCAACAATTTATGGCCGCCTCCATTTTATATCGTCGGCATCATTGATGACGATCCGGAAAAAATGGGTTTGGAAATCGAGCGGCATCAAGTCGTCGCTGCCAGCGCCCAGCTGCAGGAGATCATTGCGGAACAAAATGTCTCCGACATTATCGTATCGATTTCAGGTGAGATGAAGGGCATTATGTTCCAGGCCTTGTTAGACGCTCAAGAGATGGGCGTGGACATCCTGCGAATGCCGCGCGTCTACGAGGAGCTGATCGGGCGCGTGCCAATTCGTCACCTGGAGGCGGATTGGATTTTGCGCTCCTTTGTGGATGAAGCCCGGGTCAGCAGTATGTACGAGCTGGGCAAACGCCTGGTGGATATCCTGGGTGCTTTATTCGGACTGCTGATCTTGCTGCTCTTGCTGCCGTTCTTGAGCCTGGCGATTATTCTGGATGATGGTCGCCCGATTTTCTACAAACAGGAACGCTCCGGTCGCGGCGGGCAGCCGTACAGTATTATCAAGCTGCGCACCATGCGGCGCGATGCGGAAGCCGACGGCAAACCGCAGTGGGCCAGCGAAGGCGACAGCCGCGCGACGCGTGTGGGGCGGCTGCTGCGCAGAACTCACATGGACGAGCTGCCGCAGTTTTTTAATGTGCTGACCGGTGAAATGAGCCTGGTAGGGCCGCGCGCCGAACGTCCGGAATTGGTGGAGTTGTTCCAGCGCCACGTGCCTTTTTACCGCGCCAGGCTGCTGGTGAAGCCCGGTATCACCGGTTGGGCGCAGATCAATATGGGCTATGCCTCGACGATCGAGGAAACCATGAATAAGCTGGAATACGACCTGTACTATATCAAGCATCGCAACATGGCGATGGATGCCTTGATTGCGCTGCGCACCCCACAAACCATGCTCGGCTTACGCGGCCGTTAGCGCGGTGATCGGATGAACATAAAACTTCCGCAAGCAATTGCCAATTTTTTTACCAGTCTGATGAAAAAGCGCAGTACCTTCCCGCGCAACCGGCTGATGTTTTTCGGCGATCTTTTCCTGATCGTCGTTGCGGCCCTGGGTAGTTTCGCCCTGCGCCTGGATTTAGGTCCATTGTTTGTCTATTACCTGCCCCAGGCATACTGGCTGGTGGCGCTGGCATTGATTATCAAGCCGTTGGTTTACTTTGCCTTTGGCATGTACCGCCGCTTATGGGCATATGCCAGCATCCAGGAGCTTTGGCTGATTGTGGTGGCGGTCAGCGCCGCTTCCACGCTGGTTTCGGTGCTGGTGGTGATTTTACGCGCGCTGGAGATCATACCGAATTTCCCGCGCTCCACCCTGCCGATCGACTGGCTGCTATCTCTGGTGCTGGCAGGGGGGCTGCGCTTTTCGGTGCGCCTGCTGGCGGATACCCGCTCGGCTTCCGGAGAAAGCGCCGGACGCAGTAAGCGAGTGCTGGTGGTCGGCGCGGGCGATGCCGGCGCGCTGGTGGTGCGGGAGATGCAGAAGAACCGCCAGCTAAACTACATGCCGGTGTGCTTCCTGGATGATGATGCAGGCAAGCAGCGGCAGCAAATCCACGGCGTGCAGGTGGTGGGCAGGCTGGACGACCTTTCGCGCGAGGTGGCGCTGCGAAAGATCGATGAAGTCGTTATTGCTATTCCGAGCGCGCCGGGGCGGGTGGTGCGCAAGGTTGCCGAGCTATGCCGGGCGCGCGGCGTGGCTTTCCGCACCATGCCCGGATTGTATGAGCTGATCGGCGGGAAGGTCAACGTCAGCCATCTGCGTGAAGTCGAGATCACCGACCTGCTGCGGCGCGAGACGACGCATATCAACAATACCGGCATGGGCGCCAGCCTGACGGGTAAGCGCATTTTGATTACCGGTGCGGGCGGCTCGATCGGTCGGGAGCTGTGCCGCCAGGTTGCGCGTTGGGGGCCGGGCGAGCTTATCTTGCTAGGGCATGGCGAAAACAGCATCTTCGAAACATTGTTGGAAATGGAGGCGAATTTCCCCTCCCTGCCGCTGCACGCTGTGATCGCCGATATTCGCGATCTGGACCGTTTGAACGTAATTTTCGAGAATCACCAGCCCGAGGTGGTGTTCCATACGGCTGCCCATAAACACGTGCCGCTCATGGAAGTGAACATCGAGGAAGCCATTTTAAATAACGTGCTGGGCACTCGCAATCTGGTTGAAGTGGCTGGGAATTTCAACACCGAGAGACTGGTGATGATCTCGACGGATAAAGCCATCCGCCCGACCAGCGTCTACGGGGCTACAAAACGCCTGGCTGAGCTGCAGGTGCTGGATTCTGCCAACCGCTCCGGGCGGGCATTCTCGGTGGTGCGCTTTGGGAATGTTTTAGGCAGCCGCGGCAGTGTGATCCCGATTTTTAAGCAGCAGATTGCCAGCGGCGGGCCGATCACCATCACCCACCCGGATATGGAGCGCTACTTCATGACCATCCCCGAAGCCGTACACCTGGTGCTGCAGGCGTCTGCCATGGGGCAGGGCGGCGAGGTGTTTGTGCTCAATATGGGCGAGCAGGTGCGCATTCTGGACCTGGCGGAAGACCTGATCCGCCTGTCCGGGCTGGAGCCTGGCAGAGATATCGAGATCATCTTCACCGGCATTCGCCCTGGAGAAAAGATGAGCGAAGAGCTGTGGGATCAATGGGCCAGTTACCAGCCTACCGGGCATCCCGATATCCTTCTGCTGGATCAGGAAGATATCCTCGGCGGTCTGCCGCTGCGCCGCACGATCAATGATTTGATCCACCTGGCGCGCGAGGGCGATCACGAAGCGATCACCCGCATCCTGGATGAGTTCATCCCCGGGGCTGCGGTACGATCCACCCCACCGCCAGATCTGACCTCGATCGTCTAGCCGCAGCGGTGCAGGCGCCAACGATAGGAACAGCATGCCGGTTCTAACCCGTGAGTCGTGGGACGAATTTTCTGTGGGCTTCCCCGGCGCACACCTACTGCAGAGGCGCGCCTGGGGCGACCTGAAGAGCGCTTTTGGCTGGCGAGCGTATTACCTGGCAGATGAAAACACCGGCGCACTGGTGCTCTTCCGCTCGCTGCCCTTCGGAATGAGCCTGGCATATATCCCGCGCGGACCGCTGGGCGAGCCGCGCCGCTGGCAGGCGCTCTGGCCCCAGGTGGATGCGCTCTGCCGCAGTCAGGGTGCAATCTTCTTGAAAGTGGAGCCTGACCTGTGGGACCCGCCCGCAGGCCCGGGGCACATCCCACCGCAAGGTTTTACTGCCAGCAGGCACTCGATCCAGCCGCCGCGCACGATCGTGCTGAATCTGGAGGGCGATGAGGATGCCTGGTTGGGGCGGATGAAGCCGAAGACGCGCTACAATATCCGCCTGGCGCAGAAGAAGGGTATCCAGGTGCATGCCAGCCAGGACATTGAAACGTATGCGCGCCTGGCGAAAATTACGGCGCAGCGCGATGGATTTGGAGTGCATTCCCTGGAATATTACCGGCGCGCTTACGAGCTGTTCCACCCTAAGGGAGAATGTGAGCTGTTGCAAGCCGGCTACCAGGGAGAACCCCTGGCGGCGTTGATGGTATTTGCTTGCGGCGGGCGCGCCTGGTATTTCTATGGCGCCTCATCCGACCAGCACCGCGAGAAGATGCCCACCTATCTGCTGCAGTGGGAAGCTATGCGTTGGGCCAGGCAGCAGGACTGCCTGGAGTATGACCTGTGGGGCATTCCGGATGAAGACGAGCCGACGCTGGAGGCCGGGTTCGAGCAGCGCCGCGATGGCTTGTGGGGCGTCTACCGTTTCAAACGCGGCTTCGGGGGGCAGCTGCGCCGCTCTGCCGGTCCCTGGGATCGCGTTTACCAGCCGGTGCTGTACCGGCTCTACCTGTGGTGGGTGCAGCGCCGCGGCGCATAGCCCTGCACTGCGAGCTTCTATTGATGATGGCAGAAGAAACCTTCTCGGCTGGCTGGAACCATCTCGTCGCCTCATTTCCTCAGGCGCATGTGCTGCAGACCTGGGAATGGGGGCAGTTCAAGTCGGCATACGGTTGGAAGCCGGTATACTTTGGCTGGCAGGCTGCCCCTTCCGGGCTGCAGCTCCTGCACCTGGACAGCCAGACTGCACCGCGCCCACACGAAACCATCCGCGCGGCTGCGCAGGTGCTTCAGCGCAAACTGCGTATCGCCGGGCTGCCCGCTCCAGTGAGCGTGCTGTACGCACCCAAAGGCCCGCTGCTGGCGGATTGGTCGGATGCGCACCTGCGGCGCCAGGTGCTGTCTGACCTGGCAGATACTGCCCGGCGTCTGGGCGCTTTGTTCCTCAAGATCGACCCGGATGTGCGCCTGGGAGCCGGCATTCCAGGTCAGCCGGATGCTTCTGAAGACGTGACCGGTCAGGAGGTGGCGCGCGATTTGCAGTCGCTGGGCTGGCAGTTCTCTACCGAGCAGATTCAGTTCCGCAACTCCATGCTGATCGATCTCAGCCTGACTGAAGAGGCGCTGCTGGCGGGTATGAAGCAGAAGACGCGCTACAACCTGCGCCTGTCCGAGCGCCGGGGCGTGCGCGTGCGCCCGGCATCGGATGCCGATTTGCCGGTCCTGTACCGTATGTATGCCGAGACTTCGCAGCGGGATGGATTTGTCATCCGTGAAGAAGGCTATTATCTGTCTCTGTGGCAGGGCTTCATACAAGCCGGTCTGGCGCAGGCGTTGATTGCCCATGTAGAGGCTGAGCCGGTTGCCGGGGTTGTGCTGTTTACATTTGCGGGAAAGGCCTGGTTTTTCTACGGCATGTCGCGCAGCCTGCACCGCGATGCCATGCCGAACTACCTGCTGCAGTGGGAGGCGATTCGCTGGGCGCGAACCCACGGCTGCCGGGAATATGATCTTTGGGGTGCTCCCGATGAATTCACACAGGAGGATCCCATGTGGGGCGTCTACCGCTTCAAAGATGGATTGGGCGCCGGGGTGGTGCGCCGCCTGGGCGCCTGGGATCTGCCCGTTCGCCCGGTGCTCTACCGCATATACCAACAATGGCTGCCGCAAGTTATGGCGTGGATGCGGCGCAGAGGTATGAGCCGCACCGAACGCCAGGCGGCTTAGCCGTGCTGCTTTAAGGCAGCCTAAACCTTTACATTAAGCTGGTCGCACGTAGTGGGCCACGCACAAGGATCTAGATCCTTCACTGCACTCAGGATGACAGATCAAAAAGGAGGCGAAAGTGAAACCGTTACCCCGCCTGCGCATCGCGCACCTGCCCACCCCGGTGGAAGCCCTGCCGCGCCTGTCGGCAGCTTTGCGCGGCCCAAACCTGCTGGTCAAACGGGATGATGCCACCGGGCTGGCGTTTGGGGGCAATAAAACGCGCAAGCTGGAGTATTTGCTGGCAGAAGCCCAGGCAAATGGGGCGCGCACCCTGGTGACCACCGGTGCGGTTCAATCCAATCACTGCCGCCAGACCGCTGCCGCCGCCGCTCGCTTTGGCTTCGACTGCATCCTGGTGCTGGCGGGCGAGTCCCCACAGACGCCATCTGCCAACCTGCTGCTGGACCGCTTGCTGGGAGCTGAGCTGGTGTGGACAGACCGCGCCGGGCGGGACCAAACCCTGCAGCAGGTCTTTCAATCCGCCTGGGATGCCGGGCGCCGCCCTTACCTGGTGCCATATAGCGGTTCCAGCACCACCGGCGCGGCAGCCTATGTGGCAGCTTTCCTGGAGCTGGTGGAACAAGGCGTACAGCCGGATTGGATCGTGTTTGCTTCCTCATCGGGCGGCACACAGGCTGGATTGGCCCTGGGGGCGCGGCTGGCGGGCTTTCAGGGTAAGCTGCTGGGAATCAGCGTGGATGAGCAGGCGCAGACCTTACAGACAAGGGTTGCCGACCTGGCGAATGCCACCGCCGACGTGCTGGGGGAAGGCGCGTCCCGTAGGCTATCGCCAGACGATATCCTGGTGAACGACCAGTTCCTGGGAGCGGGCTATGGCATCCCCGGTGAGGCAGAGATTGAGGCGATTGGCCTGTTTGCTCGTCA
>JBGSTO010000399.1:0-5710 GCA_041736465.1 Anaerolineales bacterium | reverse complement strand
TACACGGGCGGCTTCAGCCTGGCGGCGCTGGCAGGCGGGGCGCAGTCGGTGCTGGCGATGGACTCATCCGCCGAGGCGCTGAGCGCCGCCAGGGAGCATGTGGCGCTGAACGGATTGCCGCTGGAGCGGGTGGAATTCTGGCAGCAAGACGTGTTCCAGGGGCTGCGCGCGCTGCGTGACCGGGGGCGCAGCTTCGACCTGATCGTGCTCGACCCGCCCAAATTTGCTGCCAGCGCCTCCCAGGCGCAGCGCGCGGCGCGCGGCTATAAAGATATCAACCTGCTGGCACTCAAGCTGCTGCGTCCAGGGGGGCTGCTGGCAACCTTCTCGTGCTCGGGCGGGGTCAGCGCCGAGCTGTTTCAGAAGATTGTGGCTGGGGCGGCGCTGGATGCAGGCGTGGAAGCGCGCATCGTGGAGCATTTCCAGCAGGAAGCCGACCACCCGGTGGCGCTGAATTTCCCGGAGGGGGCATATTTGAAGGGGCTGCTGCTCTACGCCGGCTGAGATCGACCGAGCTGGGCTGTCCGCTGGAAGCGCGTTGTTTTAGGCAAATTGACCAGGGCGGGTTTTTGCATTGGCCTGCGGAGTCGGAAGTCCTGAGCGGTGCGTTTTTGGGCGAGAGGGCCTTGCTGGAACAAACCCGCCCCTACGGGATAGATGCGGTTGTGACCGTAGGGGTGGGTCTTCGAGATGGCGGGCGAGGTGGGTCGGCGGGAGGCCAATGTGGTTGGCGAGGCAGGTTCGCCGGAGGAGACCCACCCGTGTGCCGGATTGGTTGCCGGATGGTCCCGGGCGGGTTTTTGCATTGGCCTGCAGAGTTGGAAGCCCTGAGCGATGCGTTTTGGGCGAGAAAGTCTTGCTGGAACAAACCCGCCCCTACGGGATGGATGCGGTCGTGACCGTAGGGGTGGGTCTTCGAAATGGCGGGCGCGGTGGGTTGGCGGGAGGCAGGTGTGGAAGGCGAGGCATGTGTGCCAGAGGAGACCCACCCGTGTGCCGGGTTGGATGCCGGAGGACCAGGGCGGGTTTTTGCATTAGCCTGCGGAGTTGGAAGTCCTGAGCGGTGCGTTTTTGGGCGAGGGTGTCTTGCTGGAGCAAACCCGCCCCTACGGAATTGACCCGCCCCTACGGGATGGATACGGTCATGAGTGTTGGGGTGATTCGATGCCGGAGGACGAGACCCGCGTCAGCTCGTTTGCACGCGGAGGCGGGCGAGCAGGCGGCTGGACAGCCCTTCTAGGGTTTGCTGCGCCCGCCAGAATGCCAGCGCAGCCATGCCGTGGGCGAGAGCGGCGAAGAAAGGTGGGGTCTGCAGGGTGTAATAGGTCCAGCATTCGCGGGTCGTGCCCCACAGCTCGAGATAGTAGCCCAGGCCTGAGCCGGCAGCGAAGATCAGCAGGCTGCGGCGATGGTCGGAGGGCGTCAGGATCAGGAAAGCGACCAGCAGCAGCGATGCCAGGGTCAGGCTGCGGTCGAAGGTGGGGGCGGTGAACGCCAGCATCAGAGCATAGAAAGAACCAAAGGTCAGCCAGTACAGCGGGCGGTAGAAGTCTTTACGCGGGGCAAAGACGTCCAGGATGCGCACCAGGCGGTCGATTGCCAGGGAGGCGACGGGCCAGGCGGGGATGATCCACAGCGGCGGTCGCTCGTTGGTATAGTAGGTCCATAGAGAAGTTTGCGTGCCCCAGGCTTCGATGACCAGCCCGCCCAGCAGGCCGACCCACACGATGCGGCTGTCCTGGCGCAGGTCTGCGCCGGAGATGATGAGCAGCGACATGACGGCGAAGAGGTTGATGAGCAGCCAGTCGATGTACAGCCACCAGGATCCCTGCCAGTCTACGTAGGCAAAATATTCTTCGGCTAAGGGCCACCAGATGTAGACGATCAGGAAGATGGTCAGCAGCAGACCGCCTAACAGGTAGCCGGAAGCGCTCCGCGGGCGCAGGTCGGACCACAGCAAGCTCCAGGGGGAGGGCGTTTGGGCAGGAAGCGCTGCTGGAGGGGCGTGATCCGGTCTTTGGGGAGAGAGCGGCATACGGGTATTATACCGGTTAAGATGGTCACGCGAATCCGGGCATAGGGAAGCACCACGCTCGCGCAGCGAGAGATCCTTCGCTTCGCTCAGGATGACATTCCTGTGACAGGAGATCCTGAGCAAAGCGAAGGATGACATCCCCTACTCGAATGTGGACAAGAATTCAGTCAACCGTCTATGACGTGGGTGAGGATTATTTCACTGACCGTTTGCGCAGCCACTTGACCGTTTCCACTGCCGCGATGACTACCAGGCTGAACAGCAGGCTGATTGTCAGCTCCATTGGGCTGAGGGCGACGGTCTCGAAGATCTCCTGCAGGAAAGGCACGTAGATCACGGCGAGCTGCAGCACCAGGGTGAGCAGCACCGAGCCGAGCATCGACGGGTTGGAGAAAATGCCGATCTCAAACAAGGTGTCGTTATCCGAGCGGGTGGCGAGGGCGTTGCCCATTTGCGCCAGGGTCAGGGTGGTGAAGACCATGGTTTGCCAGGCTGCCATCTGGCGAGTGTAAGCCCAGAAACCCATCCCCAGGCTGACCAGACCCATCAGCAGGCCGATCCACAGGATATCGCGTATCATGCCGCGCCCGAAGATGTTCTCGTTGGGCGGGTAGGGCTTGCGGCGCATGATGTTCTTTTCGGCTGGCTCCAGGGTGAGCGCCAAACCCGGCAATCCATCGGTGACCAGGTTGACCCATAAGATTTGCAGCGGCAGCAGAGGCAGCGGCATGCCCAGGAAGGGCGCCAGCAGCATCACCCAGATCTCGCCGGCGTTGGAGGTCATGGTGTATTTGATGAATTTGCGGATGTTGTCGTAGATGCGCCGGCCTTCTTCCACTGCCGCTACGATGGTAGCAAAGTTGTCGTCCAGCAGCACCATATCCGAGGCTTCTTTGGAAACGTCCGTGCCGGTGATGCCCATGGCAACGCCGATGTCGGCTTTCTTCAAGGCCGGGGCGTCGTTGACCCCATCGCCGGTCATGGCGACAATATGACCGCTTTTCTGCAGTGAATTGACGATGACCAGCTTATGTTCCGGGGATACACGCGCGTAAACTGAAGACTGGCTCAACTGCTGTTCCAGTTCCTGCGGCGCCATGCGAGCCAGCTCCTGACCGGTGACAACGAGGTCGTTCTCGGCGATGCCCAGCTCGCGGGCGATGTACAGGGCGGTCAGGGGATGGTCTCCGGTGATCATGATCGGGCGGATGCCGGCGGTACGGGCGGTGGCGACGGCTTCGGAGACTTCAGGGCGGGCGGGATCGATCATGCCGAACATGCCGATAAAGACCAGGTCGTCTTCGATCTCTGCGCCGGGATGTTCCACTTTTTCAGGCAGCCAGCGCAGGGCGACGCCCAGCACGCGCATGCCGGATTTTGCCATTTTTTCATTGGAGGCCTGGATGCGCTGGCGCCAGGTTTCATCCAGCGGATGAAGTCCATCCTGCACCCACACCCGGTTGACGTGTTCCAACAGCCCGTCCACGGCGCCTTTGGTGAAGGCGATTTGCTCAGAAGCAGTTTGCTGGCAGTTGAGCGGATCGAGGAACTGCGGCAGGTTGCTGCAGTCAACGGCATGGACGGTGGTCATGCGCTTGCGCTCAGAGTCAAACGGCACCTCGGCAATACGCGGCAGGAGTTGTTCAAGCTCTCTCTTCCACAAGCCGTGTCGCGCGGCTGAAACCACGAGCGCGCCCTCGGTGGGATCGCCGATCGAAATCCAGTCTTCGGGATTCTGCTCGGAAACCTCCAACTGCGCATCGTTGCACAGCGCCCCGCCCACCAGCAGCAGCGGGAAAGCCGTGCTCTGGCGGATATTCTCTGGAATTTCAAGACCGCGGCTCGCAGTTGGGCTGTAGAAGCGCATGCGCGTTTCCAGGTCGAGACGATTTTCCGCCACGTCCAGCACGGTCACGGTCATGCGGTTCTCGGTGAGAGTGCCGGTTTTGTCGGAGCATATCACGGTAACCGAGCCAAGGGTCTCTACTGCCGGCAGCTTGCGGATCAGGGCATTGCGCTTGAGCATGCGCTGCGCGCCCAGGGCCAGCGCGATGGTGACTACAGCCGGCAGACCTTCTGGCACAGCCGCGACCGACATGGAAATCGCGGTCAGGATGAGCAGGCGTATCTCTTCACCGCGCAGCAAACCGAGCAGGAACACCAGGGCAACGATGCCCAGGGCTGCCAGCGCCAGGCCGCGCCCCAACTGCTCCAGGCGGCGCTGCAAGGGGGTTTGCTCCGAGCCGACGGACTGGATCATCTCGGCGATATGCCCCAGCTCCGTGCCCATACCGGTGGCGGTCACCACGGCCATGCCGCGCCCATAGGTGGCAATGGTGCCCATGTACAGCATGTTGCGGCGGTCGCCGATGGGCACCTGCTCGCCAGCGACGATGTTGGCGTGTTTTTCCACCGCCTCGGACTCACCCGTGAGCACAGATTCCTGAATGCGCAGGTTGGCTTCTTCGATCAGGCGGGCGTCCGCGGGGACCAGATTGCCGGCTTCGAGCAGCACCATGTCTCCGCGTACCAGCTCGCGGGCGAATATTTCTCGGGTGTGCCCGTCCCGGCGCACGCGAACTTTTGGCACCGCCATTTTCTTCAAGGCTGCCATGGCTTGTTCGGCGCGGTATTCTTGCGTGAATCCCAGCAGCGCGTTCAGCACCACGATGATCATCACGACGATGGCATCGGTGTATTCTTGCAGGATCAAGGACACCACGGCGGCGACGATCAGGATGACCACCATGATACCGGTGAGCTGCTCCCATAAGATCTTCCAGGGGGATTTGACGCCGCGATCGATCAGCTCGTTTGGTCCGAATTTTTCCAGGCGCGCGGTCGCCTCCTGCTGGCTGAGTCCGTTCTCGCGGTGAGAGCCGAGAGCGTCTAAAACTGCGTCGGCTTCGGTGTGGTGCCAGATAATCTCGGTATCGGTCATGTTCTCATGCTCCAGGTAACGAGGTGGTAAAAATTGAAACCACCGCGTAGAGAGATGCGGTGGTCTCGCAAGCGCCGTCGTGACGTTGGCAGAAAGGCGCAAAGATCGCCGGGCAGCAAATTTGCTTCGCTCACCGTCATGACGACGATCCTTCCTGATGGGCAGGTGCTACTCCCCAACCGGGATAAAGTTTACCCTGTTGGGGAACGCGTGTCAAGCGGGAGGCCTCTCAGGTTCGGGCATATCTTGTAGAGCTGTCATCGCGAGCGCTTGTAAAGCGATCGCCATGGAAATGAAGAAGATTGCCACGCCCTGCAGGGTTCTTAAGAAACTCTCGCCAATCGAGCCTGTTCTCGTAGGGGTAAAGCATTTGCCAAAGACTCTCCAGTCTGGAGGTGAGGGCTGCTCCAGGCAAATGCTTTACGCGCAGGTGGCAGCCATTCGAGACTCGCGCTGCGGGTAAAGCATCCGGCTGGATACTCGCTCATTACCAACAGACTGCTCATGCCGGATGCTTTACCCCTACGGAACAACCGCGATCGTTTCCTCCAGTATGAATTGCGTGGAGCGCCGCGGGGTTACTCGCAATGACTCGTTAAGGGAAAGGCATCCGAAGGTCAGAGAAGCAGTCTCCCGAAAAACAGGGGATTGTCTCGCTCGGCGTAGGGCGCCGGGTTCGCAATCAGATGCCAGGGGGAGGCGTGGTCAAGCGGGAGTCTGCTCCCGCTTGACCA
>JBGSTO010000412.1:0-1590 GCA_041736465.1 Anaerolineales bacterium | reverse complement strand
GGAGTTCAAATCGCTGCTCAAGAGCAAGCTGCACGCCATCTACTACGCCTACAATCCTCAGCGCATCGCGCGCGGCCCTTTTCCCGAGGCGGTGCGTAAGTGGGATGAGCTGCTGGCTGCCGGGCGGCGCGTGGTGGCGGTTGGCGGTTCTGATGCCCACCAGCTTCCCGCACGCCTGGGACCACTACGGCGCGTGTTATTCCCTTACGAATTCCACTTTCGCTGCGTAAACACCCACGTGCTCATCCCTGAACCGCTGAGCGGCGGCGAAGTCGAAGACCGCCGGCGCATTCTGGCTGCCCTGGCAAAAGGGCACGCTTTCATCGGCTATGATCTGCCGGCGCCCACACGCGGCTTTCGTTTCTCGGCACAGGGACGCAGCGGGATGGCATGGATGGGCGATGAGATCAGCGCTCGCGGCGGGATCACCCTGCAGGTGCGCCTGCCGCTGCCGGTGGAATGCCGCCTGCTCAAGGATGGCAAAATGATCAAAACGTGGAACAAACGCGAGACTTGTACGTATATAACATCAGACCCGGGCGTTTACCGGGTAGAAGTTTTGATTCCATACAAGGGTCTGCTGCGCTATTGGATCATCAGCAACCCAATTTACGCCATCTAAACTACAAGGAATAGCTTATGGGATTTAAGTTGAATGCTCCATTTCATCCCACCGGCGATCAGCCGGAAGCAATCCGGCAGCTGGTGGAGGGTGTGCAGCAGAACAAACGCCACCAGGTTCTGCTGGGCGCCACAGGCACCGGCAAGACCTTCACCATCGCCAGCGTCATCGAGCACCTGCAGATGCCAGCCTTGATCATGGCGCACAACAAGACCCTGGCAGCCCAGCTGTATGCCGAATTCCGCGAGTTCTTCCCGGAAAACTCGGTCGAGTATTTCGTCTCTTACTACGACTATTACCAACCGGAAGCCTACGTACCTCGTCACGATCTTTATATCGAAAAGGACGCCGATATCAACGAAGAGATCGAGCGCCTGCGCCTGGCAGCGACCACCGCGTTGATGTCGCGCAAAGACGTCATCATCGTGGCCTCGGTCTCCTGTATTTACGGTCTCGGCAGCCCGGAAGCCTACGGCCGCGTGGTGATCAACCTGGAGAGCGGCAGTGTCTTCCGGCGCAACGCCCTGCTGCGCCAGCTCATCGAAAGCCAGTACGAGCGCAACGATGTCGAGCTGCGCCCCGGCACCTTCCGCGTGCGCGGCGACACGCTGGAGATCATCCCCGCTTACCAGGATAAGATGGGCTATCGCGTCACCTTTTTTGGCGATGAGGTCGAGCGTATGGTCGAGTTCGACGCCTTCACCGGCGAGCTGCGCCGCCAGCTCGATACGATCGCCATCTATCCCGCCAAACACTTCATCACCGACCAGGAAAAACTGCAGCACGCCATCCGCGATATCGAAGCCGAGCTGGAAGAGCGTCTGAGCTGGCTGAAATCACAGGAAAAGCTGCTCGAGGCCCAGCGCCTGGAGCAGCGCACCCTGTACGATCTGGAAATGCTGCGCGAGGTGGGCTACTGCTCCGGCATCGAGAACTACTCGCGGCACATGGACCAGCGCCCCGGCGGG
>JBGSTO010000394.1:0-15904 GCA_041736465.1 Anaerolineales bacterium | reverse complement strand
GCCCGGATGGCGCTCTGGTACCGGTGATCCTGGCACTGGCATACCTGCCGGAGCTGCGCCGCCGCCCGCTCGTACCCGAGCGCCCGATTCCCTGGCGCGCCGCGCTGGTTTTCCTGGCGATCCTCTTACCCTGGTATCTGTTTGCCTGGGGGTACTTCGGCAGCCCGCTCCCGGTGACCCTGGCAGCCAAGCAGGAACAGGCGCGTATGCTCAACAGCCTGACGTTCACCCCGGGTTTTCTCAACGTGCTCAAGTGGTTTCAACACAACCCGGTTTACTGGCTGGAAGCCTTGCTGGCGCTGTCCGGCGCGGCCTCGATGGTGCGCAGAGACCGCCGTTGGTGGCCCTTCCTGGCGTGGCCCGTCATCTATTTTCTGGGATATCATTTCCTGCAGGTGAGCTCTTATTACTGGTATTATGCCCCGCTTGTGCCGCCGCTGCTGGCAGCCTGCGGGCTGGGGATCGATGGGATCATTCAAACATTCCAAACGCGCTGGGTGCAGTGGGCAGCAGTCGGCGTGCTGGCAATTTTCTCGGCAGCCCAATTCAGTGATGTGTGGAATCTTCACCAGAATCCCGACCAGCGCGTCCTGATCTACCGCCAAACCGGTCGATGGCTGGCGGAACATACCCCTGCAGGCGCTACAGTCGCAACCATTGAAATCGGTATCATCGGCTACTACGCCCAGCGCTACATGATCGATTTCGCCGGGCTGCTGCAGCCCGGTATTGCCGCTCAGCTGGCTTCCAGCGCCAACTACGACCGGCTAGCCGCACAGGTCTCGGAACAATACCAGCCCAATTTCCTGGTGGTGCGTGAAGGCAGCTTCACAGAACTGGAGAGCTCGTACATAGCTGACAGATGCCAGTTGGCGCACAAAATCCAGGGGCAAAGCTACGGTTATCCCGGCGCTATCCTGATCTACGACTGCCGTTAACCAGGCAATTAAGGCTATAATACCCGGCGGATGATAAGACTTTATACTCGGAAAGGCAGCTGATGGATTTTATACCCGCTCCGATCTCCGATATCATAATTATTCAACCCAGAATTTTCGGTGATGCCCGCGGCTTCTTCATGGAGACTTTCCAGGCTAAACACTTCGCGGCTGCAGGCATCCCCACCCAATTCGTGCAGGATAATCACAGCGGCTCGAACCGCAGCACCTTGCGCGGCCTGCACTACCAGATCCGCCATGCCCAGGGGAAATTGGTGCGCGTGGTCGCCGGCGAAGTTTTCGATGTGGCGGTGGATTTACGCCGCAGATCGGATACTTTTGGCAAATGGGTAGGACTGCGCCTGTCGTCCGAAAACCACCTGCAGCTATGGATACCGCCCGGGTTTGCGCATGGCTTTTATGTACTGAGTGACTGGGCCGAGGTGATCTACAAGACGACTGATTTTTACGCTCCCGAGTGGGAGCGCACCCTGATGTGGAACGACGCCGAGCTGGGCATCGAATGGCCTGTTGCAGCCGGGCAGACGCCGGTTGTCTCCGCAAAAGATCAAAAAGGAACCCGTTTTCAGGATGCT
Source organism: Anaerolineales bacterium (assembly GCA_041736465.1). Taxonomy (GTDB): domain Bacteria; phylum Chloroflexota; class Anaerolineae; order Anaerolineales; family UBA4823; genus JAJUJL01. Next base: position 14,370 of record JBGSTO010000394.1, on the reverse strand, counting down.
GAGTTCTTCGAGTAAGTGAATGCCATGAAAAATATCCTCGTCACTGGTGGAGCCGGTTTTATCGGCGCTAATTTTGTGCGTTTTGTGTTGGAACAAAGCCCTGATACGCACCCCGGTGTACCCACCGCTATCGTCAACCTGGATGCCCTCACCTACGCCGGCAGCCTTGAAAACCTTAAGCAGCTGCCCACCCCCGAGCGCCACACCTTCGTGCACGGGGACATCTGCGACCGGCAACTGGTGGACCAGCTCTTACATACCCATCACATCGACACCATCGTGCACTTTGCCGCCGAAACCCACGTAGATCGCTCTATCCAGGATCCAGGCCCATTTATCCAGACCAACATCGTGGGCACCTACACCCTGCTGGAAGCCGCCCGCCAATACTGGCTGGTCGAGAAGGCTGTTCCGGTTGGAACAGCTCGATTTCACCACGTATCCACCGACGAAGTCTTTGGCACGCTGCAGCCCGGCGACCCGCCCTTTTCTGAGACCACACCATACGCCCCCAACTCGCCATACGCCGCCAGCAAGGCTGCCAGCGACCATCTTGTGCGCGCTTACTTTCACACCTTCGGCCTGCCGGTCACAATCTCGAACTGCTCCAACAATTACGGCCCGTACCAGTTTCCAGAAAAGCTGATCCCGCTGATGATCAGCAATGCGCTGGATGGCAAACCACTGCCGGTTTACGGGGATGGGCAGCAGATCCGCGATTGGCTTTTTGTTGGCGATCACTGCGCTGCCATCTATCAAATTCTGGATAAAGGCGCCGTGGGTGAGACCTACAACATCGGTGGCAACAACCAGCCCACCAATCTGGTTTTGATTGAAACCCTGTGCGCGATCCTGGACGAAGAGCTGCCAGACTCTCCCTACACCCCACACAAATCGCTGGTGCAGCACGTTCCAGACCGCCCCGGACATGACCGGCGGTATGCTATGGATATCACCAAGATCTCTCGGGAACTGAATTGGCAGCCGCGCCAGGGGTTGGGAGGCGGGTTGGCCCAAACCATTGGCTGGTATCTTTCGAACCCGGAATGGTCAGCAGCTATTCGCCAGCAGACAGATTACCAGCACTGGCTGGAGAAAAATTATGCAAAGCGAGGGGACAAGCAATGAAAGGCATCATTCTGGCGGGAGGGCGCGCCACACGCTTGTACCCGCTTACCTTCAAGGTGAGCAAGCAGCTGCTGCCCGTATACGACAAACCAATGATCTATTACCCTCTGTCCATGTTGATGCTGGCGCGCATCCGCGAGATACTGGTCATCAGCACGCCGGATGCTTTGCCAGCCTTTCAGGCAATCCTGGGCAGCGGAGCCCAATGGGGATTGAACTTCACATTTACCGAACAGGCAGTGCCGCGCGGCCTGGCAGATGCATTTCTGGTCAATCCCGAATTTATCGCCGGTGAACCGGTATCCTTGATCCTGGGGGATAATATTTTCTATGGACAGGGATTGGCCGCGCAGCTGCATACGGCTGCCAGCCTGACAGAAGGCGCACTGATCTTTGCTTATCCGGTGCGCGACCCGGAGCGGTATGGTGTGGTTGAATTCGACCAGACCCGGCGAGCAATCAGCATCGAAGAAAAGCCGGCGCAGCCACGTTCGCATTATGCTGTGCCGGGATTGTATTTCTACGATCACCAGGTGGCACAGATGGCTGCGATGCTTAAACCGTCGGCACGCGGCGAGATCGAAATCACCGATTTGAACCGCATGTATCTGGAACGCGGTCAGCTGCGCGTGGAGGTTTTCGGACGGGGGGTTGCCTGGCTGGACGCCGGCACGCACGAATCCCTGCTGCAGGCAGCCAATTTCGTCCAGGCCGTGCAGGACCGGCAGGGGTTGATGATCTCCTGCCCGGAAGAAATCGCCTTTCGGCTGGGATACATCGAGCGCAGCGAGCTGCGGCGCCAGGCTGAGGCGATGAACAGCAACCAGTACGGCAAGTATCTGCTGCGCCTGCTGGAAGAAGACGGTGGGCTTTTCAATTCGCTGGGCGAATGATGCAGATTCTACTCACCGGAGCTAATGGGCAGTTGGGCTGGGAGCTGCAGCGCAGCCTATCCACGTTGGGCGCAGTCACGGCGGTCGATTTCCCAGCCTATGACCTGGCACAGCCTGAAAGGCTGCTCGACCTGGTGCGCCAGCTGCGCCCCCAGGTGATCGTCAATCCGGCAGCCTACACGGATGTCGATAAAGCAGAGCAAGACAGCGACCTGGCAGCAGCAGTAAATGGCGCCGCACCCGGCTTGCTGGCAGAGCTGGCAAAAGAAATCGGGGCTGCGCTGATCCATTACTCCACCGATTACGTGTTCAACGGCGCCCTGGGCAGACCCTACACAGAACAGGATGCCCCGCATCCTTTAAACGTCTACGGTCGTTCGAAGCTTGCCGGCGAGCACGCCGTGCAGCGGGTGGGCGGGGCATACCTGATCCTGCGCACCAGCTGGCTGTATAGTGTGCGCGGCAGCAGCTTTGTGAACAAGGTGCTGCGCTGGGCTCGCAGCAGTGACAGCTTGCAGATCGTCTCCGATCAGGTTAGCAACCCGACCTGGGCACGCTCGCTGGCTGAAGCAACCGGGCAGCTGCTTGCCCGTGCCGGCGCCGCAGCTACCGGCGCCTATTCTGCCGGCCGCCATCCGGCAGAGTGGCTCCACCAGCACAGCGGTGTGTATCACCTGGCGGCGCCCAACTTTGCCAGCCGGTATGAATGGGCTAAAGCGATCTTACAGCTCGATCCCCACCCCGAAGAACAAGTTGCACACCAGGTTCTGCCTGCCAGCAGTGAAAGCTTCCCCACCCCCGCACAACGCCCGAAGTTTTCCGCCCTGGACTGCAGCCTGTTTGCCAGCACGTTTGGTATGCAGCTGCCCACCTGGGAAGAGATGCTGCGGTTGAGCGTGCAATCTTGAGCCACAACTCGATGACAGCCCTGCCACCCAACGCCGCCGCCGGTATCGCCGCTACCGGTGCACCCACCGACGCTGCCGGCGCACTCATCGCCAACGATGTCGCCGCTACCGGCGCACTCATCGCCTTCAGCACCAATACCTGGGCCAGCCCGCTGGCGCACCTGCGAATTCTATGCCCGGCTAAGTATGCTGGTATCCAGGTGCTGCAAGGCTCGCAGGAGGGGCAGATATTCACTGAAAAGGTAGCCCAAGCCGGGTTGGTATGGATGCAGCGTGATTTCCCCCGCCACGGCAAAGCCTACGAGCACATCCTTTCCCTGGCGCGCCAGCAGGGGAAACCCCTGATCTATGACCTGGATGACCTGCTGCTGGAGCTTCCCGGCGATCACCCCGACCGGCTGAACTATTATTACGACGCAGCGCTGCTGCCCATGCTGCGCGCCCTGATCGAAGCCGATCTGGTGACAGTGAGCACCGCTCCGCTGAGAGATTATGCTCTGCGCTTCAACCCCAACGTGCGTGTGCTCCCCAATTACCTGGATGCGCACATCTGGAAGCCTTTCAAAACGCCAAAAGCGCCCGGGCAGGCGGCCTCTCCGCTGCTGATTGCCTACATGGGTGGACCATCGCACACTCCCGATCTGTCCACGATCGGTCAGGCTTTGCGCAGCCTGGCACGGCGCTACGGCAGCCGCATCCGCCTGCATTTTCTGGGGTCCAGGCCGCCTGTGGAGCTGTTAGAAGAACCCAACAGCTCCTGGCAAGCCTCACCCACCTTCGAGTATCGCAAATTTGCCGCGTTTTTGGCGGATCAAGATTACGACATTTGTTTTGCGCCGCTGAAAGACAACCTGTTCAACCGCTGCAAAAGCGCCATCAAATACCTTGAATACACTGCCACCGGCTTACCGGGCGTGTACAGTGAGATGGAGCCTTACCAGGCAGTCATACGGCAAAACGAAAACGGCCTGCTCGCCGCCTCGCCTGACGCCTGGGAGGAGCACCTGTCGAGATTGATCGAGTCGCCCGAGCTGCGCTTCCAAATTGCCAGCCAGGCACAGGAAGATGTGCGCACCCGCTGGCTGCTCGGCGATCACGCTGACCAGTGGAAACTGGCTTACCAGGAGGCGGGCGCACGTACTCGATCGCCCGATCTTTCTGATGAGCTCGAACTTCTGCATCAGTTGTCCATCCGCCTGCAGCAGTATCACCAGCATTTGCAGGCAGAGGCAGAATCGCAAGATATTGGCATCAACACCCTGCGCACCCGCCTGGACGAGGCAGAACAGCGGCTGCGTTCCCTGCAATCCCAGATGCAGCAGCAGGAGAGCGCCGCTCTAGAGCAGGTGCGCCAGCTTACCCTGGAACGCGACTCGTTCAGCAGCCGCCTGTGGGCGATCGAACAAAGCCGGCCCTGGCAGGCTGTGCTGCGCTGGCGGAGGCTGCGCGCACGCCTGGAAAAAGTGCTGCCCCTCCCGGCAAACCAGGCGGGGAGCGCTCAAGTACCAGCGCCCACGGCTGAGGCAGGCACACACCAGCAGGAGCAGCCTGCCCCTGCTCACCCTGAAGCGCCCGCTCGTACTCGAGCGCCCGGGTGCTACGACGTCATCGTGCTGCCGATCGTGGATTGGGAAACACGCTTCCAGCGACCACAGCAATTAGCCCTGCAGTTTGCCCGCGCCGGGCATCGCCTCTTTTACCTGCGCACTACATTCGAGCGCCAAGACGCCACCCAGGGCTCCCCGCGTTTGCGCCAGGTTGCGCCCAATATTATCGAAGTTCACCTGCAAGCCTCTCAGACCCCAAACCTGTACCAGGAGCCGATGAGCGCCCACCTGGCAGATGAGCTGTTCCTGGACTTGCAAACCGTGCAGCGCAGGCTTCAAATTAACACGGCCGCCATCCTGGTTGACCTGCCTTTTTGGACCCCGCTGGCGCAGCGCCTGCACAGCCATTTCAACTGGCCCATCGTCTACGACTGTATGGATGAGCACGCCGGGTTCTCCAGCAACGCTCCGGAAATGGTGGCGGTTGAAACCAGCCTGGTGCAGGCGAGCGACCTGGTGCTGGTCACCTCCCGGCGGCTGATGCAAACCTGGTCGTCGCTGAACCCGCACACAGTGCACATTCCTAACGGCACAGATTACATGCACTTTCGCTTTCCGGTAGGCGAGCCACCTGCCGAGCTGGCAGACTTGCATGGCCCCATCATCGGATACTACGGCGCCATCGCCGATTGGTTTGACTCGGCGCTGGTAGCTGCTCTGGCACAGCGGCGCCCCGGCTGGAATTTCGTGCTCATCGGCAGCACCTGGTCGGCTGACCTGGACCCACTGCAGGCGTTGGAAAACGTGCACCTGCTGGGCGAAAAGCCCTACGCCAGCCTGCCGCCCTACCTGCACGCTTTCGACGCTGCCATTATCCCCTTCAAGAAGACACCCCTCACCCAGGCGACCAATCCGGTCAAGCTGTTCGAGTACCTGAGCGCGGGCAAACCGGTCGTCGCCAGTGACCTGGACGAGCTGCGTCATTACCGCCAGCATGTACGCCTGGTGCATGACGTTGAGAGCTGGCTGGAAGCCCTGGAGCAGGCTCTGGTTCCCCAAGCGGCGCCCGTGGTTGAAGCTCGATTTGAATTCGCGCGCCAGAACACCTGGGAAAAGCGCTTCCAGGATTTACAGGTCGCTCTCAAAAACGCGTTTCCCAGGGTGAGCGTGGTGGTGCTTACCTACAATAACCTCGACTACACCCGCCTGTGCCTGGAGAGCATCTTCGAGAAAACGCTCTACCCGCATTATGAGGTGGTGGTGGTTGACAACGCCTCCACAGATGGAACGCCTCAGTATCTGCAGGCATTGGCAGCCCGGTACGGCCGTTTGCGCGTTGTTCTAAACCCACACAATGCCGGCTTTGCAGGCGGCAACAACCAGGGGGCATCCCTTGCCAGCGGCGAGATGCTCATATTTCTGAATAACGACACGGTGGTCACCCCCGGCTGGATGTCGGGGCTGGTGCGGCACCTGCGTGAGCGGCAAGTCGGTATGGTAGGGCCGGTGACCAACCATTCGGGGAACGAAACCCGCATCCCGGTGGATTACCCCTCCTTGGACGAGATCGATGCCTTTGCCGCCCGGCGCGAGGCGGAGCGCTTCGGACAGCGTTTCGAGATACGTATGTTAGCCTTCTTATGCGTCGCCATGCGCCGGGAAGTGTTTCAGGAGATCGGCCCGTTGGACGAGAGCTTCGGGCTGGGCACTTTCGAAGACGACGATTATGCCCTGCGAGTGCGCGCCAGCGGCTACCGCATCGTGTGCGCCGAGGATGTATTCGTGCACCATTGGGGCAGCGCCTCTTTTTCAAAACTGCCGCCGGAAGAAATGCAGCGCCTGTTTACCGAAAACCGCCAGCGCTTTGAGGCCAAATGGGGCCTGGACTGGTCTGCACATCGCTACCGCCCGGATTGATCCGCCCCGGAAAACCTTCATTGATCTGTCATCCTGAACGCAGTGAAGGATCTAGATCCTTGTGCGTGGCCAGCGAAGCGTGAGGAGCTTTAATGCAAAAGATGCAGCCCCCATCCGCCAGCGCAGTACCATCCGCCAGCGCAGCACCACCCGCCAGCATCATCATCCTTACCTACAACAACCGGGAATACACGCGCCTGTGCCTGGAGAGCATCTACGCCCACACGGAGGCGCCCGATTTTGAGGTCATCCTGGTGGATAACGCCTCAACCGACGATACGCCGGCTTTTCTCCAGGATTTTGCCTCCCAAAAGAGCAACGTCAAGCTGATCTTGAACCAGGAAAATGCCGGTTTTTCGCGCGGCAACAACCAGGGCGCCGCGGCTGCCGAAGGCGAGTATCTCGTGCTGCTGAACAATGATACCGTCGTCACCCCTGGCTGGCTGTCCGGCTTGATCCGCCACCTGCAGGATCCCAGCACCGGCATGGTCGGGCCGGTAACCAATGCAGCCGGCAACGAGAGCCGCATCCGTGTGGATTACCAGGGGCTGACGGGTATGCAAGCCTTCGCCCGCCAGTACACCCGGGAACACGCCAACGAGAGGCGTGAAATTCGCATGCTGGCCCTGTTTTGCACCGCGCTGCGCCGTTCGGTTTACGAGGAGATCGGTCCCCTGGACGAGCGCTTCGGCTTTGGCATGTTCGAAGACGATGATTACTCGCTGCGCATGAAGGAGAAAGGCTACCGCCTGCTGTGCGCGGAAGATGTCTTTGTGCACCACTGGGGCAGCGCCGGATTTTCTTCTACCGCCTTCGAACGCTATTGGCACACGTTTCAGGAAAACCGCCAGAAATTCGAGGATAAATGGGGTCTGGAATGGATCCCGCCGCGCTTCCGCGACGAGCTGCGTGACGAGCAGCTTTCCGGCTATGTGAAGGATAAAACCTGGCTGGCGAACCTGGTGATCGACCGCGACCGCACCATCAATGAACTGCTCCAGCGCATCTCAATGGTCGAATCCAGCAGCAGTTATCGCATCACCCGGCTGATCTGGCGCGTGCTGGCGCGCCTGGCGCCGGCAAACAGCCCGCAGCACCGCCTGGGTCGAGCCGCTGTCAACCGGTTGGCGCGTGAGGCGAAAAAACTGAGACGCCCCATTCCAGAACCACAAGCACCAGCCGTCCGCCCCGCCGCCCCGCCAATAGACCGTGCTTTAGCTGAAAAACAGCTGGATGAGCTGCTGCTGGAGCATGCTCAGGCGAGAGATGTTGTCGTGCTGGCGCCCACCATTTTATGGAATGTACCGCTCTTCCAGCGACCTCAGCAGATGGCGCTGGCTTTTGCCCGCCAGGGCTGCCTGACGATTTACTGTGAAATCCCTAACTCGACCGATTTTCCACCCGGCTTTAATAAAATCAGCGAGCGCTTGTACGTCTATGCGCGCGCCCCCTTAGAAGTGCTCAGGCGCATTCCTTCCCCGGCAGTGATCGTCCTGGCGTACAACCAGCACGACCTGGAGAACTTTTCACAGCCGCGGGTGGTTTACGAGTACATCGACGAATTGAACGTACTGCCCGGGGATCTTGCTACACTGCAGCGTAATCACGATGCCCAGGTGCGCGATGCCAACGTGGTCGTAGCAACCGCGGATGTGCTCTTCCAGCGGCTGCAAGCCACCCGTCCGGATGCCATCCTGGCGCCAAATGCCGTGGATGCCGAATTCATCCGCGGTGTGATCGCAGAGACCCAATCCCCGCCGGAAGACATCGCCGCCCTGGTGGCGCGCGGCCCGATTATCGGCTACTACGGAGCGCTGGCGCGCTGGTTCAATTTCAATCTGTGGATGGAGGCAGCCCGCGCCCGCCCCAATTACCAGTTCCTGCTGATTGGCCCTGACTATGATGGCTCGGTGCAAGAGCTGCAGAGGCGACCCGGACTGGATAACATTCACTGGCTTGGGACGCGCCCCTACCGTGACCTGCCGCGCTATCTGAAATATTTCGATGTCGCCACGATTCCCTTCCGCCTGAACGAGATCACCCATTCCACCTCACCCATCAAGCTATTTGAGTACATGGTGGCAGAGAAGCCGGTGGTTACTACCGCTATGCGCGAGTGTCTGAAATATGCGTGCGTCCTGATCGGTCGCAATGAAACCGACTTCATCGCAAAGCTGGATGAGGCGTTGAAGCTCCGGGATGACGATTCCTACAAGCGCCTGCTGCAGCAAACCGCACAAGAAAACACCTGGGATCGCCGCGCCGCACAGATATTGAACACGCTGCCGGCGCGTAAAATAGGCGCTGGCGCGTAAATAGGCGCTTGACCACAGCCCACGCCCCCAAAAAATTTCCATAGGCTCCACTCTTTTGAACCTGAAGGTTGATCGCATTCTATTTGAGCGCCTGCTGCTGGTGCTGCTGGCAGGCCTGGGACTGTTCGCCTCCGCAGCGACAATAAGCTTCATGGTGCGCAGTCATATGCCCTGGTTTTCTTACCTGCTGGCGGCGCTGCTGCTTGGCCTGTTTGTATTGGCTGCCTGGCGGGGTGAGAGCGTGCTGCGCAACCTAACCCCCCTGCCCCCCTTCCCGAAACAGGAAGGGGGGATGCCACGCTCGAAGCAATCCTTCCCGGACGATGCGCGGCATCGCCTGCGAGAAGGGGGGATGCTGCGCTCAGAGCAATTCTTTCTGGTGGCTTGCCTGGTGTTCTTCCTGCTCAGCCGCCTGGCATGGATCGCTCTCACGCCCACTCAGCCGGTATCCGATTTCGCGGTGTATGAGGATCTGGCGCGCAAGATCGCCGCAGCGGCGCCGCTGGATGAACTGTACGCCGAGGCGTACCCGATGCAGTTGTACTCTTTAGGCTACCCTGGAATCCTGGCAATCTTCTACAATCTGACTGGCAGCGGGCTCTCGAGTACAAGCGAGGCGCTGGGCAATGTGCTGCTCGCAAAATGGGTCAATTTGCTGTTCGGCCTGGCGTCTCTGGCGCTGATCTACGCCATTGCCCGGCAGTTATCCACAGCGCGCGCCGCCCGGCTGGCAGCCGTTTTATTCGCCCTTTGGCCGGCACAACTGGCCTTTTCCAGCGTGCTGGCTTCCGAACATCTGGCAACGCTGTTGGCATTGGCAGGGCTGGCAGCCGCCTATCCGGCGCTAAAATCAGACCACATTCCGGCTCCAGCGGCTGGCGCCCGCCTGATCGCCGCCGGCGTGTGCTTTGCATTGGGCGCCGCCACCCGCAATACGAACCTGATCATCTTACTGGCTGTTCTAATCGCCCTGCTTTTCAGCCCGCTGAAGCAGCCGTTGTTTAAGCACAAACTGGCTGCCGCAGGCTTGCTCCTGGTTGCGTTTGCCAGCATGACCTGGCTTTACCGGGAGGCCATCCACGCACGCGTGCGTGTCTACCCGACCTCGACCACCGCCTTCAGCCTGCTGGTAGGCGCTAACTACGAGTCCGGGGGCTTGTGGAATTACGCAGATTACGACCTGATGAGCCAGCATCCCAATATTGAGGTGGCAAAAGAATTCGCCTGGGATGAAGCACTGCGGCGGATCACCGGGCAGCCAGCTCGTTTTTTGCAGCTTACGATTTCGAAAGTGGCTGTGCTTTGGCAAGATGATGGCTACAGCATTTTCTGGAGCACACAGAAGCTGTCCCCAGAGCGCTCCCCTGAAGAGACGCAGGCCTTGATCCGCCAGTTCACCAATCTTTCGCAGCCCTTCCATGCCGCCGTTTGGATTCTCTCCACTGCCGCTGCATTTATCCTGCTGCGGCGACCAACCGGGCGCATGAATATCATTGCGATGACCCTGCTGGGCAGCACCTTGATGCATTCGATTCTCGAAGTGCAGAACCGTTATGCCTACTGGATGATGCCCCTTCTGTTCATCCTGGCAGCCGTTGGCTGGGCAGAATTTTTCCAGCGAGAACCTTTGAGCGACATGCAGGCCAATCAGACCGGCCCAGCACCGGTAAACAGCCTCGCCGCTTCACCAGAGCCGGAGGAGCGCACACCGCTGCGCGATTGAGTTTGTCACCTGTTCGCGACCGGCTGTTGAATGCGGTAAAGGCAATACTGAGATTCATGCGCCCTGTGATTCCCCAGGGCTGGCGCGGCTTTTACCGCCAGTACCGCTGGCAGAAGCCGCTGGTGGATCGCAGCCAGGTTTTTCTGTCGGCAGATGATACCTTTCTGCCAGATTACGCGCCTCGCCTGGATGCAGCCAGCTCGCCTGCAGCCTTACAGCGCCTCCAGGTCTCGCTGATTGCCACCTGCCGCAACGAGGCCGGCGGAGTGGAAGCCTGGCTGGACTCGCTGCTGCAGCAGGAGCGCTTGCCGGATGAGGTGGTGATCTGCGACGGCGGCTCCAGCGATGGGACGCTGGAGATTTTACAGCGCCGGGCAAAATCGTTTCCTGTTCCCCTGATCGTGCTGAGCGCTCCTGGCAGCAATATCGCGCGCGGGCGCAACCTTGCCATCCAGCACGCGACGCACGAGATCATAGCCTGCACCGACCTGGGGTGCACCCTGCAGCCAGACTGGCTGCGCCGGCTGGTCGCCCCCTTCGAGCGCGACCCCGAGATCGCATTGAGCGCCGGCTACTACCAGGTTGTCCAGAACAACACCATCAGCACATCCTTTCCCGCCAGCCGCCTTGCAGCCGACCTGTTCGGCGTGCACCTGGAAACCGTGCAGCCGCAGTCTTTCTTGCCTTCCGGGCGCTCGCTGGCTTTCAAAAAAAATCTATGGCAGCAAGCCGGCGGATACCCGGAATGGCTGACCGATGCCGGCGAAGACACACTGTTCGATTACCAGCTCAAAGCTCAGCCAGCGCGTTGGGCTTTCGTACCGCAGGCATGCGTTTCGTGGCGCGCCCCCGACAGGCTCTCAAGGCTGCTGCGCACCTATGCCCGCTACGCTCGCGGCGACGGCGAAACCGGCATCGCCGCCGGGCTGTACTGGTACAAGACGGTTGAGGTAGCCTTGACCTACAGCCGGCGACTGCTGCTGCTGGTCGCCGGAATCGCCCTGTCGTGCCTGTTCTGGCCGGCAGGCCTGCTGTATTGGACCACCTGGCTGGCTCTGGCTGCTTTGCGCCTGCACCGTGATAACCAGGAGCACTCCCGCCGCCTGGGCATGGCGTTCTTCCCTTACACTTTGCTGCTGGACTGGCTGGGCGTGGTGCAGATGCTGTCCTTTGCCGCCGGTGTGCGCAATCGTGGGCAGGTGCAGCAGCGGCAGGTGCAGCACTACCAGGCAGAGCTGCGCAGCATCCTGCAAAGCAGCCAGCCATCAAAAGGCGTCATCGTTTACCCCCCCACCCACGATTGGGCTTTCATGTTTCAGCGCCCGCACCAGATGGCGCGCGCCTTTGCACGGCTCGGCTACCTGTATTTCTACTGTACGGCAAACGAACGTACCGATGCGGTTTTCGGATTTCAACACATCGAGCCCAATCTGGTGCTCTGCCACCTGCCAATGGAGACCTTTCGAATTCTGGAGAAGCCAATTGTGTACCTGGGTTCCGCCTGGAACCGGGCGCTGCTGGAGCACTTCAACCAGCCCATCTTGATTTACGACCACTACGACGATCTGCAAGTTTCCGGCGCGCGTCTCGAGGATCACCAGGCTTTGCTGAAGCAGGCAAATGTGGTGCTGGTCACCGCACCTGGCCTGCAGCAGGCAGCCGCGCCGCTGCGGCAGGATACACTGCTGCTGCCCAACGGGGTGGATTACGATCTGATTCAGAACTGGCGCCCCAAATCGGGGGATACACCTCCGCCCAGGTGGCTGCCGGACCTGGATGGCTCGGTGGTTGTTGGTTATTCCGGCGCCCTCGCCACCTGGTTCGATTATGACTTGCTGGGTTACCTGGCAAGAGCACGACCTGCCTGGCAGTTTGTGCTGATCGGTGTTGACTATGACGGCAGCCTGCCAGCCAGCGGCGTGCTGGAAAACGACAACGTGCACTGGCTGGGCATGCAGCCCTATCCGGATTTATTCGCGTATACCTGGCGCTTCGACGTCGGAATCATCCCTTTTCAAGTCAATGCCATCACATTAGCGACTTCTCCGATCAAGATGTTCGAGTACATGGCATGCCGCTTGCCGGTCGTCTCCACCGCACTGCCCGAATGCCGCCGTTATCCTGGCGTGCTGGTAGCCGAAAACCACGTCCAGTTCCTGGAAAAACTGGAAACGGCCCTGTCAGCCCGCTCAGATCCCGGCTATCTGGAAATCATCGAGAATGTCGCCCGCAGCAACACCTGGGAGAGCAGAGCCAGGGCGGTGGCGGGGCAATTACAGGCGCGAATGAAAGACTAACAATATTGATAGGCATGTGAAATAGTTCTCAAGTACTCTTGTGAGTTGTCCGATAATTGGTTAAGATGAGTTCGTCAAAATGGAGTGCAGATACGAATTAATTTACAATTAACATTACTTAACCAAATCTTAAGGATAACTTTCATGCTGATAACCCATCGAGCCTTCCAGAATCATACCCACCTGCTTCGCCTGTGGGTTCTGGTGGCTTTCCTTAGTGTTGTTTTTATGCCGCAAGTTCACGTACAGGCCGAGCCGCTTGATCCGAACAATCCAGACGCAACCATTCGAAAAGTGTTCCTGCCTATCACGGTGCTCAACAGCCCCGTGCGGAATGTTATGCTGGGTATCTACCCAAGCAACTACTGGCAGCCGATGGTACAGGATGCCATCAACAAGGAATTCATTCCCTTAGACACCTGGTCTGGCAAGCACCTCTCCCTGGCAGGTGTTTTCCACTCGATCGATCAGTTCAAGACCGTCAGCAATATGCTGCCCACGATATGGAATAACGGCTATACCCCCTTCGTGAACATTTACTTCAACACCAGCGCCTATAACATCGCCAGCGGCGGCAGAGATGCCGAAATCCGCGCCTGGGCGCGTGATTTTGCCATATACGCCAACGGCGGTACGCGCATGGCTTTCCTGGCGCCGATGCAAGAAATGAACGGCGACTGGGTTCCCTATGGGCTAGACCCGGCAAACTTCAAGATCGCATTCAAGCGCATCCGCCAGCTTTTCTCTGAGGAAGGGGTCCCATCGGCTTCAGTCCGTTGGGTGTTTGCTCCCAACGGGTACAGCGACAGCAGCGACCCTGGTTTTGAGAGCTATTACCCGGGGGATGCCTACGTGGATGTGGTGGCTTTCTCAGGATACAACTTCGGTTATCACCCGCTCAATCCATACAAAGATTGGCAAACCCCCAGCGAAGTATTCTCGCCTTACCTGACCCGCATGACCGCCATGGCGCCCAGCAAGCCAATCATGGTCGCTCAAACCGGCACCACCGCGTATTACAACAGCAGCCGCACGACCACTCCAGACCAGAAGAACCTGTGGCTGCGAGACGCTTATACACTGCTGGCGCAGTACCCGGGTGTGATTGGCGTGATTTACTACGACGCCAGCCCTGATTACGACTGGACTTTTTATCGCTCAGGCAGCGTCAGCTTCACAGGCTATCGCGAGGGCGTCGCCTCTGCCAGCTTCGTCTATATTCCACCAGTGGAAGTGATGGAGATGGAGCTAAGCCAGCCTTAGCAAGCCTGCTGTCGGCTTATCCCCGTTGATATTCCCCTAACCTAAGCATTGCGCCTGCCCTGGAGATGGCTTTCCCAGGCAGGCGCCCTATTTTGAATATCCCCATGAATAAGAACCGTACCACACGGCGCATTCGTCTGCGGCTTGCACCTCCAGGCAGTTGGGCAGACCGCCAATGGCGCACACTGCTGCGCCGGCGAAGAGCGCTTATCTCGAGCTGGTCTCGCTTGCGCAAAACTTCCCCGGCAAACTTGCTGGCAGGTTTATTACTGCGCCTGCTGCCGGCGCCGCTTGCCAACCCGCTGCGCGCAGCCTTACGCAGGCGGCGACTGGAAGCCTTGCTGCCTGTCCGCAGGCAGGCCCTGGCGCTGGTCGCGGC